>JBDGSW010000185.1:0-7520 GCA_042217345.1 Haloarculaceae archaeon
GACGCTGACCAACGACTTCTTCGTGAACCTGCTCGACATGGGCTACGAGTGGGAGTCGGTCTCGGAGGACGAGGAGTTCTTCGAGGTTCGCGACCGCGAGACCGGCGACGTCGAGTGGGAGGCCACCCGGTTCGATCTCATCTTCGGGTCGAACGCCCGCCTCCGCGCCTACGCCGACGTCTACGGCGCCGCCGACGCCGAGGAGAAGTTCGTCGACGACTTCGTCGACGCCTGGCACAAGGTCATGACCCTCGACCGCTTCGACCTCGAGTGAACTGACCGCGGGGCGCTCGCGCCCCGACGTCTCGAACAGCCCCGTCGAGAGGTATCGCTCGCCCGTGTCCGGGAGGATCGCGACCGTCAGCTCCTCGGGGTGCTCGCGCGCCTCGTCGAACGCCGCGGCCGCCGCCGCTGCCGGCGTGGCCACTGGGGCGTCGGGCGGCGGCTCACCACTCCGGGCGGTCGATGTGGTAGCCGCCGCACTCGGGACAGACCTGCCGCTGGGCCTCGAACCCGGCGCCGCAGCGCTGGCACGCGAACTCGGGTTCGGCGTCCTGGCCCGCTCGCGCACTCGCGAGCGCACGCAGCCGGCCAAACACCGTTGCCCCCACCATCTCCCCACTGACTGGGCGGTCCATCCGGGTTAAGGCTTCGGACCCGTCCCGGTGCTCGCGCGGTGCCGACCGGGGCCGTGTCGGCAGGTTATTACAGCTTCCGGCCGAATCGCGGCGTAGATGGTAGCGCCAGCGGCCGTCGCGACGATTCTCGTCGCCGGTGCGGCCAGCCTCTTCATGGCCTGGGCGATCGGCGCGGGATCGTCGGGCTCGACGCCGTTCGCGCCCGCGGTCGGCGCGAACGCGATCTCGGTGATGCGCGCCGGGTTCGTCGTCGGCCTGCTCGGGCTCGCCGGCGCGGTGTTACAGGGCGCGAACGTCTCGCAGGCCATCGGCCACGAGCTGATCCGCCACGCCACGCTCACGCCGGCGGCGGCCACCGTCGCGCTCGGGACCGCCGCCATCCTGGTGGCGGTCGGGGTGTTCGCCGGCTACCCGATCGCGACGGCGTTCACCGTCACCGGCGCCGTCGTCGGCGTCGGCCTGGCGCTGGGCGGCGTGCCCGCCTGGGACAAGTACCGCGAGATCGCCGCGCTGTGGGTCGCCACGCCGTTCATCGGCGGCGCGATCGCCTACGCCACCGCGCGCGCCCTGCGGGCGGACGCCGTCCCCGAGTCGCTGGCCGTCCCGCTGCTTGGCGGCGCCGTCGGCGCCGTCCTCGCGAACGTCCGGTTCGTCCTGCTGGGCCCGCCCGGCGAGGCCGCCTCCCTCGCCAGCGCCGCCGGCGCGCGCGTCGGAGCCGCGCCGCTCGCAGTCGCCGTCCTCGTGACCGCGGCCGCCGCGCTGGCAGTCACGCTCGCGCTCTGGTGGGACCTCTGCCGGGACCCCGCCGGCGGCCAGCGGCGCTTCCTCCTCGCGCTCGGCGGGCTGGTGGCCTTTTCCGCCGGCGGCAGCCAGGTCGGGCTGGCGATCGGCCCGCTGCTCCCGCTGCTGTCGGGCGGCGCCATCGCGCTGGCGGTCCCGCTGATCGCCCTGCTTTCCTTCGGGGGCGTCGGCCTCCTGCTGGGCTCGTGGACCGGCGCCCCCCGCATGATCAAGGCGCTGAGCCAGGACTACTCCTCGCTGGGTCCGCGGCGGTCCATCGCGGCGCTGATCCCCTCCTTCGCCATCGCGCAGGTCGCCGTCTTCTTCGGCATCCCCGTCTCGTTCAACGAGATCATCGTCTCGGCGATCATCGGCAGCGGCTACGCCGCCGGTGAGGGCGCCGTCAGCGGCCGCAAGATGGGCTACACCGTGCTGGCGTGGCTGGGCTCGCTCGCGCTCGCGTTCGCGGCCGGCTACGGCGTCTTCGCCGCCGTCGAGGGCCTCCTCCTGTAGGGCGGCCCCGCCGCACATCGAGCTCCGAAGCGATCCGAACCCACGTGTGTTTCGGGTGTGGATAACGCGAGCATGCTGGTTGCGGACGTCATGTCGACCGATCTGGTGACGTGTCCGCGCGAGTCGACGCTGCAGGTCGCCGTCGAGCGGATGCTCGCCGCGGGCGTCGGCAGCGTCGTCGTCACCGTCGAGGGCAATCCCCACGGCATCGTCACCGAGACCGACGCTCTGGCCGCCGGCGCCGAGAGCGGCCGCCCGTTCGCGGAGATCCCCGTCGCCGCGGTGGTCAGCCACCCCCTGATCTCGATCGCGCCGGACGCGACGCTGCGCAGCGCCGTCGCGAAGATGGAGGCCGAGGGGGTCAAGAAGCTCGCCGTCGTCGACGGCATCGACCTGGCGGGTCTGCTCACCCGGACGGATGTCGTTGCCCACTACACCGACATCGTCTCGGAGGCGCACGCGATCGACGACCAGCGCGAGCGCTGGGAGGCCGACCGCTTCGACCCCGAGGCGTTCTGACGACGGCGCCTTTTTTACTGCCGGCAGTGGTACTGACGACCATGGCGGGGTCAGGCCCTCTTGCGCGCGCCCGCGGGGACGTCACCGGGATCACGGCACTGCTGGTGACCGGCATCTGGCTGGCCGCGCTCTTGGCCCACCAGGACTGGTGGCTCGCGTTCATGCTGTTCGGCTACGTCGTCCTCGTGCCGCTCGTCGCGATCCTCTCGGGCGAGGACGAGGCGGCGGACCGCGACGAGCCCCGGGACGCCGCCGTCGACCGCGAGCGAGCGGACGCGGCCGCTGCCGATCGTGCGGACGTCGACGACGAGGCGCTGGCGACGCTGCGCGATCGCTACGCGCGCGGCGAGCTCACCGACGAGCAGTTCGAGCGCAAGCTCCAGCGCCTGCTCGAGACCGATTCCCTCGAGGATCTGGAGGACGCCGCCGGCTCGCCGGCGGCCGACCGCGAGTCCGAGCGACCCTGATGGGGCCCTAGTCGTGCGACGGCGCGGAGCGGTCGGACGCCGAGCCCGAGCCCGTCCCCGAGCGACGGCTGCCGCCGTGATCGCCCGCGAGGCTGTCGGGGCCCCAGACGTCCCCTGGCGAGCGGACGCGCTGGCGCAGCGCCGCCACCAGCGCCTCGTCGGAGACGTCCTGATCCTGGGCCTCCGCGACCAGCGCGTCGAGCGACCGCTCGAACTCCCGGATGGACGTGACGGGCCCGGCGTCGTCGCCGCGGTCCGGAACCGGGGTCCGCTGTCCTTTCTCGTCTTCCGGCGTGTCCGGCGCGACGGTGTTGTCCTCGCGGATGCGCTCGTGGTGCTCGGCGGTGCCCCGGCCCGCGATGACCGCGTTCAGCGACGCGCCGATCAGCAGCAGGAGGCCGCTGAAGTACAGCCACGTCACCAGCACCAGGACCGCACCGAGGACGCCGTAGGCGTCGGACTTGCCGGCCAGTTGGACGTAGTACTGGAAGACGCCCTCCAGGACCGCCCAGCCGACGGCGGCCAGGAGCGCGCCGGGCACCACGTCCCGCCAGTTCATGTCCAGGTCGGGGAAGACGTAGTACATCGGCAGGAACGCGACGAACAGCCCGCCGACCAGCAACACGGGCGGGAGGTATCCGCCGAGCGGCAGGTCCGGCAGGACGGCGAACACCGACCCCGCCACCAGCATGGCGAAGATGGCGAAGACGATCGCGCCGAAGACGACGGCGCCGTCCTCGAGCGTGTCGACGATGCCGGTCTTGCGCTCGGTGTCGAACAGGTCCGAGAAGGCCTTGTCCAGGCCGCGGAAGATCTTGAACGCCCCCCACACCAGCGTGACGACGCCGATGACCGACGCGCTGGTCTGGCCGGCGGCGCTGCGCACCACGCCCCGGAGGAGCTGTTGGGCCTGCATCGGGAGCTGGCCGCCGGTGGCGTCGAGGATGCGTTCGACCAGGTTCTGGCCGCCGACGGTCGCGGCGACCACCACGAGCAGGACCAGCAGGGGGATCAGCGACACGAACGCCTGGTAGGCGATCGCGCCGGCCTTGAACGGCACGTCCTCGGCTTTCAGCACCCGGTAGACGCCCTTCCCGAGGGCGACCGGCTGTCCGAGCGTCGGCGTGGACTCTGCCATGCCACGCCACTCCGCCGCCCGCGGAGTTACCGCCACGGCCTGCCCATGCAGGGTCGGGGGCCGCCCCCGGCGTCAGTCCTGGCGGGCTTGCTCGGGCTCGGCCTCGCCGTCGTCGTCGGCGCCGTACTCGGCCGTGCGGGTGACGCGGGCCTTCATGATCCGCGTGTTCTCGACCTGCTCGACGCGGATCTCGACGCCGTCGTACTCGATGGTCTCGCCCTCCTCGACGAGCCGGCCGGCGCGGTTGAAGATGAATCCCGCGATCGTCTCGAACTCCTCGCCCTCCGGGATGTCGATCTCCAGGGCCTCGTTGACCTCCTCGATGTTGACCTCGCCTTTGACGATGGCCGTCTCGTCGTCGAGGAACTCGATGGGTTCCTCCTCCTCGCCCTCGAAAATTTCGCCGACGATCTCCTCGGTGAGGTCCTCCATCGTCACCAGCCCCTCGGTGGTCCCGAACTCGTCGATGACGACGACCATGTGCATCCGGTTGTCCCGCATCTCCGCGAGCAGCTCGTCCACGTTTTTCGACTCGGGAACGTGCAGCGTCGGGTCGATCAGGTCGTCCAGCTCGAGGGCACTCCCGTCGGCCTCGCCGTAGTTGAGATCGCGCACGAGGTCGCGGATGTGGACGACGCCGATGACGTTGTCGAGGCTGCCCTCGTAGACCGGCAGCCGCGCGTGGCCGCTCTGGACGCAGGTCTCGATGGCCTCCTCGACGGTGGCGTCGGCGGGCACGGCCGTCACGTCCAGGCGCGGGGTCATGACCTCCTTGGCGATGGTGTTGTTGAAGCGCAGCGTGCGCTGGAGCATCTCGCGTTCCTCCTCGTCGAGGACGCCCTCGCGCTCGCCGGTCTCGATGATGTCGCGGATCTCCTCGCGGGTGACGTAGGAGGTCTCGATGGCCGACTGGCCGCCGGTCACGCGGTTGAGCTGCTGGGTGAGGAAGTCGAAGACGACGATCAGCGGGAGCAGCACGCGCTCGGCGACCTTCAGCGGCCGCGCGATCGTCAGCGCCCACGACTCGGTGTTCTCGACGGCGTAGGATTTGGGGGCGCTCTCGCCGAACAGCAAGACGAGGGCGGTGACGCCGAACGTCGAGGCCACCACGGCCAGCCCCTGGTCGTCCAGCGCGATCGCCAGTAGCCCGGTCGCAATCGACGACGTGGCGATGTTGACGAGGTTGTTGCCCACGAGGATCGTCACCAGCAGCCGGTGGGGGTCGTCCTTGAGGCGCTTGAGCGTCTCGGCCCCGGGGCTGCCGTCCTCGACGAGCGCGTCGACGCGGTGGGCCGCCAGCGAGAACATGGCGATCGCCGAGGAGGAGAAAAACGCCGACAGCCCGATCAGGACGACGATCGTGACCGCGCCGACGGCCATGACGGCCCCGTCGGTCACCTGCACGCCGGCCACGCCCGTCGCTCCGGGGACCGCGAGTCCGCCCAGCGCAGCGGCAGCCGAGGCTACGCCCATTATCGTGCCCCCTTCGCCGCCGTCGGGATTAAGGGTTGTCATACCCGACATACTCGCGAACTCGCCCGTCCTGGCGGCGCTCAGTGCCGGATCAGCGATCGCGGCAGTCACCCGTGCCCCGTCCGAAGGGCTTACCCGGCAATCGCCCCAACGACCGGGCGATGAGCGAGCCAGCCATCACGCTCTACCGGCTGCAGGCCTGTCCGTTCTGCGAGCGGGTCGTCCGCGCGCTGGAGGACCTGGGCCTGGCGTACCGGTCGCGGTTCGTCGAACCGATGCATTCGGAGCGTGACGTGGTCAAGCGCATCTCCGGGAAGCGCACCGTCCCGGCGATCGTCGACGAGACCACCGGCGTCACCATGTCCGAGAGCGCGAACATCGTCGAGTACCTCGAGGCCACCTACGGCGAGGGAGGCGAGGCCTGATGGTCATGGGACTGGACTTCGACGTCGTCGACCTGCCCCCCGCCGACCACCCCGAGCCGGGCGAGCAGGCTCCCGACTTCGAGCGCCCGCTCGTGAACGACGAGTACTGGGAGGACCGCGCCCTCTCCGAGCTGATCGACGAGGGCCCCGTCCTCTTGCTGTTCCACCCGATGGACGGCGCCTTCCCGGCGACGTACCTCTGGAACGAGGTGCGCGACAGGGGATGGGGGGCGCGCGAGGACGACCACCGGGAGTCCTCGGAACGGTCGAGCGGCGACGACGGAGCCGCGAGCCGCGAGGCCGACGGCGATCTCCAGGTCGTCGGCGTCTCCATCTCCTCGCCGTACGAACACAAGACCCTGATCGCGGACCGCGAGATCGCCGATCGGAACTACCGGCTGTTCTCCGATCCGGACGCCGGCGTCGCCGAGCGCTACGGCATCGCCCACGACCTGGACGGCATGACCGGGATCACCGAGCCCCGGCCCGCCGTCTTCTTACTCGACGGCGAGCGCGTCGTCCAGTACGCCTGGGTCGCCGAGCACTGGCCGCAGTTCCCCGACTACGACGACGTCGAGGCCGCCCTCGACGAGTTCTAAGCGACCGCCTTTTTGCTCCGGGGGACCCGACCTGCGATCATGAGCGACGACGCCGAGAGCGACGACGCCGACCTCGACCGCGCGGCCGCTGCCCTCGCCGACGGCGACCTGGTCGTCTACCCCACCGAGACCGTCTACGGCCTGGGCGCAAACGCCGTCGACGCCGCCGCGGTCGAGCGCGTCTTCGAGGCGAAGGGCCGCGACCGCGACAACCCCGTCTCGCTGGCGGTTCCGGACGTCGAGGCCGCGCTCCAGTACGCCAGCCCCACCGCCGAGGAACGGCGGTTCATGCACGAGTTCCTCCCCGGGCCGGTGACGGTCGTCGTCGAGCGCAAGACGGTCGTCCCGGACGTCCTGACGGCCGGCCGCGACCGCGTGGGAATCCGGGTTCCCGACCACGACCTCGCACTGGCGCTCCTGGAGCGCTTCGAGCCGATCACGGCCACGAGCGCCAACGTCAGCGGCACGGGCAGCGTCCGCGAACTCTCCGAACTGGGCGAGCCGGTCCGCGCGGCCGCGGCCGTCCTGCTCGACGGCGGCCGGACACCCGGCGGCGGCAGCACGGTCGTCGACGTCTCCGCCGGCGAGATCGTCCGCCGGGGAGCGCTGGCCGACGAGATCGACGCCTGGCTCTGACTCCCCTCTCTCCACCACCCCAGAATTTTCACGACGTGGAACCGACCGTCCGGGCGCCACCGCTCGTCCCTGGTCGTTCCCGGGAGTGAACCGAGAGCACGCTCGTCAGCGTTGACGGTGGCCGAAAACGGCGCTCGCTCACTCCCCGCTGTCTCGCGGTTGTACCGCTCGACGATTCGAGGACTCCCTTCGCTCGTCCTCGCTCCGCTCGCGGTCTTACCGCTCGTCGATCCCGGGGAACGCCCGCTCGTCCGGCCCGACGTAGCGACCGCGCGGGCGGATGAGGCGGTTGTCGTCGTACTGCTCGAGGACGTGGGCGATCCAGCCGCCGA
>JBDGSW010000052.1:0-7515 GCA_042217345.1 Haloarculaceae archaeon
TCTAGAAACGCTAATGAAAGGGGATGGGAGCGGACGGACCTACTATACGTCAAGCACTCAGTTAGCGAGGGATCTACTCCGTCTCTGTGTTGACCTCGGTTATAAAGCACGATACCTGAGGCGCGATGAAATGTGGGAGCTCTATATACGGGAAGTAAACGATGGTCTGAGACCCTCGGACCAACTCCGCTTCCGTAGCTGTAATGAGGTGAATAAGCTCGTCCAGTTCTCTGTTGACACTGAGGGACTGGTTATGGCCGGACGAGGCGGTAGATTCCAGTGGATTAGCACGCCATCACCAGAATGAGCTCGGCTGCTGCGCGCGGCCGAGAGCGTCCTCTCGCCCGCGGGGTGGGGCCGGGCCGAGATCGAGCGGTACCTCGCCGACCGCACCGACGCCAGCGTCCGGGCCTTCCAGTGAGCGCGACGACCGAGTCGCGAGGGGCCGGCAACCGACCGGGAACCGACTGCAGCGACCCGGGAAGTACGACTTTCCGCCCGAGCGTGTAACGTTACTAACTGGATACTGGTGAGACCTGCATGAGTCACGACGACACCGACGACGAGCGCGAGGAGCCGACCGACGAGCCCCTGGCCGACGACGACCTGACCGACGACGATCTGGCCGGCGACGGCCTGACCGACGACGAGGTGAGCGGCGTCGACGAGGCGGACGCGGTCGGCGAGGAGCCGCTCGCGGACGAGTCACTCGGCGAGGCGGCGGTCGGCGCCGGGGCGGGGACCGACGAGCGCGCGTCCAGGGCCGATCCGCGCTCGCTGTCGCGCAACCGGACGGTCGTCGCGGGCGGGGGCGCGCTGATCGCGCTGCTGGGCGTGCTGGCGATCGCGGCGCCGTTCGCGACTGGGCTCGCGCTCGCGGTGGTGTTCGGTGCGCTGCTGGTGACGGGGGCGCTCGTCCGCGTGGCGGCGGCGTTCTCGGCCCAGCGGTGGGGCGGCGCGCTCTTCGAGATCCTGCTCGCCGTGCTGTACGGCGGGGCGGGCGTCGTCGTGCTGGCGAACCCGATCGTCGGGCTGACGACGCTGACGCTGCTGTTAGCGGTGTACTTCCTCGTCGAGGGCGTCGTCCAGCTGCTGATGGGCCTGGCCGTGCGCGGGAACGGCAACTGGGGGTGGCTGGCGTTCAGCGGCGCGGTCTCGCTGGTGCTGGCGACGCTCATCCTGCTGGGGCTGCCCGGCAGTGCCGACTGGGCGGTGGGCCTGGTGTTCGGCGTCGACATGGTGACCAGCGGCCTGGCGTTGCTATTGCTCGGGCTGGGCGAGGAGCCCGCAGAGGGGACGACGGTCGTCGAGCGGTTCGGGGAGTCTCGGCCCGAGTCGTGACGGTGAGCGCGATCGACTGCCGTCTCTCCGAGGTCGCGGGCCGACCCGGCGCTGCGGTCCCGACGCGAACCTCGAAGGCGGGGGCCGAACCGTGAGCGACGTGACGGCGGACGACGCGGCCGACGCCGCTGGCGATCGGACGTACTACTTCATCAGCGACCTCCACATCGGTGGCGACGAAGCGCTGCGGGCGGTGGACTTCGAGGCCGAACTGCTGTCGTTTCTGGCCGATCTCGAGCGGACCGACGAGGACGCGGCGCTGATCATCAACGGCGACTGCTTCGGGCTGTGGGAGTTCACGGAGCTGGAGGGGCTGGCGAAGTTCGACGCGCTCGTCGAGCGCTACCCCGAGCTGTTCGCCCAGTTGCGCCGGACCGGTGAGACGGTCCCGATCACGGTCATCCCGGGCAATCACGACTACGAGCTGGCGGCCTACGACGAGTACGTCGAGCGCCTGGCCGAGTACAACGTCCGGCTCGAACAGGAAACCGCGATCACGCGCTCGGTCGGCGAGCACACGGTCTGGATCGAACACGGGATGCAGCAGGACCCGAACAACCGGATTCCGGACTTCGGCAACCCGTTCGCCAACCCGGCGGGCTACTTCGTCAACCGCCACTTCACGAGCAAGGCCGGCCAGCTCTCCGAGCGCGGGAAGTTCAACTGGCTCAAGGACATCCAGTCGGTGACGCCGATGGAGCAGATCCCCGAGTGGCTGCTCTCGAAGTACTTCTACCGGGAGATGAGCCCGCTGTTGCGGTACGCCGCGGTGCCGTTCTTGCTCCTGTTCAACGTGAGCGTTCTGTACCTCGTCGTCGTGCTGCTCGCATGGACCGGTATCTGGCCGGCGCCGTACCGGTTCATCCAGGCGGTGATCGCCGAACTCGGCCTCGTCGGCACCGTCCTCGACGCGCTGCTGATAGCGAACCTGGCCGTCGTGGTACTGCTGTCGATCGTCGCCGCCCCGCTGTACGTCTACCTCTGGGACGTCAGACGGACGCTCGACCGCTTCGGGATCGTGCTCGGCCGGGGCGTCGGGTCGGGCGACGCGTACCTGGACCGCGCCCGCGAGGTGTTCGCGGCCCACCCGGACGTCGGCGCGTTCGTCTACGGCCACACCCACCGCGTCTCGTTCAGTCGCGTCGACGGGCGGGCGGTGATCAACACGGGGACCTGGCTGAAGCGATTGCGTCGCACGCCGTCCCGGGTCGGGGTCCTTCCACCGGTCTTTTACCCCTCGTTCCGGCTGAGCTACGTCCGCGTCACTGCCGAAGACGGCGATCTCGTCATCGAGTACGACGAGGTCGAAAAGGCCGACCCAGCGGACCTCACGCTGCTCGAGCGGGTCGTCTCGGTGCGACCGGAACCGGACGCAGCGCTCCCCGATCGGGTGGTGATCGAGGGGTGAGCCACGCGCTCGAAGGTCGGACCGTCGGCCGGCACCCGGCGAACTGACTGGCGGACGGGAACGCGTCGGTTCCTGGGTCGCACGTCACAACAGACACGGGAGCAAGCCACCCAATGGAGAACACACGTTTTTTGACTGCAGTGACGTCCTTCGAATCGGTGGATGCACATGGTAGCACAACGCACGGAGAGCGACGTCGAGCAGATGCAGCGAAACTGGCAGAGTGCGGGCGTGATCGGCGGCGTCTTAGTCGCGCTCCTCGGGCTCGTGGCGTTGTTCACTCCCTTCGTCACTGGACTCGTCCTGACGGTCGCACTCGGGGCGATCATGATCATCGGCGGGCTGATCCACGTTGCAGCCGCGTTCTCTGCCGGGAGCGCGCTCGGCGTCGTGTGGGAGGTGATCCTGGGGCTCGTCTACGGGATCGCCGGCATCCTGGTCATGGCGAACCCGACGCTGGGGTTGGCGACGCTCACCCTGCTGATCATCGCGTTCCTGTTCGTCGAGGGGATCGTCCAGCTCGGGTGGGCGGTCACCGGTAGCCGGGGCCACCGGCTCTGGATGGGCATCAGCGGCGCCGTCGCGCTGTTCCTGGCCGCCCTCCTGTGGGTCGGGTTCCCGTCCACCGCGCTGTGGGCCGTCGGCGTGCTGTTCGGCGTGAACCTGCTGTCGACCGGGATCGCGATGATCCTCGCGAGCCGGACCGGCGAGGAGCCAGCCGCCGTCCCCGAACAGGCCGGTGCAGCCGGATAGGGGCCCTGCCCAGCGATCGGACGGCGTCATGAGGGGCCCGTACCAGCGGGAGCGCGAGGAATCAGCCCGCGTGCTGGCGCTGAGCGACGGCGTCATCGCGATCGTGATCACGCTGCTGGTGTTGGAGATCACGGTCCCGACGCTCCCGCCGGGAGCACCAGCGACCGCGGTCCCGCAACTGGTGTTCGAGCAGTGGCCGGACTTCCTGGGCTTCGCGCTCAGCTTCCTGGTCGTCGGCCTGTACTGGGTGCTGCACCGGCGGACGTTCCTGTACATCGAGACCTACGAGCGCGGCGTCGTCTGGCTCAACCTCTGCTTTCTGCTGTTCGTCGCGCTCGTGCCGTACGCGACGAGCGTGTTCACGACGTACCCCTCCGGGCTCGGCGTCGCCGTGCTCTCGGTTGCCCTGGCCGCGACGGGCTTCAGCCTCGCGCTCGTGTGGGTGTACGCCTCGCGTCGCGACCTCCTCGCCGCGGGACTGGCCTCCCGGTCGGTCGAGATCCAGGCCGCGCGCTACCTCGCCTCGCCGATCGTGTTCGTGCTGTCGGCGCTGCTGGCCGTCGTCGACCCGACGCTGGCGCTTCTCGCCTGGTTCCTGCTGGTGCCGATCAACGCCGTTCTGCAGTCGCGCCTCGTCGAGAGCGTCGAGGCGGCGGCCGCCGACCCAGCCGACCGCGACGAGGAGGCCCTCGAGGCCTCGTCGGATGAGGGCTCGCCCCGGTCCCCGAAGGGCCCGGGGTCCGGCGAGTGATCGCGATGGCCGGCGAGAGCGGCCACAACCGCGCCGTGCAATCATTTTAGGGCGTCCGGCCACACGGCCTTTGTAATGAGCGACGACATGGCTGACGCCGCCGAGACCGACGCGACGGGCGAGGTCGAGACGGAGCTCTCGCGGGACATGAGCCTGTTCGACATCACGTTCATCGGCGTCGGAGCGATGATCGGCGCCGGCGTGTTCGCGCTGACCGGCTTCGCCGCTGGCATCGCCGGCCCCGCGCTGACGCTTGCATTCCTGCTCAACGGGATCGTCGCGATGTTCACGGCGGTGAGCTACGCCGAACTCGGTGCGGCCTTCCCCGAGGCCGGCGGGGGCTATCTCTGGGTGAAGGAGGCGCTGGTCGATCCCAACGGCTTCTACGCGGGCTGGATGAGCTGGTTCGCCCACGCGGTGGCCTGCGCGCTGTACGCCGTCACCTTCGGCACCTTCCTGGTCACGTTCGGTGTCTACGCCATGCCGAGCGTCTCCGAGGACTTCCTGTTGTTCGGGATCGTGACGCCGCTACTCCTGGAGAAGGCCGTCGCTGTCCTGGTCGTGATCGCGTTCGCGTACATCAACTACCGCGGCGCCGAGGAGACCGGGACGGCCGGCGTCGTCGTCACCGGGATCAAGCTGCTGATCCTGGCCGTGTTCGTCGCCTTCGGCATCCGGGCGACGCTCACCTCGCCCGACTGGACGGCGAAGTTCGTCTCGAACCCCTCGTTCGCCCCGAACGGCGTCGTCGGGATCATCGGCGCGATGGGCTTTACCTACATCGCCTTCGAGGGCTACGAGATCATCGTCCAGTCGGGCGAGGAGGTCGTCGACCCGGGCACCAACATCCCCAAGGCGGTCTTCTACTCGATGGCGATCGTCGTGCCGATCTACATTCTGGTGGCGTTCGCCTCGATCGGCGGCATCGACGTCACCGGCCGCATCCTCGACCTGGCGAACATGGGCGGCGCGGCCGGCCAGGTGTACACCTGGCAGGTGCTCGGGAACCTCGGCGAGCTAGGGATCATCCGCGCGGCCGGGGAGTTCGTCCCCTACGGCGTACCACTGCTGTTAGTTGCGGGGCTGGCCGCGACGACGAGCGCTCTCAACGCCACCGTCTACTCCTCTTCGCGCGTCTCCTTCGCGATGGGGCGCGACCGGGCGCTGCCGGCCTTCTTCGACCAGATCCACCCCGAGAAACGCACGCCGGCGCGGGCGATTTTCTTCTCGGCGGTCCTGATCGTGATCATGGCGGTCGCGCTGCCGATCGAGTCGGTCGCGGCCGCGGCCGACATCATGTTCATCCTGCTGTTTATCCAGGTGAACTGGACGGTCGTGCGCATGCGCCAGACCCACCCGGATCTGCCGGGGACCTACGAAATCCCCTACATGCCGTGGCCCCCGCTGATCGGGATCGTCCTGCAGTTCATCCTGACGCCGTTTCTCATCTACGAGCTGGGCCTGGAGGCGATCGGCCTCGGCACGGGCAACGAGGGACTGGTCGCGCTGGCGACGACCGCCGTCTGGATGGGCCTGGGCATCGCCGTCTACTACGGCTACTCCAAGCAGCAGGAGGCCGAACAGCTCGAGGAGGAGACCCCGACCGTGGTGTCCGAGCGCGCGCCCACCCAGGCCGAACGCAAGATCGTCGTCCCGGTCGCCAACCCGGCCTCGGCGCCACAGCTGATGCGGACGGCGATCGACCTCGCGGGCGACCGCGACGAGGTGACCGAGATCGTCGTGATGAGCGTCGTCACCGTCCCCCAGCAGACGCCGATCTCCGAGGGCCGGGAGTTCGTCACGAACGAGCGGGAGGTGGTCAACCGGGCCATGGACGTCGCCGAGGACGCCGAGATCCCGGTCAGCGGCGTCGTCCGCATCGGCCACGACATCGACAACGCCATCCTCAATACCGTCGAGCAATACGGCGCCGACACGGTCCTGATGGGCTGGAAGGGCCAGCACAAGACACAGCGCCGGGACATCGTCCTCGGGAGCAACGTCGATTCGGTGGTCCAGCGCGCCGACGCCGACGTCCTCGTCGAGCGCATCGGCCCCGAGGCGGGCGGCGACCTCGAGTCGATCATGGTGCCGACGGCGGGCGGGCCCCACGCCGAACTCGCCGCCGAGGTCGCGGCGGCGATCGCCCGCGCCGAGGACGCCGCGGTCGAGGTCGTCCACGTCGTCGACCCCGACGCCAGCGACGACGAGCGCGAAGCGGCCCAGGAGGTACCCGCTGAGGCGGCCGAGGCGATCCGCGACGGCATCGCGGTGTCGACGACGCTGTTGGACGGCGACGACGTCGTCCAGACGCTGGTCACGGGCTCGAACGATAGCGATCTGACGGTCATCGGCGCGACCAGGGAGGGCCTGCTCCAGCAGTTCGTCTTCGGCGCCGTTCCCGAACAGGTCGGCCGCCGCGCCGAGAACCTGGTCATCATGACCAAGCGCAACGTCGGCATCAAGTCGCGGGTGCGCCGCTGGCTCGGCCGGTGAGACCGGCCAGCGCAGCGGCTCGCGATCGGTGAGACGGACGGCGGGCGCCACCTGCGAGGACCGATCGGCTCGGTGCTTACAGCGTTTCGAGGCGAAAGCCCACGACTTTAGTCGTGGGATGAAGCCGCCAACAGGCGAACTGTTGATTGTGTCGACGTTCGTTGATTGTGATGCCGAGTCCGAGGTAAGGTTACGCACCCTTCGCGGGGGTAGATGAAGCCCGCTATCTCGGTCGGGGGCCGTACTGGCACGGCCCACAACCCCACCGCGTACGAGTGGGGAACCTCACGCCGTGGACTGCCCGACCTGTGGTCGGGGACCCCACGGCTTCAGCCGTAGGAGGATGTCAGCGTAATGCAAGGTGGAGCCTCCGGCCTCAAGGAGCGACCGAAGCGTAGCGGAGGGAGCGAGTAGGCCGGAGAGGAAACCGACACGGTACGACACAACCGGCATACTCCGACCGACCGACTCCCGAACGTATAAGTACCGTCGGACCTTCTCTGAAGTATGGACGTGCGTCGAACCGCCGTCGTGAAACTCGACCTTTCCGACGAGCAACTCGACGCACTCCACCGAACCGCCGAGCAATACCTGTACTGCGCGAACCGAACCGCCGACTACTGTTGGTCCGATACCTCCTACACCGAGTGCAAGACCAACAAACGGGACGTTCGTGACGCGCTCTACTCCGAACTCCGAGAGGGGACGGACCTACAGGCACAACTCGTCCAAGCCGCCATCAAACGCGCCGTCGAAGCCGTCAAAG
>JBDGSW010000039.1:0-7313 GCA_042217345.1 Haloarculaceae archaeon
GTTCGTCCTGCCGATGATCCACCCCGGGCCGATGGGCGAGATCGGCGGCGGCAACCTCCCCCAGCGCGTCGCCGCCCAGGCCGAAGGGCTGGCGTTCCCGCCCCACGCCACCGCGGGCCACGACTTCAACCTCGTGACCGAGCGCGAGGTCGACACCGTCCTGGCGGCGGCCGACCGCGCCGCAGAGCGCGTCGAGTTCACCGACGACGCCACCGTCGCCGTCCGCGCGACCGAGGGCGACGCCAAGCTAATCGGCCAGGCGTTCGGCGACGACGCCCTGCTCGTGGCGACGTACTCCCCGGAGTGCGCCGACGACGTCGAGTACGCCGTCGGCCTCTCGGCGGCCGCCGAGGCCCGCTCGGCCGGCCTGGACGAGGTCATGCTCGTCGACGCCCACAACTGCAACGACGGCCTCGACGGCGAGGACCTGGGCCACGTCGTCCCCGGCAGCAAGCGCTCGTTCGACATGATCCAGGGCGCCGGGAAGTTCGGCGAGGCCGCGCTGACGGCCGAGCGCGGCCGCCCCCGCCTGGGCGTCGCCTGGGACGAGACCCCGTGGGGGCCCGAGGACGGGATCGGCCCGCTTGGCATCCGCGTGGCCGTCCTCGCGGTCGGCGACCAGCGCACCGCCTACGTGCTGATCGACGGCAACAACATGGAGCCGGGCCTGCGCGAGCGGATCGTCGACGCGGTCGCGGGCGTCGACGCCGTCGAGGTGATGACCACCGACACCCACGTCGTCAACACCGTCGAGGCCGACAACCAGGTCGGCGCCGCCGTCCCCGAGGCCGACCTGATCGCGCTGATCGCGGACCTCGTCGATCGCGCGGTCGCCGACTGCGAGCCCGTCAGCGCCGGCATGGCCAGCGAGCACGCCGAGGTCACCGTGTTCGGCAACGACCGCACCGAGACGCTGGCCTCCCACGCCAACGCCATGATCTCGATGGGCAGCGCGCTCGCGGTCATGTTCATCCTCGCCGTGTTCGCCGTCTCCGTGCTGATCTTCCTGCTCGCGTAGGCTCCCGCGCCGAAACGCCCGATGGGTATAGATAGCTGGCCCGGGAACCCACCCGAGAACGGCCCCTCTCGGCTCATGGCTCGCACTCGTCGCTTCTCCCTGGTGGTCGGCTGTCTCGTCGCCGCCGCGCTCTTCGCCGCGCTGGCCCCCGGCACCGCCGCCGGCGCCCCCCGAGCCCAGCCCGCACTGGCGCCGCCCGGAACGGTCGCCGACGCGGGCAACGCCACGGGGACCAACGACTCGACGGGCGCCGCGCCGGGCGTCGCCGTCTCGGTGAACCGCGACCGCGTCTTCCCCAGCACCTACCGCGTGTACGCGACCGACCCCACCGTGACGATCGAGGCGTCGGTCGGCGCCGACGACGGCGCCACGCTCTCGGCGATCGAACTCCAGGTCGGCAGCCGGACCGAGCGATCCTGGGACCCCCAGGGCACCGAGGCCACGGTCTCGGCGCACCTCCCGCTCGACCGCGGGAACAACACCGTCCGGGTCATCGTCTCCGACAGCGAGGACCGCTTTACCACCCGCGAGTTCACGCTCGCGAAGGACGACGTGCCCCCGTGGATCGGCCTGAGGACGCCCTACCACGTCTCCCTGCACAGCTCGATCCCCAACGGAACCGTCAACAGTAGCGTCGTGACGATCGGCGGCCCCTTCAGCGAGTTCACGCGCGTCACGTCGGGCGGCGTGACCGTCCGCTTTCACGGCAACGAGACGACCACCGGCTTTCGCGACCCGGGGCGGAACTTCTCGACGACCGTGCTGCTGGGCGACGGCGACACGCTGGCGAAGGTCAGCGACAACAACTCGGTCCGCGTGTTCGCCACCGACGCCGTCGGCAACCTGCGCGTCGAGCAGTTCGGGCTCACCGTCGACGACCAGTCGGCGCCGACCGTCGCCCTCGACACCTACCCGAAGCAGACGACCGCCGCCAGCGTCGACCTCTCGGGGCGGATCGCCGACAACGTCTGGGTGAAAAACGCGACGGTACACGTCGACCACCTCGACCAGCTCAACGGCACCGGCGTGGCCAACGTGACCGAACAGCTGCGCCCGGACACCCCCTACCGGGTCAGCCGCGCCGGCCGCTCGATCGCCTTCGAGAAGGCAGTCCCGCTGTGGTTCGGCACCAACCGGATCGAGATCCGCGCCAGCGACCACCTCGGCCAGACGGTCACGCGGACGATCACGGTCGAGCGCGCCCGCGGCCCCGACGCCGGGCGCAACCGCGACCCCGTCGTCTCGATCGACCGCAACCGGACCCGCCTCGACGACCGCGGGCGCGTCCACCTCCGCGCGAACGTCTCCGACCCGGACTGGAACCTCGACGCCGTCTCCGTCGAGGTCGCCGACCTGCGCAACGACACCCTGCTGTCGTACCACCGCTACGGCGACCTCGGCGGCCGCCGCGCCGTCGCGCTGGCGGACTCCTTCAGGGGGGCTCGCCGGCCCGTGGTCGTCCGCGTGCGCGCCGCCGACACCGCCGACGGCCGCAGCGTCGCCACGACGCAACTCTCCCCCACCGAGGGGTCGCCCGACCGGGCCGTGACCCCCGAAAACGAGACGACGACCACCTCGGCGCCCGACACGGCGACCGCCACGCCGACGCGCGCGACGACCACCGCGACGAACGCGACCACCGCGGGCTCGGGGAACGCCTCCGCGGGCCCCGACGGAGGCGGCGGGCTCCCGCTCGTCGGCTCGCTGCCGATCGGCCCGGTTCTCGGATTCCTCGGCGGCATCGCGCCGTTCGCGCTCGGGTCGTACCTGCTGGTGACGCTGTCGTTTTTCGTGCTGCGCCGGGCGCGCAGCGGCGGGCCGGGCGCCGCCTGAGCGGCGCCGCTGGCGAACGGTGGCGGCCGCTCGAAAATCAGTCCGCGAAGAGGTCGTCGACCGCGCTGCGAGCGGCCAGCGCCGCGTCGTCGGCCACCTGCTCCGGATCGGCGGTCTCGGCCGGCGCGTCGAGGTAGACGTCGACCTCGAGGACGCCGTCCTCGAACGTGACCGTCACGTCGAGGTCGGCGACGTCGGACTGCTTGTACCGCGAGAAGACGACGCCCTCGGCGGCCGCGGCGGCCGTCTGGACGACCTCCTCGTCGGTCGGTTCGCCCATCGACTCAGGCGCCGCCCGCGCCGGGGCCCATCGGGCCGCCGCCGCCGGCGCCGCCGCCGAGCATCTGCTGGAGGTCCTGCTGGAGTTGCTCGAACTGCTCCTGGACGCGCTCCTCTTGTTTCTGGAGAGTCTCGACGCGCACCTCGAGGCTGTCGACGGTCTCCTCGAGGTCCTCGCGGGCCTCCGCGTAGTCGGTCTTGACGAACAGCTCGCCGACCTCGCGGTACATCGTCGTGTCCTCGTCGACGTCGTCGAGCTCGTCGAGGGCGGTCTCGGACTCGGTCAGCTGGGTCTCGGCCTGCTGCTTCTGGGCCGCGACCTGCTGGGCGGTCTCCTGGAGGTCCTGCAGCTCCTCGATCTTCTCCTGTGCTTCCGGCGGAAGGTTACCCTGCATACCACGACCGTCGGCACCCGGAGTGAAAAACCCACGCATCTCCGACCCGCGCGCCGGCGGCGTTCAGGACTCGCCGCGCCCGCCGCGGTCCTCGACGGCCCTGACGTGCTCGGCCCACTTCTCGACGCTCGGTTGCCCCCAGTACCGCGCCGTGTGGCTCCGCGGGTCGTAGTCGATCAGGCCCGCCTCGGCCAGCTTCGGCAGGTGGCGGTGGTGCAGATCGATCGCCATCCGTTCGCGCTCGCGGTCGGTCGCCCCGGGTGCGATCCCCTCGACGATGTCCTCGACCGTCGCGACGGTGACCCCCGGAGACATGAGAAACACGCAAACCTCGCGCCGCTCCGGATTGGCCAGCAGGTCGAACACCGCGTCGATAGAGGGAGTTACCAGCGCTCGACGGGTGCCCAGCGGGTTGGCCGTGTCGGGGGGATCGCCGCTTTGTTCGGGTGAGTGATCGTCGCTCATGAAGGCTCCGCCCGTTGGTGGGTGCTGCCGGCCTAAGAACGGTCTACCTAGATACCTAGGTCCACGGGCGAACCCGCCTCGTCGGTCAGGTACGCCGCCAGCAGTTTCTGCTGGGCGTGCCGGAGGTGCTGGTGGAGCGTGGCCGAGGAGATGCCCAGCGACTCGGCGACCTCTTCGGCGTTGTTCTCGCGGGGCCACTCGAAGTACCCTGCGAAGTACGTGGCGTGCAGCGCGGCGCGTTGGCGATCGGTCAGCGCCTCGTGGAGGTGCTCTCGGACGTCGGTCGAGGTGGTTCCCAGGCCCTCGACCTCGCGTTTGGAGACCATCGAGACGTCGCCGTAGTTGGCCTCGAGGCGCTCGGTGAGCGTCCGGATGTCGACGTCGCGGGGCGCCTCGACGGCCAAGCGCACCAGCTCGCCGTCGGCCGACAGCTCGGTCGGGCTGACGCCCGATTCCAGCAGCAGCGAGACGATCGACTCCTCGATGCGCACCTCGAAGACGGCCTCGTCGTCCTCGCCCTCGCGGACCAGTTGCACGTCGGGCGCGTCCCCGGAGTACTCCTCGCGCAGCGACAGGACCGCCTCGGGGTCGGCGCCCTCGACCGCCACGTAGTGCAGCATCCGACCGTCCGCGGCGCGGGCCGTCCCGAGCAGCCGACAGTTGGCGGCCAGGCGCTCTGTCACCGTCGTGAAAAACAGGTCGACGTCGACCAGCTGGAAGGTGAGTTCGACGCCGGTGCCCGACTCGATGAGCCGGCGGTTCTGCGTGGCGCTGATGGCGAACCCGACCATCTCGCCCAGCACCTGGAAGGCGTGGATCTCGCGCTCGCTGAACGCGCCCGGACGGTCGGCGTACACCGACAGCGTCCCGTGGACGACCGATCCGGACGTGAACGGCACGACCGCGAGCGACCGGAAGCCGTGTTCGAGCGCGGCTTCCCGGAACGGCTCGAAGCTGGGGTCGGCGGTCACGTCACTGGTCACGGTCACCTCGCCGGTCGCGATGGCGTTGGCCACCGGCCCGGCGTCGGGCGCGTCGGGATCGGTCGGGATCGTCACCTCCTCGAGGTACGCCGCGCCGTCGCCCGCCCAGAGCTGTGCGTTCAGGCTGTCGTCGACCGGGGACGGCCGGCCGGTCATCGCAAAGCGGTACAGCGGCGAGTCGGCTAGCCGCCGACAGACGGTGTCCTCGATCTCCTCGCGCGTCGCCGCCGAGGTCAGCGACCCGATGGTCTCCTGGACGAGCTCGTTGATGCGGTTGAGCGTCTCCAGCTCGTCGCGCTGGGTGGTCAGCGTCTCCTCGCGCTCGCGGCGCTCTGTCACGTCGCGGATCACGCCGACGGTCCCCCGGAAGCCGTCGTCGCTCGGCAGCAACGAGTAGCGGTTCTCGAACGGGATCAACTCGCCGTCGGCCGTCTCCAGGCGCCCCTCCATGCTGGCGAAGTCCTTGTCGCCCGACAGCAGCGCCGCTCTGTGGGCGCTGGCCCGGGCGTAGGCATCGCCCCTCGCCAGGTCGTGGATGTCCATCCCGACGAGGTCGTCGCGGTCGCGACCCGTCAGGTCGACCAGCGCGTCGTTGACCTCGGTGATGCGGTGGTCCGCGTCGGTCATGTAGGCGCCGTCGCTCATCGTCTCGACGAGCGTCTCGTAGCGCTCGAGTTCGCGCTCGCGCTCCTTCCGTTCGGTGAGGTCCCGCGAGACGCCGACGACGCCACGGTACTCGTCGTCGACGGTCAGCACCTGCAGGTGCAACTCGACCGGCACCGTCTCCCCGTCGGCGCGGTCGTACTCGAACTCGAAGATGCCGTGGTCGGCGTCGCCCTCGAGGAGGACGCGATTCATCTCTCGGGCGTGTTCGAGGAACTGCTCGGACGTGAGCTCGCTGATGTGGCTCCCGATGATGTCCTCGCGCGTACAGCCCATCAGATCGGCGAGCTCGTCGTTGCACTCGCGGTAGACGCCGTCCTCGTCGATCCAGTAGACGGGATCGCCCATCGTGTCGACGATCGTCTCGTAGCGCTCGAGCTCGCCCTGGCGCTCGCGGCGCTCGGTGAGGTCACGCGAGACGCCGACCAGTCCCTGGTATTCCCCGTCTTCGACCAGCTCGCGGATGTTGGTCTCCATGGGGACGACCGATCCGTCCGGCAGCTCGTACTCCACCTCGAAGATGTACTGGTCGCGCTCGCCGGTCCGCAGCGTCCGATTCATCTCCCGGGCCGTCTCCAGGAACGCCTCCGAGGCGAACTCTCGGAAGTGCGAGCCGAGCATCTCCGCGCGCTCGTAGCCCATCAGCTCGACCAGGCCGTCGTTGAACTCCCGGTAGTAACCGTCCTCGTCGATCCAGTAGACGGCGTCGCCCATGGTCTCGATCATCGTCTCGTAGCGCTCGAGCTCGCGCTGGCGCTCGCGCAGGCGCTCCTCGCGGTTCGCCCGTTCGAAAGCCGCCTGCAGGTCCGCGGCGAACAGCCGCGCCAGCTCCAGGTCCGCCGCGTCGAAGGCGTCGCGCTCGGTCGCCGCGATGGAGACGATCCCGAAGCCCTCGATCGGCACGCCCAGCAGGCTCTCGGCTGCGCCGAAGTCGCGGTCGACCGCGAGCGCTTCCACGTCCGGCGTGCTGACCGGCTCCCCCGCCGCGTACACCTGGCCCACCCAGCCCTCGTCGACCGGAACGGTCGGCAGGTCGGCCTCGAGGCAGGGGGTGTCGGTCCGGTGGGCCACCGGGACGAGCACTCCGTCGGCTGTCGCGCGGCGGACGGCGACCGACGGGAACCCGAAGTGCTCCTGGGCGACGCGCGCGGCGGTCTCGGCGACCTCGGCCACCGTCTCGGCGGCCATGAGCTCGCGGACGCCCGTGTGGAGGCGCTCGAGCAACTCCGCGCGCGACCGTCGGTCGCTGACGTCGCGGGCGGTCCCGACCAGCCCCCAGACGTCGCCGTCGTCGTCGACGAGCGGCGCCGCCGTGCACTCGAAGGGAACCGCCTCGCCGTCGGCGGTCGTCAGCCTGAGGTCCGCGGACTGCTCGGTGCCGGCGGCCACCCTCGCGAGCGTCCTGACGGCCCGCTCGCGGTCGGCCTCGGCGATGACGCCAAGCGGATCCAGTTGCCCGATCTCCTCGGGCGCGTAGCCCAGCCGCTCGGGCAACTGGTCGTTCCACGTCCGGAACCGGCCGCGCCAGTCGATGACGTAGAAGATGTCCGAGATGGCGTCGAGCATCGCCTCGATCGACGCGTCTGGTTCCGGCCACTCCTCGCGGGCGTCCTCGGAAACCCACAGGTCCGTCTCCGTGTTGCGCGCGCGACTCATCCGCGCTCGCCCCCCCCCCCG
>JBDGSW010000009.1:0-7264 GCA_042217345.1 Haloarculaceae archaeon
GAACCCCGAGAGCCAGCGCGTCGAGGACTACATCACCGGCAAGTTCGGCTGACCGCGCTCGACCGCAGATAACAGGCACAACATACAATGGCACGCGATTGCACCTGCGAGTAATGCCACGCAAAGACTATCAACAACAGCTCGAGGACCTCCAGGACGAGGTCCTGTACATGAGCGAGGTCGTCCTCGAACGCTTCCGGATGGGCCTGGAGGCGCTCGAACACAAGGACGAGGACCTCGCCTGGGAGGTCATCGACGGCGACGACGAGATCAACGAGCTGTACCTGGAGCTCGAACAGCGCTGCATCGACCTGTTCGCCCTCCAGCAGCCCGTCGCCGGCGACCTGCGCTTTATCGCCGCCTCCTTCAAGATCATCACCGACCTCGAACGGATCGGGGACCTCGCCACGAATCTCGGCGACTACACGTTAGACGCCGACCACGACGTCTTCCCGGACGTCGACGCCCAGGCTATCGGCGAGCGCACCATGGAGATGGTCCAGGACGCCATGGTCGCCTACGCCGACCGCGACCCCGACGCCTGCTACGACATCGCCGAGCGCGACAACGAGGTCGACGCCCTCTGTGAGCGCGCCTCCGAACTCGTCGTCCGCGACCTTATCGAAACCGAACTCGACGAGCAGGACCGCGCCGACGAGGCCAACGTCGAGCAGTTCATGCAGGAGGTCTCCCGCCTGCTGCTGACGATCCGCGACCTCGAACGCGTCGGCGACCACGCCGTCAACATCGCCGCCCGGACGCTGTACATGGTCGAGAACGACGAGTCGCTGATCTACTGAGCGCACCTTTTTTCACGGGGCCTCACGCTCGCCGTCGGCGAGCGCTCGACCCCCGGCCAAAAAATCTGCACCAAAAAAAAAACCGAGAACGCACCGTCGGCGCGCGGATGCCTGACAGCAGCCCTGCCTTTCGTGGGTGCGCGATGCGACGCTCTTTCCGCCTGTTGGCATCCGGGAGCTACGGCACGTCCTCGACGCTCTGCAGGCCCTCCTGCGTGATCTTGAACCGGGCGTTCTCGCCGGCGGGCTTCGAGCGGTGTTTCTCCAGGGTGGCCCGGCGGTTGCCCCCGCGGAAGCGCTCGATCCGCACGACCGTCCCCGACCAGTGGGTGAGGGTATGGCCGCCGAGCGGGCGCGCGCGGTCGCTGTCGGGGTCGGTGAACACCTGGTTCGTGATGACGACGGCCAGGTCGTACTTGCGCGCGAGCGATAGCAGGTGGGTGACCTGGCGGGCGACCGTCCGGAGGGCGTCGCCGGCCTCGTCGTCCTCGCTGCGGCGGATGCGGTAGAAGCCGGTCGCGCTGTCGAGCACGATCAACTCGACCTGGTCGGCGAACTCCTCGGCGTCCTTGACCGCCTCGTGTTGCTCGTCGAAGTCGAGCACGTCCGAGATGATGATCCGCGACGCCAGGTCGTCGACAGCGTCAGAAATCGAAGATTCCTGACTGGCTCCCGAATCGGCTGATTCGGGAACCTCGTCTGTCCGGGCGCTGGCGAGCTGTTCGAGCCGATCCACGGAGATACCCTCGGTGTCGATGAACAGCGCGCTGTCGCTGCGGGCGGCGGTCTCGACGGCGGCATTCAGCGCGAGGTTGGTCTTGCCGGCGGCCGGCGGGCCGTACAGCTGCGTGACGACGCCGCGTTCGAAGCCGCCGCCGAGCAGCTCGTCGATGGCCCCGCAGCCGGTCGGAATCGGCTCGCTCACGCCCCGGCGTAGGCACCCCCGGGGGAAAAGGGCTCCCACTCACGCCCGGGGGAGGTGCGCGTCGAGCGCCGCGATCACGGCGTCGGGGTCGTCCAGGTCCGCGAGCGCGATGCGCAGCCGCGGTCGCCACCACGCTCGCCAGCGGACGTACAGGGCGTCGTCGGTGACCGCGTAGCCGGCGAGCGTCTCCCAGTCGACGAACCGCCGAATCAGCGGGTGCGCGAGCTCCAGGCCGTCGGGCGTGACCCGGTACTCGCGGGTCCGCGGGGCGGTCGCGAGGGCGACGCCCGCGATGAGCAGCAACTCGCCGCCGAGGAACGCCCACTCGAGCGACCGGAGGGAGTCGGCGACGAACCCCAGCCCGCCGACGATCATCAGCAGGCCGCCGGCGTACTGGGCCCGGCGGCGCTGGCGGGCCGGCCACCCTGCACTGAACGCGCGCTCGACGGTGCCTCCGTCGACGACCGCCGCGGCGAAGCGCGTCCGGACCATCGAGACGACGGCGAGCCCGACCAGCGCGCCGAGCAGCGACGCGAAGGCGGCCCCGAACGCGACCGACCGAACCGCCGCGTCGCCGGCGCGGCTCCAGACGACGAGTTGGCCGACGGCCGCGACCGCCGCGACGATCGGGATGGCCCAGGCCCGCGTCGTCGCGCCGAGGCGGACGGCGACCCCGCGCGCCCGGCGGACCGCCAGGGAGACGGTGGCGATCAGGACGCCTGCGCTGGCGAGAAAGAGCACGTACAGGACGGCTCCGTTCGTCACGGCGAGCGCGGCCAGCTCCGCGGCGACGGGCGCGGCCAGGAGGACGGCGTACAGTCCGACGACGACGCTGAAGAAGAGATCGGGCGGGGCGGTCGACTCGCGGGCGAGCCGGGCGGGGTCCGTCATGGGCGACTGATTTACGCGCTGACATAAAGTCGTTGTCGGATCGGGCGAGGTAAGTTCGCGTGCTCGCAAGCGGGCGTGTGATCGTCGTCGCCACCGAGGACTTCGAGGTCTACCACGGGGTGGTCAACGAGCTGCGCGACCGCGGCGTGACCTTCACCACGATCGAGCCCGGCCAGCCCCTCCCCGGGGGTGCGACCCTGGTGGTGACCGACGCCGAGACCGCCCCGGACTTCGACGTTCCGGTCGTCGTGGCCGACCCGGCGGACCCGCGCGGCGCCGTCGCGGAGGCGATTGGGCTGCTCCGCGACGAGGGCGGCCGGACGATCGTCGGCATCGACCCCGGGGAGCGACCGGGCGTGGCCGTCCTCGTCGGCGACTCGGTCGTGGCGGCGTTCCACGTCCCCGCCGGCCAGGCCGCCGAGGTGGTTATGGACGAGGTTGCCGACGCCGCGGACCCCATCGTACGCATCGGCGACGGCGCCAGACTGGTCGGTGCCCGCATCGTCGACGATCTGGGCGACGTTCCGGTCGAACTCGTCGACGAGACCGGCACCACGCCGTACCTCGGGACGGGTGCCCGGGGGATGGGCGACGTCCTCGCGGCGGTCAACATCGCCCGCATCGAGGGCGAGCCCATCGAGTCGCGCGACGTCGAACCCACGGCCGGCGAGATCCAGACCATCAAAAACGAGTCCCGCGAGCGCTCGGCTGACAACCGCACCATCGACGCCGCGCTCGCCCGCCGCGTCGCCGTCGGCGACCTGACGCTGGACGAGGCGCTCGACGAACATCGCGGGGACGAGGCGGACGATGCGAACGACGCGGACGCGGGCGACGCGGCCGAGCGCGACGAGGACTGACTACCGGACCGCGTTCTCCGCCCGCCGCATGACCTCCCTGACCGGCAGGGCCGTCGCCTCGGCGACCGCCAGCGCGTCGTCGTACTCGGCGCTGACGTCGTAGACCGTTCCGGACTCGTCGCTGGCGACCTTCACGGCGACCTCGTACGCGTCGCCGTCGACGTCGATCGTGGCGGTCTCGAGGGTCCGGTCGGCGACCCAGCGGTGGCCGGCGCCGTGCTCGCGGACGCCCAGCGTCCCCGTCTCCTCGGCCAGCCGGCGCGCGACGGCGTCGGCGTCCTCCGGCCGGACCACGACCTTCACGAGGTGGCCCGGTCGGGACTTCTTCATCGTCAACGGGACGATCGAGACGTCCCGCGCGCCCGCGTCGGCGAGGCGCTCTTGCAGCCCGCCCAGGACTTCGGGCGAGGCGTCGTCGAGGTTGGTCTCCAGAACGGTGATGGCCTCCCGCCGGAGCTCGCGGCCCCCGTCGCCGACGACCGCGCGGAGGACGTTCGGGTGAGCCGCCAGGTCGCGGGCGCCCGCGCCGTAGCCCGACGACTCGACGCGGAGGGCGGGCAGCGCCTCGATCCCCTCGGCGAGGTGGGCGAGGATCGCCGCGCCAGTCGGCGTCAGCAGCTCCGTCTCGACGGGGCCGCCGCGCAGCGACCAGTCGGCCCGCTCGGCGATCTCGACGACCGCCGGCGTCGGCACGGGGTAGGTGCCGTGGCTCATTTCGATCTGCCCGCCACCGGCCGACAGCGGCGTCGTCACGACGCGTTCGGGATCGAGGTCGGCGAGGAGCAGACACGCCCCCACCACGTCGGCGATCGCGTCGTCCGCGCCGACCTCGTGGAAGTGCGTGTCCGCGAGATCAGTCCCGTGGACGGCGGCCTCGGCCTCCCCGAGGATCTCGAAGATCGCCCGCGCGTCGGCGGTGACGCCAGCCGGGAGGTCGAGGCCGTCCAGCACGTCGAGCACCTCCTCGTAGATGCGGTGCGGACCGTGGCCCTCCGCGTGATCGTGCTCGTGGCTGTGGTCGTTGCCGTGATCGTGCTCGTGGCTGTGGTCGTGATCGTCGTTGTGCTCGTGGCCGTGATCGTGCTCGTGGTCGTGTCCGTCTGGGTGTTCGTGGTCGGAGCTCGCTGGGTCGTCGTGGTCGGCGTCGGCGGTGCGAACGACGTCGACGGCGGTCGCGGCGATCCCTCGTTTCTTGACGGTCCGGACCTCGTAGGCGACGGCGAGGTCGGCGGCCTCCTCGACGGGGGCGAGCGCGTCCCGGTCGGCGCCGGCGGCGAGCAGGGCGCCGAGCAGCATGTCGCCGCTGGCGCCGGTCCGACCGTCGAAGGCGAGCGTGCGCATGGCTACCCGGGAGGTCGCCAGCGCGAAAAAGCGTCCGGTCGCGCTACTCCGTGATGCGCTGGATCTCGTCTTCCAGTTCGGTGACGTTGCCCTCGATGTCCTCGACCTTGGCCGTCTGCTGTTCGTTGGCGGCGGCGATCTGGTCGACGGCGTCGGCGACCTCCGTCGCCTGGTCGACGATCTCGTCGAGCATGCTGGCGATTTCCTCGGCGCTGGCGGCCTGGCCGTCAGTCGCCTCGGCGATCTCGGCGATCCCCTGGTCGGTCTCCTTGACCGACGAGAGGATCGACTGCTGGTTGTCCACGAGCTCGCGCAGCTCGTCGACGGCGGCCTGGATCTCCTCGTTGGTCGACTCGACCTTCTCGACGGTGTCGACGGTGACGTCGCCGACCTCGCCGACGATGCGGTCGATCTCGTCGGCGCGCTGCTTGGACTCGTTGGCGAGGTCTTTGATCTCGTCGGCGACGACGGCGAAGCCGTTGCCGGCCTCGCCGGCGCGGGCGGCCTCGATCGAGGCGTTCAGCGCGAGGATGTTCGTCTGCTCGGAGATGTCGTTGATCACCTCGACGATCTCGTCGATCTCGCCGATGCGCTCGCGTAGCACCTGCGCGTCGTCGGCGACGTCGTCGGCGGCGGTCGCGACCCCGGTCATCGTCTCGATCGTGCCCTCGGCGCGCTGGGCCGACTCCGCGGCCAGGTCGCGGGTCTCGTTGCTCTGGCTGCTGACCTCCTCGGCGCTCGAGGCGATCTCCTCGACGGTGGCGCTGAACTGGGAGACCTCCGACTGGACCTCGGTCAGTCCGTCGGTCTGGTCGGTGGCGAGCCCGCTGATCTCCTGGGAGCTCTTCGCGACCGAGGTCGCGGACTCGCGCAACTCCTCGAGGGACGTCTCGACCTCCTCTGAGACCTGCTCCTGGACCTCCGCGATGGCTTCCTGCTGTTCGACGAGCGTCGTGACGCGGGTCAGGACCTCGACGGCGCCGGCCACGGTGCCGCCCGGGTCCGTAATCGGGACCCCCATGGCCCGCGCGTACGCGCGGTCGCCGTCGCTCGTCTCGGCCGTCCTGATGTCCTCCTCGCGGATCACCCGCCCGGTCCGGACGACCTCCTCGGCGAGCGTCTCGTCCTCGCCCTCCGTTCCGAACACGTCGTAGGCGTTGCGTCCTTCGACCTCGCTCGACGGATAGCCCGTCAGTTGCTCTGCTCCGGCGTTCCACAGCGTGATCGACCCCTCGTCGTCGACGACGAACGCCGGCTCGGGCAGGTCCCCGACCAGCGACTCGAACGCGTGCCGCCAGAACGACGCCTCGTCCGCCCCGGACGGCTCCAGCGGTTCGGCCTTCGATTCGATTGCCATTGCCCGGAAGTGGACGGGGGCCGACATATATCGAACGCCCGAGTTATCACAGATAATACTGTATGCGAGGAGGTAGCGGGGAACAGGCGGCGTCACTGGCGAACACATACCAAAAATATATCATTTATCGTTCGTCGCCCGCCGGTGGTCGGTCGGGGTGCCGGCGGATCGCCGGCAGGGGCGGGACCGCTCTCGGACCGCCGTCGGACCGGCGCCGGCGCCGGTCGACCAAACCCGCAACGAAGCGAAACCGGACCGCCGGTAGCAAAAAGCATATCTCCGGTCGTCCCCGACTGACATACATCCCCATAGGCATCAAGTATGAATGAAGTTCAACTTGAGGTGGCGAAGGCGTACCCGAACGACTCGGGTCGCGGCATCGCTCGCCTCGATCCCGACACGCTACTCCACCTGAAGCTCTCTCCCGGAGACATCATCGAGATCGAAGGGAGCGACGTGACGGCGGCGAAGGTGTGGCGTGCCGACAGACAGGACTGGAACACCGATACCGTCCGCATCGACGGGTTCACCCGCCAGAACGCGGACGTCGGCATCGGCGAGCGCGTCACCATCCGCAAGGCCGAGGCCCAGAAGGCCGACGAGCTCGTCCTCGCCCCGCCCGAGGAGGCCAGCGTGCAGTTCGGCAGCGACGCCGCCGGCATGGTCAAGCGGCAAATCCTCAAGCGCCCGGTGGTCGAGCGCGACATCGTCCCCGTGATGTCCTCGACCAACCACCCGTTCATGCGGTCGCCCGGCCAGGCGATCCCACTCATCGCCGTCGAGACCGAACCGGAAGGCGTCGTCCTCATCACCGAGGACACTGAGGTCGAACTGCGCGAGGAACCCATATCGGGCTTCGAGAAGACCGGCGGCGGTATCACCTACGAGGACATCGGCGGCCTGCAAAACGAGATCCAGCGCGTCCGCGAGATGGTCGAGCTGCCGATGAAACACCCCCAGATCTTCAAGAAACTGGGGATCGAGCCGCCCCAGGGCGTGCTCCTGCACGGCCCGCCCGGGACCGGCAAGACATTGCTCGCGAAGGCCGTCGCCAACGAGACCTCCGCCAGTTTCTTCTCCATCGCCGGCC
>JBDGSW010000102.1:0-7205 GCA_042217345.1 Haloarculaceae archaeon
ACGCCTGCCCCGGCGCGGGCTCGTGTGGCGGGATGTTCACCGCCAACACGATGGCGTCGATCTCCGAGACCATCGGATTCGCCCCGCTGGGCAGCGCCAGCCCGCCCGCCGAGGACGACGAACGGTACGAGGTCGCCCGCAGGTCCGGGGAACTCGCCGTCGAGGCCGTCCTCGACGGTCGCAAGCCCTCCGAGTTCCTCTCGCGGGAGTCCTTCGAGAACGCCATCGCGCTGCAGGTGGCCATCGGCGGCTCGACCAACGCCGTCCTGCACCTGTTGGCGATGGCCGCCGAGGCCGGGATCGACCTCGACATCGAGGACTTCAACCGCGTCAGCGAGCGCACGCCGAAGATCGCCAACCTCCAGCCCGGGGGCGAGCGCGTGATGTACGACCTCCACCAGGTCGGGGGGATCCCGGTCGTCCTGAACGCGCTGTACGAGGCCGACCTGCTGCACGGGGAGGCGATGACCGTCACCGGCAACACCATCGGCGAGGAGCTCGAGGCCCGGGACCTCCCGTCGATCGCCGAGCTCGACGTCGACTTCCTCGAGCCGGTCGACGAGCCCATCCACGAGCGCGGCGCGATCCGCATCCTGACGGGGAACCTCGCGCCCGAGGGCGCGGTCATCAAGATCACGGGCGAGGACCACCTCTACCACGAGGGCCCCGTCCGCGTCTTCGAGGAGGAGGAAGGCGCCATGGAGTACGTCCAGGAGGACCGCGTCGAGCCCGGCGACGTCCTGTGCATCCGCAACGAGGGGCCCCGTGGCGGTCCCGGCATGCGCGAGATGCTCGGCGTCACCTCGGCCGTCGCCGGCCAGGGCCACGCCGAGGACGTCGCGCTGTTCACCGACGGCCGCTTCTCGGGGGCCACCCGCGGGTTCTCCATCGGTCACGTCGCGCCCGAGGCGTACGTCGGCGGTCCGATCGCCGCCCTCGAGGACGGCGACACCGTCACCATCGACATCGACGCGCTCGAGCTGTCCGTCGACCTCTCCGACGAGGAGATCGAACGGCGCCTCGCCGAACGCGACCAGCCCGAGCCCAACTACACGACGGGCGTGCTCGCCAAGTACGGCATGACCTTCGACTCGGCGGCCAACGGCGCCGTCACCAACCCCGGCGCCAAAGAAGACTGACGGCCGCCGGCGCCCGCGGGCCGCGACCTGTTGCTGCGAGCGAACTAAGTGGGATCGGCGCGAGCGGCCGGTATGGAGTCCCTCGAGGGGGCCGTCCCGACGGGGCGGGAGTTCGACCGGACCGCGCTGTGGGCGCTGCGCTTGCTCGGCCTGGTGGCAGCGGTCGCCGGGCTGGCGCTCTGGCAGGTCGCCGACGACCGGGGGGTGGTGGTGCCCGTGGCGCTGGTGCTGATCGGCGTCGACCTGGCGGTGGTCCCGGCGGCGGTGATGAAGTTGACCGATCCACACTGGCCCTGACCGGGCGCGTGGCCGGAGACGGCAATCGCACACCCGTTCTCAGTTTTCGAGAACGCGCCGGGCGGTATAAACCCATCTCCGTCGTAGCCGACGCCACCGACGCGCCGGACGCGACGCCAGCCCCGAGAGGCGTCCGGCGCCGTCTCCCGAACCATGGTCGATCCAGTCCTCGCCAGTCGGCTGCAGTTCGCGCTCACGACGATCGTACACATCGTATTCCCGGTGATGAGCATGGGCCTCGCGCCCTTCCTGATCTACTTCACCTGGCGCGAGATACGCGGCGGGCCGGCCGTCTACGAGCAGTTGCGGCGCTTCTGGACGAAGGTGTTCGCCGTCTCGTTCGTCGTCGGCACCGTCACGGGCATCGTCCTGGAGTTCGAGTTCGGCACGAACTTCGCGGCGTTCTCGACGACCGTCGGCGGCCTGTTCGGCGGCCCGCTCGCCGTCGAGGGGCTGATGGCGTTCATGCTCGAGGCGACCTTTCTGGGCATCTTCGTGTTCGGCCGCGACCGCGTCGGCAACGCGCTGTACTTCGTCTCGGCGGTCGCGGTCGGCGCCGGCTCGTGGCTGTCGGCGGTCTGGATTCTCGTTGCGAACTCCTGGATGCAGAACCCGCAGGGCTACCGGATCTTCCAGGAGAACGGCCACCGCGTCGTCCAGTTGGTCGACCCCGTCGCCGCCTACCTCAACCCGCGCTTCCCCTACATGTTCGTCCACATGCAGAACGCGGCCGTGCTGTCGGTCGCACTGTTGATGGCCGGGCTGGGCGGGTACTTCGTCTTCCGTCACCACGTCTGGGGCTACCCGATCCCGCAGGTGGGCTTCTGGGAGACGACGCTGAAGGTGGCGCTCGTCGCGCTGTTGATCACCGCGCCGTTCCAGGCGATCCACGGCGACATGTACGCCCGCCACGTCCACGAGACCCAGCCCCAGAAGTTCGCCTCCATGGAGGCCGTCTGGGAGACCGATTCGTACGTCCCCGAGTACATCGTCGCCTTCCCGACGTCGCTGCAGGACATCACGAACCCCCGAGCCAAACAGCTGTTCGGTATCGGCATCCCCGGCGGCGCCTCGTGGCTGGCCAGCGGCGGCGACCCCCAGGCGACGATCCGCGGGCTCGATTCCTTCGACACCGAGGCCCCGCCCGTGGCGATCGTCTTCTGGTCGTTCCGGCTGATGGTCGCGCTGGGATTCTGGTTCATCCTGCTGGCGTTCTGGGGGGTGTACCGCTGGTGGCGCGACCAGCTGCTCGAGGACGACCTGCTGCACAAGGCCCTGATGGCCTCCGGGCTGACCGGCTTCCTGGCCGTCGAGTTCGGCTGGGTCGTCACCGAGGTGGGCCGCCAGCCGTGGGTCGTCCAGGGGCTCGTCCGCACCAGCGACGGCGTCTCCCCCGGGCTGACCGGCGCCGAGGCGACGCTGACGTTGGCGGGCTTCGCCGTCGTCTACCTCGGGCTGCTGGCGCTGTACACGTACGTGATCGCCCGGATCGTCCGGTCGGGCCCACCCGAGCGCGAGGAGCTGCGGACGGTCGGGCGCGATCGCCCCCAGGCGCCCGAGGGGGTGAGCGTCGATGACTGACCCGATCGTCGGCGCGCTCGCCGACGCCCCCCTCTTGGGACTGCCGCTGGCCGAACTGTGGTTCGGCCTCCTGGTCTTCCTGCTTGGCACCTTCCTGTTTCTCGACGGGTTCGACTTCGGCGCCGGCGCGCTATTCGCCCTGCGCGGGGACGACGAGACCCGCGAGCAGGTGATCGCCGCGATCGGCCCGTTCTGGGACGGCAACGAGGTGTGGCTGGTGGTGTTCGGCGGCGCCTTGTTCGCCGCCTTCCCGCCGGCGTACGCCGCACTGTTCAGCCGCCACTACCTGCTGATGTTCGCCATCCTGGGCGCGCTGATCCTTCGCGGGCTCGCCCCAGAGATGTACGAGCAGCGCCACGACTCGACCTGGCAACGCTGGTGGGGGCGGGCCTTCGTCGTCGGCAGCGTGGGCGCGCCCCTGCTGTTGGGGACGTTCGTCGGCAACTGGCTGCTGGGCACCGCGGGGACGCTCACGGTCGCCGGGCCGCTGGTCGGCGTCGCCGTGGTGGCGCTGACGGTCGTCCACGGCGCCGCGTTCCTCCGGCTGAAGGTCCGCGGCGACCTGCGGGCGACGCTAGCACGCGAGGGCCAGCTCGCCGCGGGCGCGTACCTCGTCGCCATCGTGGTCGCGCTCGCGGCCCTGTACGCGACCGCGCCCGCGCTGCGACCCGGGCTGACCGCCTGGCCGGTGTTAGCGCTCGTCGTCGCGACGGTCGTCCTCGCGGTCGGGTACGCGCTGGCGACGCGGACCGATCGCTACTACCTGGCGTTCGGCGCCAGCGCCGCGTTGATCTACGGACTCGCCGCCGCCGTCGGTCTGCTGCTGTACCCCTACATCGACCGCGCGACCGGCCTGACGATCGGCGACGCGATCGTCCCGACGCTGGCGCTGAACCTGATGACCGTCGCGGCGGCGCTGTTGCTCCCGTTCGTCATCGTCTACTTCCTGGTGCTGTACTCGGCGTTCCGCGGGCCGATCGAGGCGGGTGAGACCTACTGATGGACGCCCGCCAGTCGCTGCTGTCCCGGGTGCTGGTCACCTGGATCGAGCTGACGGTCACCTGGATCGTGGGCGGGTACCTCGGGACGACGCTTGGCGGCCCGCCCGGGTTCATCGTCTACCTGCTCACGTCGCTGGTCTCGGTCGGCGTGTTGCTGTACAACGTCGACGCGCTCGTCGCCACACGGGTGGGCGAGCGCGCGCCCGCCGACGCCCGCGCGAACGCGCCGGCCGACGACTCGCCGTGACCGCGCCCAGGAGGGCTGCAAGGCCCCGAGATCGACGTGGAGGCTGGTGTACAGCACCGACATGATGATGAGCCACATGGTGTCGACGAACCACCAGTACATCGAGACGGTCGTCAGCGAGACGTAGCGGTCGGGCGCGTACTGGCCGCCGTAGGCGCGCGCGAACACGACCAGCAACCAGATCACCCCGAACGCCGTGTGCAGCCCGTGCAGGCCGGTCAGCCCGAAGAAGGCGCTGAAGTAGGGACTGCTCGCCATCGACTGGCCGTGGACGACGACGTGGTCGTAGTACTCGTAGGCCTGGCCGGCGAGGAAGACGATCCCGAGGAGCGGCGTCGCGCCGAGCAGCGCCAGAAAGCGCCGACGGTTGCCCTTCCGGAGCTGCCGGCGCGCGAACAGCAACGTGAAGCTGCTCGAGGACAGCACGACGGTGATCCCCCAGACGAGCGGTGAGAGCACCTCGGGGAGCGGGTGGGTGGGCCACGTCCCCCCGCGCAGCAGCGCGAAGTACGCGAACCCGCCCGAGAAGATGGTGAGCTCGCTGGTGACGAACAACAGCGCGCCCCACCGGTACTTCGTCTTCGCCACCGACTCGCTCTTCGCCCAGTAGTTCACCACGAATCCCTGGTAGAACCAGCCGAACAGCCCGGTCGCGAAGACGACCCCGCCGCCCAGGAACACCGCGAACGCCCGCGTCGGGTAGACGAACGGGCCGGTGATCGACTCCCGGACGACGAACAGCCCCGCGCCGAGGTACAGCACGACGACGCCGATCGCCGTCACGAACGGCCACCAGCTCGACTCCCCGCGCCCGCGGGGCCAGTCCACCGTCGCCGGCATGTAGACGCCGTGGTCGCCATCCTCCTCGCCGGTCTCAGCCATATCCGAAGCTTCCACGCCCACGCCCATAATCCCAGGCACCCGAACGTCGGCTCGAGAAGGTCGCTACCGCCCGGATTACACACGGAATCCCGACGGATCGAAGCCGCAAGTACGGGTAGTCGGGGCTGGCGAGGACAGTGGGCGCTCGGTAACTGAACGACCGGGATCGCGCGGGCGACGGACCGTCCGGCGCCCGCGCTCACCAGGGAACGAGGTGGTAGTAGACCAGGCCCTCGCCGACGAACAGCGTCGTCTCGACGAGCGACAGCAGGACCCAGAGGTACGTGTACGCGCCCATCGGCGTGGTCAGTTTCGGGAGCTTCACGCCCCGGCTAGCCGTCCGGGCGCAATGAACGCAGCGCCACACTCGGGTGCCACGGCCCTCCCCTTCCCTGCCGCGACCCGCCGGACGCCGGCCGAGTGGCCGCGAGTCACTCCGAACTGTCGGCCGGTCGGGCACGCGTCGGTGTCCGGACGCCTGCCACCCGGCCGGTCGACGGTGCGGGAGCGCCCGCGGCCCACTGACCCGACTCGTCGGTGATCGCTGTGGCCACTCGGTCGCCCGAGGCAGCGACGCGGGCGCGTCCCCCTCGGCGTCGCGATCCGGTGGCAGGCGGCGTAAAACCGAGTGCGAATTTACGATAAGTTATACGATCGTGGCGCCGAGCGAATCGTACGATGAGCCTGGGACAGTCGGTGTGGGACGACTTACACGAGCGCTACGGGGCGGACCTGCGGGTCGTGATCCGGTACGATCCGACGCAGTTCGACACCTACCTCCGCGAGGACGTGCGGGACAGCTACACCGACGAGGAGCTGCGGACGATCGTCGACGACGTGATCGTCGAGCAGTTGAGTCTCACTCGCAAGGAGCGCGACCTGAAGACCGGGCGGCTCCACAGCGTCGTGCGCATCTACGACGACGCCTGGGTCGTCATCTGGCCGGACGAGATCGACGCCAAGTCGGGGTTCATCGTCGCCGTCCAGCGCGACGGCGACGCCGGCGTCGGCTGCGTCGAGGCCATCACCGACTACCTGGAGTCCGAAGTTGCGCCCGAGCTGACGTGACCGACACCGTCTCGCGTCGCCCCACCCCCCGTGGAGGCACCCGTTCGGTGGGTCCAGCGGCCGGAATTGCGCAATCTCTATATCGAAGGCCGTCAATCACCCGGGCAATGGGTGGCATCGAGAATCAGCCCAGAACGGTGGTCGCGTGCGTCGAATGCGGGTCCACGTACGTCGGCGTGACCCTCCAGGACGACACGCTGCAACCGCTGGGTATCGACGGCACCTGCCCGGACTGTGGGTGCCGGGACTTCGAACAGGTCGAGGACGTCGTCGACTCGCCCGGGAACGAGCCGCGAGGCGCTGGCGACCCCGGATAAACTGCGCCGGATTTTGCTGAGCGCCGACAGACCGAGCCGGTCAGCGGTCGGAGCGAACAGCCACCACCGGTCCGGGACGCGCTGGCCACCATTCGACCAGCGGTCGCGAGGAGCCACCGCGGCGACAGGCGACAGCACACGCCCGCGGACGCGTGTCGGTGCGGTGATTCGTACCCCTGCCTTCTATATCGAGGGGGGCGCTGTCTCGAAACCGTGGTGAGGTGACGAGCGTGATCAACCCAAACACTGCGATCTGTCCGGCCTGTAACTCGGACGACGCGGAGCGGACAGCGCGGGAGTTCACCGGCGAGGGCATGAAGATCACCTACGACTGTCCCGACTGTGACAACGTCTGGGACGTCGTGTTCTGACTCGGGGGAGCCTTCGCCGTCGCGAACTAGCGAGGCCCAGTCAGTCGCGGGGTCGCGATCGTGAGGACAGACGCCGTATCGGTATCGCTGGGGGATGAAGACCTACTAATAACCTGAACAGGACGCCAAATCTCACACACCGTCAGATTGCAAGATAACACGGTTTCTCGATGAACCTGAGATATGATACGGCTGACGAGTGAACATGCTAGTTGTATAGTAGCGGGAATATAAACGATTGTAGACGTAATAGCAGTTGATGAGTGAAATCGTCGAACAACTTCGATCAGTCAAAGACGCTA
>JBDGSW010000003.1:0-7202 GCA_042217345.1 Haloarculaceae archaeon
GATCGGGTGGACGTTCCACAACCGGAGCAGCTACCTCGGGTCGATCGCACCGGTCCTGAACGGATCGTTCACCTACCGCTACGCGGCCGACCGCGAGGGGAGCCTGCGCGCGGACGCGTCGCTCGTACTGGTTCTCCAGTCGGTCGACCAGGGCGGACGCGACGGCGAGTCGACGACTTACTGGCAGGTCAGCCGTCGCCTGGCGCACGTCAACCGCTCGCTCACGCCCGGCGAGCGGCTGGCCGTGCCGTTCTCGGTCAACGTGACCGCGCTCGAAAACGAGAGCCGGCGACTCGACGACGAGATGGGGAACACACCGGGAACGATCCAGACGGCGCTGGTCGCGACCGTCCGGAATCACGGGCGGGTGAACGGACGGGCCGTCGACCGCACGCGGCGCTATCGGCTCGGGATCGAACCCGACGGAACCGTCTACCGCGTCCAGGATCCCGGGACTGTGCGGAACACGACGGCAATCTCACAGACAGTCACGGTGCCCAGGTCGGCAAGTCCGATTTCGGCGCTAGGCGGTCCCGTGCTCCTGCTCGGCGGGCTCGTCGCGCTCGCGTGGCTCGGCCTGGCGCGACAGCGGGGCACGCTGGCGCTGACTGACGCCGAGCGGGAGTTCCTGCGGTACGAGCGCCAGTACGAGGAGTACGCGGAGTGGATCTCGGACGGCGCACTCCCCACAGCGGTAGCCGACCGGCCGGCGGTGACCGTCGACTCGCTGGCCGGGCTCGTCGACGTCGCCATCGACGCGAACCGACGCGTGGTCCGGGACGGCGACGAGTACGCGGTCGTCGTCGACGACCTGGTCTACCGATTCACCGCGCCACGGCAGCCGCCCACCGCCGGCGGGCGGACCGTGCTCTCACTCCCGGGAACGAGCGGTGACGGCGTCGGCGTCAGCAGCTGGGAACGCGTCGACGAACCCGACGACGTCGATCCGGCGAGCGACGCCAGCGATCGGCGCGCGGAGTAACAGCGGTGCGGTTTGCGACGGTTGGCGTCCAGTCAGTCGTCCGCTGGTGCGGGGTCGTCCGCAGCGGCTTCGAGGTCGCCCTCGATGCTCGGCGGGTACTGGCCGCGGTCGAGTTTCAGGTCGGACTGCGGACGCGCCATGCAGGTGAGGGCGTACTCCTCGCGTTCCTCGTCGGTCAGCGCGTGAGCGCCTGGCTGCATGACCTCGCCCTCGACGATATTGGCGGTGCAGGCCAGGCACATGCCGACCCGGCAGGAGTACTCGTGGGCGATGCCCTCCTCGAGGCAGCGGCTGAGGATCGTCTCCTTGTCCGAGACCGTGATGGTCTCGTCCCGCCCGACGAACTCGACGGTGTAGTCGGTCATGCCCGCCGGTAGGACTGGTGGTCACTAAATGCTTTGTTACCTGTCAGCCTTCGCCGGAAGCGTCGGCCGTGCGCCGACGCGCCCGCGTCGAACAGAGCGGGAGCGGTCGCGGTACGCGTTACCGGGACTGCTGGGGCGTGATCGTGATGCGCCCGTCGCTGGCGATCGTGATCACGTGGCCGTCGTAGGGGAACTCCACCGTGGCGCGGCCGCCGAGTCGGCGGGCCCCGCGTGCGGCGAACAGCTGCTCGACGGCTTCGACGTCGATCAGTCGGCCGATGGGCTCGCCCGACGTGGGGTCGACGCCGGGCACGTCCGCCAGCGCGGTCAGCAGCGTCTCCGTGACCGGCCGGGACGACCGCCAGTCGTGGAACGCGTGGTGTTCGGTCGAGGCGATGCGATGTCGCGCGTCCGTCGTCGATCGGTATCGGTCTGTCATGGTATCACCGGGTCGCCCGCGCCGGTCCGGTGACCGCTCCGTCGCCCGTACGGCGCAGCGAGGCCTCTCCTCGCGGGAAAGGCTTATTGGGCCGGAGAGAGAAGGGTCAGTCGAGCCACCAACTTCCCTTCTCCGCGCGGTTGCTACCTAGCGACTGCTACATGGAACCGGTCGACCCATATACATTTCTTAGTAAACACTACATGAGTCCCCCGGTGGGCCGACTGTTTACACCGGAAGCCACTGAGGGCGCCCCCGTCGTTTACGTCCGACGACCGACACGTCGGCGAGACGTCTCCGGTACGCCGACGTGACTGATATACGATCCGTAATACGCGCTGGCGCCACTTGCACTCACTCGGGCGATTTCTTTCGGCCCCGCCACTGTCTTACGTAAGTCAGCGGAGACGTAACACGAACCGGACGGCCCGGCCACCCCCGACAGAGCTCGATCGGTAGATCCCCACAGCGCCAGGCCCCACTGCGGCGGCCCCCTGCGGGCGCGGCTTGTTCTAACTCCTGATAGCGATAAGTGACGGCGAGCGCCGCCGACCGCACGGCGCCGGGCGTGGCGTCGGCGGATCGACGCTCACCGGCCGGATCAAGTCCAGCTGACGGTCACTCGGGGGGCAGCGTTCTTGCGGGCGTCCTGTCGCGAGAGCGACGATCGGACGGTCGGCCGTGCGCGACCGCAACCGATCGAATTCCGGGTGAATGCGCAGTAGGCCGTCCCGACGTCTTCGGTGGGCTGACGGCACTGCTCGGCGGGAGTGATGGCGGCCGCGAGCGCCGGCGGCGACGCGGCGTCGGCGGGTAACGTAGATTCGTCGTCGTCACAATAGATGCGAGGAACTCACATAGTCAATTTAATTACCCGTTCTGATAATAGATAGAGCCCCAATCGGGCGCGTCGCCGCCCGGGAGCAACCATGAGATGCGTGGCGTGCGGACACGAGAGCGCGTACAACCGGGCCGTGGTGGACACGGTGAGCGGCAGGGAGCTCGGCCACCTCTGTCCGGCGTGCGAGGCCGCGGAGTTCGGCCGCAGCCTCGAACGCGGCGCGCACGCGGACGACTCGTGTCTGCTCTGCGAGCGCGACGGGTTCTACGCGCTGCCGGTCTGGCGCGCCACCGTCGAGATCGTCGACGGCCGCCGGGTCGCACGGTCGGAGTATTCCCTCGAGGAGCCCTGTCCGAAGCTCTGTGACGTCCACTTCGAGGCGGTGGCCGCCGAGCCGTCGCCGGACCGCGCCGACGCCGTGGCGTCGGGGCGGCGATAGCTGGGGGGTCGTCGGGGCGGCGAGCGCAACACCGCCGGTAAAAAAAGAGTTTTCTCGGTGGAGTGACCACGGAGCGACATGGCAACACAGGAAACCGACGCTGGCGCGTCGTCTGCCGGCGCCGGGACCCGGACCTGCGACGTCGTGGTCGTAGGGGCCGGGACCTCCGGCTGTTACGCGGCGGCGACCGTCGCACGCGAGGGCCTCGACGTCGTAGTCCTCGATCGCAAGTCCGAGGAGCAGGCGGGCCACATCGCCTGCGGCGACGCGCTGAAGGGCGCGGACAACTTCCCCGAGGCGATCCCCAAGTCCCAGCTCGAACCGGCGATCACGAACACGGACGTCGACCACGGGCGCTTCGAGATCCCCTCACAGGACGCCGTCCTCGACATCCCCGTCCCCGGCGAGCTCGCCGTCGTCGACCGCTGGGAGTACGGCCGCTGCGTCATCCGGGGCGCCGAGAAGGCCGGCGTCGAGTTCCACTACGACACCGTCGTCACGAACGTCCGCCAGGACGACACCGGGCGCGTGACCGGCGTCGACGCCATCCACCACGGCGAGCCGCGCACCTACGAGGCCGACGTGACCATCGACGCCGCCGGCTCGATGTCGGTGCTGCAGGACCAGGTCGACGTCTCCGAGGCGACGTTCGACGAAACCGTCAGCTACTCGCAGTTCTGCTCGGCCTACCGCGAGATCGTCGAGGTCGACGAACCCGTCGAGTGGTCGGACGCGCTCGTGTTCAAGCCGACCGAACGCGCGGCCGGCTACCTCTGGTACTTCCCGCGCACGCCCACTGAGATCAACGTCGGGCTGGGCTACCAGATGACCGAGGAGCCGATGGAGCTCGTCGAGGACCTCAAGCGCGACCTCAGGAATCGTCCCGAGTTCAAGGGCGCCGAGGTGAAGGACAAGCTCGGCGCCGCCTTGCCCACTCGACGGCCCTACGACTCGGCGGTCGCGCCCGGGTTCATGGCCGTCGGCGACGCCGCGGGTCACGTCAACCCCACCACCGGCGGCGGGATCGCCGGCGCCGCCTACGCGGGCAAATACGCCGCCGAGCGCGCGATCGAGGCCGTCAGCACCGGCGACGCCAGCGAGGCCGCCCTCTGGGGGTACAACCAGAACGTGATGGACCACTTCGGCGCGCGCTACGCCGCGTTGGACGTCTACAACGTCTTCACCACCGCCTACGACATCGACGACCTGATGGCGCTGCTGTCGGCGCTGCCCGTCAAGAAGCTCTCGGAGGCGCTGTACTCCGGGTCCGCGAGCATCGGCCCGCTGCTGAAGGCCCGCACCGCCGTCAAGAGCTTCGGCCACTGGCAGACCATCTACGACCTCTACCAGACGAAGAACCTCGCCGACGAACTGCTCGACCACTACGAGAGCTACCCCGACGGCCCCGGCGGCTTCGAGACCTGGCGCAGCCGCCGCGACGAGATCATGGACACCATCTACGAGACGACCGGCGCGGACCCCAAGTACTGACGCTCTCTGGTCAGATTTTGCCGTCGCGTTTATACTCTGCTCTCGTTTCGGCACGGTGAGCCGTGCTTAAGGCGCCTCGCAAGCGTCGGTCAAGGTTTATTGAGGTGTAGGACCAGATATAATTCACACGCGAGAAGTCGTGATTCCGACTCGACGAGCGCGGCGCGACCCGCGCTGGCCGCGGCGGCAATCGCTCGGCGACGGCGGGATCGCGACTCGAACGTGGGGGACTACGATGAATGTGCGAGCGCTCTTCGAGGAGGATCGGGCGGTATCACCGGTCATCGGCGTCGTGTTGATGGTCGCGATCACGGTGTTGCTGGCGGCGACGGCAGCGTCGTTCTTCCTCGGATTCAGCGACCAGCAGAACGCGCGGACGCCGCAGGCGGCGTTTAGCTTCGACTACGACGCCGGGAGCGGATCGGCCGGCGACGCCCTGACGGTCGGCCACACCGGCGGCGACTCCATCGACGCCGGGAACCTCTACGTGGTCGTCGACGGCGCGACCTACGACGACGGGGGCACGCGTGAGGACCTCACGGCCCGCAAGTCCTGGGCGGCTCTCAGTGCGGGGACGCCCGGGAAGATCTCTGCGGGCATGTCCGTGTCCGTCGACGGCGACAGCCTGCGCGACGGCGTCAGATACGACGACCTCTCGCTTCGCTCCGCGACGGTGCGGGTCGTCTGGAGCAGCCCCGACAACGCCCGCACGTTCGTTCTCAACTCCTGGTCGCGCGGCGGCTGAGGCCGAGCGCGTCCCTTCTTGCGCCGCGATCAGGGCTGTTCGCGGCCGATCGCGCGGATCGCGTCGGCGAGGACCGCGACGCCGATCGGCAGCGTGTCCTCGTCGACGTCGAACGTCGCCGTGTGGTGGCCGCCGGGGTGGTCCGTACCGACGCAGACGTACGTGGCTTTGCCCCCGTGGTCCTGCACGCGACGCATGAGATAGGTGGCGTCCTCGCTGCCGCCGAGGTCGGCCGCCCGGCGGACTGAGTCGACGCCCGCGGTTCGGCCCGCGACGGTCTCGACCAGGTCCACCAGCGCCGGATCGTTCTCCGCGCTCGGGGCTTCCCCCTGCGTCGTGACGTCCACCGCGCAGTCGTGCATCGCCGCGGCGTGTTCGAGCACCGTCGCCGCACGCTCGCGCATGTACGCCATCAGTTCGGTCGTCTCCCCGCGGACCTCCCCTTCGATGTGCGCCGATTCGGGGACGACGTTGGCGGCCGTGCCGCCGCCGACTTCGCCCGCGTTGACCCGCGTCGCCCCGGCCTCGTGACGCGGGATGGCGTAGAGGTTCTGGACGGCGGTCGCCATGGCCTGGACGGCGTTGCGCCCCTGGGCGGGGTGGCCGCCGGCGTGGGCGGACTCGCCCGTGAACGCCGCGCGGAAGTGATGCACCGCGAGGAATCCCTCGATCCCGGCGACGACCTCGCCCGTGGGATGATCGAGGCCGACGTGCAGCGCCAGCAGGTACTCCACGTCGTCGAGGTGGCCGCTCGCCGCCATCGGCGCCGCGCCGCCGACGACCTCCTCGGCCGGCTGGAACAGGACTTTCAGCGTCCCCGCGAAGTCCCGGTCGGCCAGCGCCTCGACGACGCCCAGGCCGATCGTCGCGTGCGCGTCGTGCCCGCAGGCGTGCATCGCCCCCTCGTTCTCCGAGCGGAAGCCCTCGGCGGCCGGGACGTGCGCCGGGCCGTCGGCCTCAGCCCGCGGGAGTCCGTCGATGTCGACGCGCAGGGCGATCGTCGGCCCCGGACGGTCGCCCTCGATGACGGCCACGGTGCCCGTCCGGCCGCCCTCGAGCCGGTCGAGGACCGCCGGATCGGCGCCAGCGGCCCGGGCGCGTTCCAACCATTCGGCGAGCGTCGCGTCGTCGGGCACCCCTGTCCGCTCGTCGGCGGCGAGGACCTCGGGACCGACGTACAGCTCGTCGACTGCCAGCGATTCGAGTTCGCCGACGACGCGTGCGGTGGTCCAGAACTCGCGCCAGGCGGGCTCGGGGCGGCGGTGGAACTCCCGGCGGAGCTGTACGAGGCGGTCGCGGTCGGGCGTCGATGACATGGGTGGCCCGAGGCGGCCCGCGGGTAAAAAGTGGTCCCCGACCGGCGGGTCCGGTCAGGTCTGCTGGCGCTGCTGTTCGATCTCGGCGGAGACGTAGACGCCGGCGGGGAAGTCCCGCTCGGCGACCGAGCGGGCGAACTCGTCGTGGCCGACGATCTCGATGGTCCGGGTGTAGACGGTGTAGCGCCACGGCTCGAACGTGCGGCCGTCGTCGACGAGGCGTTGAGCCAGGGGCACGCGTAGCTCGTCGGGTGGGTGGGGGTGGGGCCCCTTCAGTTCGACGCCCTTGCGTGCGGCGGTCTCCTTGATCGTGGTGACCACGTCGTCGAGGAGGTGGCGATCGCCGCTTTCGAGCGTGAGCTTCGTGACGAACGGCATCTGTCCGGTGACAAGCGGCCGACGGGCAAAAACCCACCCGGTATCGACCGACCGACGGACGGCAGACGCTCCGACATTCTCATATGTACCCGTCGAATAGTTAACGGTAATGATAGAGGCCACGAGCGCGGGAGCCATCCTCTTTCGCGACACGCGTGGCCGGCGGGAGTACCTGCTCCTGAAGAGTCGCCCCGGCGACTGGGAGT
>JBDGSW010000088.1:0-7148 GCA_042217345.1 Haloarculaceae archaeon
TGTTCATGACCGTCGCCATCTCGATCCACAACGTCCCGGAGGGGCTGGCGATCTCGATCCCGCTGCGCGCGATGGAGGTCTCGAACTGGCGGATGGTCTGGTGGGCGATCTTCTCGAGCCTGCCCCAGCCGATCGGCGCCGTGATCGCCTTTTACTTCGTGCGCATCGCCCGGCAGTTCCTGCCCGCGGGCTTCGGGTTCGCCGCGGGCGCGATGATCTTCCTCGTGTTGAGCGAGTTCATCCCCGAGGCGCTCGAACACGGCGAGGCGCTGCCAGGCCGGGGCTACCGCGAACTGGCCTCGGGACTGGTCGTCGGCATCGTCGCGATGGTGCCGCTGGCGTTTATCTGAGCGCCCGCGGTCGGCGTCCGCCGTCGGTCGACGGTCAGGCGCGGACGGCCGAGGGGGCGGCGGCGAAAAGAACACAAATTTAAGCGACGGCGAGGTATGCTCGGGCACTATGGGTAAGAAGTCGAAGGCCAAGAAAAAGCGCCTCGCCAAGCTGGACCGCCAGAACAGTCGGATTCCGGCGTGGGTGATGATGAAGACCGACCGCGACGTCTCGCGCAACCCCAAGCGGCGCAACTGGCGCCAGAGCGACACTGACGAATAATGAGCGCAGGAGATTTCGACGAGCGGGTCGTCACCGTCCCGCTCCGCGACGTCAACGCCGAAGCGAAACACGAACGCGCCGACAAGGCGATGTCGCTGATCCGCGCGCACCTCGCCAAGCACTTCAGCGTCGAGGAGGACGAGGTCCGCCTGGACCCCTCGATCAACGAGGCGGTCTGGGAGCGCGGCCGCAAGAAGCCCCCGAGCAAGCTGCGCGTCCGCGCGGCCCGCTTCGAGGAAGAGGGCGAGAGCGTCGTCGAGGCCGAGACGGCATAGCTTTGCTCCGCGCGGCCTTCGCCGGATCGGCGTACGTCGGCGTCTTCGCCCGCGCCACCGACGACTGCGTGCTCGTGCGTCCGGACGCCGACGAGACCCTCCGCGAGGACCTCGCCGAGGAACTCGCGGTCCCGGCCGTCCCCACGACCGTCGGCGGCTCGAACACCGTCGGCGCGCTCGCCACCGGCAACGAGCACGGCCTGCTCGTCAGCAGCCGCGTCTCCGGCCGCGAGCGCGAGCGCATCGCCGACGCCGTCGACCTGCCGATCGCCGAGCTCCCCGGCCGCATCAACGCCGCCGGCAACGTCGTCCTCGCCAACGACACCGGCGCGTACGTCCACCCGGACCTGCCCCCCGAGGCAGTCCAGGCCGTCGAGGACGGGCTCGACGTCCCCGTCGAGCAGGGGACGCTCGCTGGCGTCCGGACCGTCGGCACCGCGGCCGTCGCGACCGACCGCGGCGTGCTCTGTCACCCCAAGTCCACCGACGAGGAGCTGGACTTCCTCGAGGACCTGCTCGGTGTGCCCGCCGACATCGGCACGATCAACTACGGCGCGCCGCTCGTGGGGTCGGGCCTGGTCGCCAACGAGAACGGCTACGTCGTCGGCCAGGACACGACTGGCCCCGAACTCGGCCGGATCGAGGACGCCCTCGGGTACATCTAGATTTTCACTTCGTCGGGTTTCCTCGGCCGGCGCGAAGCGCCGTGGTCGCCTGAAGACACTCCGTGTCTTCCGAGCCCCCGTTCACTCCCAGCGGTCGCTCACGGGGATCGCGGAATTCGCGCGGAGCGCGAGTTCCGCTTTTTTGGTGTCCTCGATGAGCGAAGCTCATCGGGATCCAGCAGGACCTTCAGTCCTGCGCGACAGATTTTTTCGAGGAGCGGTTCCCGCAGGGCGCTCGCAGAGCGCCCGAGGAAACCCGACGAGAAAAGAGGTGCACGGGCACGATGGGATTTGAACCCACGACCGTCGGATTAGAAGTCCGACGCTCTCTCCGGACTGAGCTACGTGCCCTCGGCCCGTCGTAACACTGCGCGCGCAAAAAGCAGTGGGATTCGACTGAACGGGCCGCTCACCCGTGGAACCGGTACAGCGACGTCACGTACGGCAAGCGGTTGAACATCCAGATCGCGATCGGCAACCCGATCACCGTCACCGCGAAGAACGCGGCCACGTTCGCCCAGAGCAGACTCAGCCACCAGCCGACGAACACGAAGTACACCGCACGGATCACCAGCGACGACTGCCCCCGAGCCCTTTCGGGGGCGGTGAGCGAGCGGGGTTCGGCCAGCGTCAGCACGGTGGGCACGAAGTTGATGAGCTTGATTCCCAGGGGCAGGAGGATGATCGTGACGTTGAGCAGCCAGGCGGCGTTGACGACGATGGGCGTCGCCCACCAGCCGACGAAGACGAACCAGAGGGCGCGGACGAGCAGGGAGCGCTGGGCCATGCGAATCGGTAGGCGGCGAGCGGGGAAAGCGGTGTCGCGCGAGACCCACAGCCCTTATGCCGGCCTCGCCGGTACGGACGTGCGATGACCGTCATCGGGACCGTCGGGCTGCCCGGCAGCGGGAAGGGCGAGGCCGCCGCGGTGGCGCGGGACCTCGGCGTGCCGGTCGTGACCATGGGCGACGTGATCCGCCGGGAGTGTCGCGACCGGGGGCTCGACCCCGCCGAACAACACGGCGAGATCGCGCGGGCGCTGCGCGAGGAGCACGGCCCCGCCGCGATCGCCGAGCGGTCGCTCCCGCTGCTCGAGGAGCGACTGGCCGACCACGACACCGTCCTCGTCGACGGGCTGCGCTCGGACGTCGAACTCGACGCGTTCCGCGAGCGCTTCGGCGACGACTTCTTCCTCGTGAGCGTCGAAGCGCCCTTCGAAGTGCGAGAACAGCGCATCGACGAACGCGGCCGCGACGACCCCGACCGCGAGAGCCTTGCCGAGCGCGACGAGCGCGAACTCGGGTTCGGCATGGGCGAGGCGATGGACCGCGCGGACGTCACGATCGAGAACACCGACACGCTCGAATCGTACCGCCGGCAGGTCCGCCGGCTGATCGAGGAGGGACCCGCCGCGCTCGCCGAGGAGGAGCCGTGATCTACAGCGTCGACGTCGAGATCACGGCGCCGGTGTACGACACGGAGGTGACAGACCGCGTCCGCGACGCGATCTGGAACCTCTTTCCGAACGCCGAACTCACGGAGACGCCCGGGGAGCTACGCGGGGAGACCCACAGCCTGGAGACGTTCTCCGAGCACCTCCATCGCCAGGAGATCCTCGACGCCGCCCGGACCGTGTTCTTCGACGACCAGCGCGGCGACGCGTTCAGCTTCGACCTGAAGAAGCAGGCGGCCTTCGAGGACGTCGTCAGCTTCGCGGTCGGCAACCCCAGCGAGCTGGGCGACATTCACGTCCGCGTCCGCGTCGAGGAGCCGGACGTCGAGACCTACGTCGACCACGTGGCGCCGCCGACCGAGGAGGGCGTGCCGATCACGCCCGAGGACGCCGACGGGCGATGACCACGGCGATTTGCTTCTCCATCGAGGCGCTGCTCGTCCGCGAGGCGACCACCGCCGGGTGCCTGCGGACGGCCTTCGAGGCCGAGTGCGGGCGCTTCGAGCCGGCCTGGGCCGCCCGCTATGAGCAGCGACTGGCCGCCCACCGGGAGGCGTTCGACGACGGCCCCCGCGAGCGCTCGCTGGCCGACGTCTGCGAGGAGTACGGAATCGACGTCGACCCGGCGGCGCTGGCCGACCGGCTGGCGACGGTGACGCGGGCGGCGACGGACGTGCGCGACGGCGCCGGAGACTGCCTGGATCGGCTGGGCGCGGACAATCGCCTCGGCGTGATCGCCGCGGGGACGCGCGAGCGGACCGTCGGCGACCTCGGGGCGGCCGAGATTCGGGGGCTGTTCGACGCGGTCGTGACCACCTACGAGGCCGGGGCGGCCCGGGCCGAGGCGGCAGTCTACGAGCTGGCGCGCGAGCGCCTCGACGCCGACGAGTACGCCATGGTCGGGCCCGACTACGAGCGAGACGTCGAGGCCGCCCGGACCGCCGGGTTCGTCCCGATCCACTACGAGCCCGACGCCAGCCCGAGCCTCTGGGAGACGCTGGACGCGCTCGTGTAGGCGCCCGCGCGGTCGGCGCGGCCCGCGACCGTCGTGGTCAGCCGTCCGCTGCGGCGGAGGCGTTCGTCAGGAACGGATCGAAGTGGACGTTCGAGACGCCCGCAGTCGACCCTTCAGAGACGGCACCGCCCGTACCGTCCGCGGGTTCGCCGGTCACTGGATCCGCGAAGGGTGCGTCGGGGTCGTTCGCACTGGAGGGGCCGGACGCGGCGCCCCAGTAGTTGTTCGTCGCGTCGATCGTCTGTTCGAGCTCGTTGTCGATCGCGTACGCCGAACTGTGTTCGATCACGTTGTCGTGGACGGCCAGCGAGACGGCCTCCGTTCCGAGGTCGCACTGGCCGCTCGAACTCCCCCCGCCGCTGCTGTCGGAGCGCTCGGCGAGGACGGCGCGGTCGTTGCCGCGGAGTTCGTTTTCCGTGATCGTGACGTTCCCGCGGGAAGACTCCAAGGCGACCCCGCGATCGGAACCGGTGACGACGTTGTGGGCGACGGTCGCGCCGTCGACTCGGCCGCGCAGGACGACCCCGGAGTAGGTCGTCGCGACGTCGTTGCCGACGACGCGGGCGTCGGCCGCGCCGTCGATCGAGACCCCGGGGTCGCGCTCGGGGCCGTCGAAGTTGTTGTCCGCGACGGTGACGTTCGCACCGCCGGCCTTCACGCCGACCGAGACGTCTGTGAGCGAGTTGTTCGCGACCCGGGCGTCGGGGCCGTGGACCTCGACCCAGTTGCGGCTCCGGTGGCCGTCTGCCGCGACGTCGTTCTGGCGGACGACGACCGACTTCGAGTCGAGGCCGATCGCGATCAGGTCGTTCGAGCCGGTGACGTTGTTGCCGAGGAGCCGCGTGCCGCTGGAATCGTCGAGCGCGACCATGCCGTCGTCGAAGCTCGACAGCTGGGTGATCCGGTTGTCCCGCAGGACCGTCCCTGGGCTGGCGGTGATCGCGAGGGTGTCGCCGCGGGCGATCCGGTCGCCCGAGAGGACGGTGCCGGGCGAGCGTAGCACCCGGACGGAGGCCTCAGAGCTGCCCCGGATCGACTGGTACTGGTCGCGCAGGAACTTGCTGTCGACGACGTGGGTCCCTTCGGCGTCGACGACCGACAGCCCGCCGCCGAAGTACTGGTCGGAGGCGTTGCTGTCGGCGACCGTGACGCCGTCGGTCGAGTCGAGGACGATCCCCCAGGTACCCTGCGTCGCGCGGACGTCGTCGATCCGCCCGCCGGAGACGCCCGTGTAATTGACGCCAGTGCCGAAGTTCCGGACGGTCAGGTTCCGGACGGTGACGTTCGAGCGCCCGCGGTGGACGCGGACGCCGGCGGGTGCCGTCCCGATCGGCTCGGGGTACTGTGAGTCGGGCTGCCGGGCGTTACCGGTGAGGGAGTGTCCCTGCCCGCGGATGACGACGTCGCTCGCCGTGACGTTCAGACACGGCGAGCCCGAGCCGGGGTCGTAGACGACGCCGTGTTCGGTGTCGTTGCGCGCGGCGTCCGATCCGTTCTGCCGGACGTCGCTGGTGAGGACGTACGTCCCCGGTTGATCGATCGTCGTACAGTTGCCGATCTCGGTCGGTTCGCTCGCGCGAGCGGTGCCGCTCAGCAGCGCCGTCCCGCCGGGGGCCCCGGCGACCACCAGCGAGGTGGCCAGGAGGGCGGCGACGCCGGCTGCGATGACAGAGGTTCGTGACATCGTGCTCGCAAGCGACCGGCAGCCCCGTAGTTAGCGTTCGGGTAAACCGCACCCGTCGGGGCACTAGCCGTCGAGGCCGCTGACGAAGATCGCCAGCCACTCCCCGACGTCGCGCCGGCGCGTCACCTCGACGGCGGTAACCCACTTCACCCACTGGAACCCGCGGCGGCCGGGCGCGACGAGGCGTATCGGCGCGCCGTGGCCGTGCGAGAGGGGTTCGCCGTCGACGTGGGTCGCCAGCAGTGCGTCGCCGGCCTCCTCGATCGGGAGGCTCCAGCGGTAGCCCGTCACCGACCGGAAGCGGACCCAGCGGGCGTCGTCGGTCGACCCGGCGGTAGCCAGCAGGTCGCCGACGCGGACGCCGCGCCACGCGCGCTCGGCGTACCAGCCGCTGGTGCAGTCCAGCAGCGCGCGCTCGCTCGAGGCCGGATCCAGGTCGCCGACCGACAGCTCGAGCGACCGGTCGACGCGACCGCCCACGGCGAGCGTCCAGCCGGCGGGGTCGACCGGATCCGGGTCGTCGGCCACCCAGTTCGTCACGGGGAAGTCGTTCCCACCGGTTCCCTCGGCCGGTTTCGTGCCCGTGAATCGGCGGTCGGCGCCGGGCAGCGAGAGGCGCTCGGTCGCGGCCCGCTGCAGGCGCCAGGTCACTGCTCCGGCGCCCAGGAGCGCCCCGTAGCGCAACGCCGTCCGTCGGTCCCGGAACTCTCGGGCGGCCGGCGCGCGAAAGCGGTTCCGGAGGTGCCACAGCAGGACCGGCGCGACCAGGACGCCGAGGACGGCGTGGACGAACAGCAGCGGCCACCCGGCGATTCGGACGGGGCCCGAGAGCGCCCAGTAGCCGCCCGTGGCCAGCGCCGCCACCGCGAGAGCGGCCAGCGCCAGCGAGACCGGGGTGGCGCGGTCCCATCGCGACGGCCGGCGAACCCGCGCGGCGACCCGGCGGAACTTCCAGCCCAGCAGCGCGACGATGGCGAACCCCACGACGGCGTGGAGATCGAACACCCACGCGCCGTCCGGCGTCCCGACGGTCAGGCTGAGTAGCCCCGACGCCAGCTCGAACCCCACCGCGGCGAAGATCGACCAGTCGACCACTCGCGGGGGTGGTGCGAGCCTGGAGAGAGCGCCCGGTGCCATACGGCAACCGTAGGCCTCCTGTGGGGATGAGTGGCACGGTCGGCCCGGAACTCGGCGGGCCGTTCAGCATAATTCAAGGTGGAACCGCCGGCCTCACGGAGCGACCGGAGCGTAGCGACGGGAGCGAGTAGGCCGGAGAGGAAACCGACACGGTACGACACAACCGGCATACTCCAACCGACCGACTCTCGAGCCTATAAGTACCGTCGGCACTTCTCTGAAGTCATGGAGGTGCGTCGAACTGCCGTCGTAAAACTCGCCGTTTCCGACGAGCAACGCGACGCACTCCACCGAACCGCCGAGCAAT
>JBDGSW010000103.1:0-6952 GCA_042217345.1 Haloarculaceae archaeon
GGATGCCCATCTGGTAGTACGTCGACGCCGAGTAGAAGTCGACGTTCGGGGCCAGACCTTTGTTGTCGGTCATCCAGTCTTCGATCTCGGTTGAGTACTCGAACCACTTCGGCGAGCCGGCGGCCTCGCCGAGCTCCTGGGACTTATCCGAGAGGATGCGCGCGCGGGGGTCCTTGACGTTGTAGACGCGGTGGCCGAACCCGGGGACGCGCTCGCCGGCGTCGAGCTTGTCCTGCACCCACTGGACGGGCTCTTTGCCGGACTCGTCGAGTTCGAGCAGCGCCTCCATGACGTCCTGGTTGGCGCCGCCGTGCAGCGAGCCCGACAGCGCGCCGATGCCGGCCGGGATGGCCGAGTGCAGATCCGCCAGCGTCGAGGAGACGACCATCGAGGAGAACGTCGAGGCGTTCAGTCCGTGGTCGGCGTGCAGCACCAGCGCGATGTCGAACGTCTCCGCGAGGACGTCGTCGGGCGCCTCGCCGTTGAGCATGTACAGGAAGTTCTCGGCGTGGCCCAGGTCCTCGCGCGGGGCGACGGCGTCGTTCCCGTCGCGCAGGCGCGTGAACGCCGCGACGATCGTGGGGATCTTCGCGGTGATACGCCGGCCCTTCCGGAGGTTGGCCTCCCGATCGGTCGGCTCGGCGTCGGCGTCGGGATCGTACGCCGAGAGGCTCGAGACCGCGGTCCGCAGCGCGGCCATCGGCTCCTCGTCGGCGGCCGCGAGGTTGCGGATCAACTCGAGGACCTCGTCGTCGAGGTGGCGCTCGGTGCGCATCGAGTCCTCGAAGTCGGCGAGTTCCTCGCTGGTGGGCAACTGGCCGTGCCACAGCAGGTACAGGACCTCCTCGAAACTCGCCTGCCGGGCCAGGTCGTCGATTGAGTACCCGCGGTAGATGAGTTTTCCTTCGTCGCCGTTGATGTAACTGAGCTCCGACTCGGCGACGAGGACTCCCTCCAGCCCTTTCTTGAGCTCGTCGGACATACCTCGGGGTTGACGACCTGCCCGCAAAAACATTATCTTTCGCGTCGGCGATCCCCGGCTCCTGTCCGGGACTTTTTGTACACGCGTTGGTGTTCGCTATCTAAATCCGAACGAATCTCCGTCCGCTTCCGTGCTGGTGGCCGACTCGACGGCGTTCGTTCGGGATTGGCCCGACGATTCCCGGGTGCACTCGCCGCCGTTTCCGGCCCGCCGATCGCGCTCGCCGGCAGCGGTCGGCCGGTCTCGGCGTGCCTGTCACCGGGCAACGCTTTTCCCGCGGCCGCGCGGAGTGGGTGGGGATGGCAGTCGACGACGTCGAGTACGAGCCCGTCAGCGTCAAGGAGGTGCTGGCGGAGATGAAAGACACCGCGGAGCTGCTGATCGACCTCTCGTACTCGGCGGTGTTGCTCGGCAGCGACGAGGTCGCCGAAGAGGTCCTCGAACTCGAGGAGGCCATGGACGTCCTCCAGCTACGCGCGCGCATGAGTCTGCTCATGGCGGCACGCAATCCGGAGGACGCCGAGGCGCTGGCGCCCGTCCTCGGCGTCGTCGGCGCCGCCGAGAAGGTCAGCGACGCCGCCGGCGACATCGCGAAGGTGGTCCTCGAGGACATCGGTCTACCCGACGCGATGCGGGCGGCGCTGCCCGAGGCCGTCGAGACGCTCGTGCGCGCGACGATCGCCGCCGACTCGGCGTACGCCGGGCGCTCGCTCGACGACCTCCACCTCGAGACCGACACGGGCGTGCGCGCGCTCGCGATCCGGCGCCAGGGCCGCTGGCTGTTCAACCCCGGCGCCGAGACCGTTCTGGAGATCGGCGACGTCGTCCTCTTTCGCGGCCCCGAGGAGACCGTCCCCGAGGTCTACGAGACCGCGACCGGCGAGACCTACGTCCCGCCGGAGCCGCCCGAGCCCGGCATCGAGGACCTCGAGCGTGCCGTCGACTCGATCGTCCACATGAAGAACATGAGCGAGCTCGCGGTCGACCTGGCCTACGGCGCGGTGCTGTTCGACAGCGCCGAGGTCGCAGAAGAAGTCCTCGAGCTGGAGGCCGAGGTCGACCAGCTCCAGTCGCGCTTCGAGGCGTGGACGCTGCGGGCGGCCAGCCGGGTGGACGATCCGGTCGACCTCCGCGGGCTGGTCCACCTCGCGAACGCGACGGAGGTCATCAGCGACGCCGCCCTGGAGATCAGCGAGGGCGTGTTACGCGGGCTGGGTACCCACCCGGTCGTCGCCGAGGCCGTCCGCGAGTCCGACGAGGTCATCGTCCGGCTGACGGTCGCGCCCGGCAGCGCCCTCGACGGTGCGACGCTGGCCGACGAGATGGTCAAGACCGAGACGGGCATGCGCGTGATCGCGATCCGGCGCGTCGGCGACGGTGACCGCCGGACGACCCGCGAGTCCGGATCCTGGGTGGTCTCGCCCGGGCCGACGACCGAGTTGCACCCCGGCGACGTCGTGATCGCGAAGGGGACGCGCTCGGGCGCCGAGCGCCTGGCCGATCTGGCCGGCGACGAGACGGACGCCGAGGACTGAGGGGAGCGCGGGCGAACGAAGTGAGCCCGCGTAGCAAGCGAACGGAGACGGAGGAGCCGCGAGCAGCGTGGTCGACCGGAGGGAGACCACGGAACGAAAAGCGGCGTGTCAACGGACGAATTTGACGCAGGCGAACCGAGTAGAGAGTTATACTCTCCGGGCGCAATTGCCCCGCCATGACCCGTCCATCGCCACGCACGGAGCTGTCGTCTCGAGAGATCGGCGAGCGCCTGGCCGCGAAGGGCGACGGCGTCCTCTCGTTCGGCGGCGAGCCCAGCTACGCGATCCCGGTGTCGTTCGGGTACGACGTCCCGAACGACCGCGTCGTTTTCCAGTTCGTCTTCGGTCCCGACAGTACGAAGCGCCGCTACATCGACGAGCGGGGCGCGGTGACGCTCGTCAGCTACGAGTGGTCGGGGCCCGACGACTGGTGGAGCGTCGTCGTCTCCGGCCGGCTGGCGCCGATCGAGGACGAGGGCGGCGCGGTGGCCGCCGCCGAGGTCTTCGCCGAGTACGCCACGCCGATCGGACTGGCGGCGTTCGACGACGCCAGCGAGGACCTCGATCCCGAGTGGTACGAACTCACCTTCGAGGCGGTGGCCGGTCGCTGCGCGCCTGCGCTGGCGGACTGACCGGGCCGCCCGCGACTCAGAGTTCCTTCGAGAGGCGATAGGCGCGGACGGCGACGAGCGCCGCGGTCGAGAGCGCGCCCAGCGCCGTCGCGAGGACGAACGCCAGCGCGACGTACAGATACGGCGAGCGGTAGGTCCCGGGCACGACGACGAAGAAGACGAAGACGGCCGCCGTCACGATCGCGCCGAAGGCGAACCCGCGGCGGGCGTTGCGCCGGACGCGCAGCGCCCGGACGACCGCCGCGCGCCCGTCGACCTCGGCCTCGTCGCTCGGTGACACGCGCCGCGGTAGGGGGCCGGCCGTCAAAGCCGCGTCGATTCGCCGAATCGAGCGCCCGGCGTTCTAACGGCGACGACGGCCGATATCGAACCGCCTAAGAGTGTGCGGGCGTGGGTTCGAGATGATGACCAGCCTCGGCACGGCGACGGCCTCCCCCGGGGAGATCGACACCGGTCGGCTGTTCGTCGGCGAGACCCGCGACGGCACCGAGATCGGGCTGCCGGTCGCGGTCGTCAACGGTGCCGACTCCGGGAAGACGCTCTACCTGCAGGCCGCCAGCGACGGCGACGAACTCAACGGCGTCGGCGTGATCCGGCGGCTGGTCCCCACGCTCGATCCCGAGGCACTCTCGGGCACCATCCTGATCGTCGGCATCGTCAACTACCACGCCTTCCAGGTCGCCCAGCACCGCAACCCGATCGACGACACGAAGATGAACCGGACGTACCCCGGCGACGAAAACGGGACTTCCTCCGAGCGGATCGCCGCCGCGACCTTCGAGGCCGCCACCCGCGCCGACGTCGCGCTCGACCTCCACCAGGGGTCGACCTCGCGGATGATCGAGGAGTGTCGCGTCCGCTGTGGCCCCCGACACCGCCTCCATGAGGAGTGCCTCGAGCTCGCGAAGGTGTTCGGCTGCGGGTACGTCCTCGACCAGAAGGGCCCCGACGGCCAGCTCGCCCGCGCCGCCCCCGACGAGGGCGTCCCGACCATCGACCCCGAACTGGGCGGCTGCGTCGGCTGGGACGACCACTCCATCGAGGTCGGCGTCCAGGGCGTTCGGAACGTCCTCGAGTACTACGGGTTCACCGACGGCACGCACGTCCCGGAACCGCAGACCCGCGCCACCGGCTTCGAGCAGTACGGCTCGCCCGCCGGCGGCCTCGTCACCTTCCACAAGGACCTGGGCGAGGACGTCGAGCGCCACGATCTACTGTTCGAGGTCACCGACGCCTTCGGCGCGGTCCGCGCCGAGGTCACCGCCGACTCCGACGGCGTCTTCTGGCGCACCCGCCGGCTCCCGCAGGTCGCCACCGGCGAGTACGTCTGCTCGGTCGGCACTCAGCTGGATACCTACTGATCGCGCGACCCACTGCGTTGTTAACTCATCGCCGCACAGTTGCTAGAGCCTGTTATTTCGACCCGGGTTCGTGATAGGGGGATTAACAGGCGTCGGGCGCCTTCGCTCGCCTATGAGCGACGACGCCGACGGCCGTGATCGGGGCGCCCCCGACCACGCCGACGGCCGCGAGGACGCGGGCAGTCACGAGCACGAGAGCGAGCACAAACGCGACGCCGGCGAGCACGAGCACGCTGGCCACGACGGCGACGCCGGGCACGCACACGCACACGACCACGGCGGCCACGGCCACGGCGTTGGTGGGGGCACCCGCCGCGGGCTGAAGATCGCACTGGCGATCAACACGGCCTTCTTCGTCGTGGAGATCGCGGGCGCGCTATACGCTAACTCGCTGACGCTGCTGGCCGACGCCGCGCACATGCTGACGGACTCGGCGACGCTGTTGCTGGCGCTGTTCGCCGCCTGGGTGGCGACGCTGTCGGCCGACGCCCGGCGCACCTTCGGCTACGAGCGCGCCGAGATCCTCGCGGCACTGGCCAACGGCGTCTTCCTGCTCGTGGTGGTCGCCTACATCGCCTACGAGTCGCTGCTCCGCTTCCAGGACCCCGAGCCGGTCAAGGCGCTGCCGACCGCGGTCGTCGGCGTCGTCGGCCTCGGCGCCAACCTCGCGGGCGCGTACGTCCTCCACGGCGGCCGCGAGAACCTCAACGTCCGCGGGGCGTACCTGCACCTGCTGGCCGACGCCGCCGGCAGCCTCGCGGCCGTGGCGCTGGGCGTCGCGCTGTACTTCACGGACCTGCGGATCCTCGACCCGCTGTTCTCGCTGGTGATCGCCGCGCTCGTGCTGTACTCGGCGAAGGACCTGCTCGTCGAGAGCGTCAACATCCTCATGGCCGGCGCGCCCGCCGGGGTCGACGTCCCCGAGGTCGCCGCCGCCCTGGCGGCCATCGAAGGCGTCGTCGACGTCCACGACGTCCACGTGTGGGCGCTAACCAACCGCAGCGTCGCCTGCAGCGCCCACGTCGTCGTCGAGGGCGTCGACCGCCAGCGCGCCCTCGAGGCCGCCCGATCGGTCCTCAGCTAGCGCCACGACATCGGCCACGCCACGATCCAGGTCGAGACCCGCGGCGGCGAGTGCGAGACCGCCGAGTTCGACTGCTACCCCGGCTCGGCCGCCGGCGCGTCCTGACCCCTCGTACAAATAACCATTTCGAGACCGTCTCGCAGCCCCTTCCTGTAGCCGCAGCGGAACGATTCCGCCGTCCGCCCGTCAAAACTGCACGATTTTAGATGCTAAATATTATCACGCAAGAGGCGCATCTATTTCAGCTATGAGATACGGGGCGTTCGTCCTGACGCCGGACCGCGGGTGGTTCAGTCCGAAGGAGGCCGCGTTCCGCCGCCACGGCGTGACGACGGTCGCGATTCACAACATTACACTGCTGGCCGACGGGACCGCGGTGCTCCTCCACGAACTCAACGGGGACGGCGACGACATCCTCGCGGCGCTGGGCGACGTCGGTGACGACGTCGTCGACTACCAGCTCGACGAGACCGACGAGGCCACCATGCTCCGGTGTCACTACCACCCCACGGAGATCGAGGCCGACCTGCTCGGCCTGCTGGACGAACACGCCGTCCTGCTGGACTACCCGCTGTCGTACACCGACCCCGCGCGGTCGAGCCTGAAGGTGACGCTCATCGCCGAGGAGTCGACGCTCCGGACCATCCTCAACGCCGTCCCCGCCGGGGTCGCCGTCGACGTATTGCGGATCGGCTCCTACGAGCTCCGGGACAACCACCTGTTCACCGCGCTCACCGAGCGCAAACAGGAGGTCGTCCGCACCGCCGTCCAGAAGGGCTACTACGAGACCCCGCGCCAGGCCACCTGCGAGGACATCGCCGCCGAACTCGACTGCTCGCCGGGCACCGTCGCCGAACACCTCCGGCTGGCCGAGTCCACGCTCCTGACCGAACTCGTCCCGGCGACCTACGACGGCCCGGGCCGCGAGTCCCCCCGCCCGATCACCCAGTCCTGATCCCGGTATTTAAATCGCAAGCCCAGCGGGGCGACGGGCCTATGTGCGGGTTCGTGCCACGGTATGCCAGACCATGACGCAAGTGGAGGACACCAGCCGCGAGATGCGGCTCGACCCCGACTCGTTCGCGCAGGGCTACTTCAAGAACGCCGTCTACCGCCACTGGGACCCCTACGGGGACATCCCGCAGGCGGACATCGAGGCCGACCGCGAGAAGTTCGTCGCCGACGAGCCGACCGAGGCCGAGTTCGACGAGTTCCGCACCACGCTGGCGATGTTCGGCGCGGGCGAGGAGGCCGTCACGGAGGACCTCATGCCGCTGGGACTGGTGCTGGAGGACATCAACAAGCAGATGTTCATCTCCAGTCAGATCTACGAGGAGGCCAAACACACCCAGTTCTTC
>JBDGSW010000025.1:0-6945 GCA_042217345.1 Haloarculaceae archaeon
GGCCTCCATCGTGACGTAGGCGGTGCTCATCCCGAAGAGGTCCTCGGGGTCGGCCGCGCTCGTGGCGTCGGCCTCCGCCCGCAGTCCGAAGACGGACCGGAGTCCGTCGAGCAGTCCCATAGTCGTCAGTCGCCGACCGACGGCTTTGGCGTTTCCGTTCGGTCGGTATCGAGACTCGTCCTGGCTCGACGTTTTAACTCGCCGGGCCGCCGCCAGTACGATAATGGTTGACGCGATCTCCCTGCTGCTGACGTCGCTGCTGGTGCTGGTCGGGATCGCGTTCGCGGCGGTCGCCGCCCGGAGCTACGCCGGGGACCGACGGACCGTCGTCCGGTGGTTCGCGGCGACGGCGGCGCTGCTCGCCGTCGCGGCGGTGGGGGCCAGCGTCGACAGCTTCCACGGCGGGCGGGCCGACATGCTGCGGTGGGGGGTCTACCCCCTGGCGGTGCTGATCGTCCCGATCGTCTGGGCGCGGTTCGTCTTCGAGTACTACGGGCTGATCGACTTTACGTCCCGCCGGCGGACGGCGGCGCTGCTGGCGCCGGCGATCGTCGCGTCGGTGCTCGGGATCTGGGTCGGCTGGGCGATGCCGACGCTCGTCGGCGAGGCGGGCCGCACCGTGACGGGACCGGCCCGGCTGGTGCTGCCGGTCGCGTACACGCTGTACGTTCTCGGGCACAACTACGCCACGGGCGTCGTCATCATCGCGCTCGGGCTCCTCTTTCACACGATGTCCGGGCGCGAGGACCTGAACTGGCGCCTCGGCGCCTCGCTCGCCGGCTTCGCCGTCGTCCCCTGGCTGGGGAACCTCACGCTCGGACTGTTCAGGGTCGCCGGAATCGGGGCGTCACCTGCGGTCACCGGCGGGATCCGGACCGGAGGATTCCTCGTCGGCGCGGCCGCAGCCGTGCTCGTCTGTGCCCGCTACGAGCCCTTCGAGCGCCTCCCGGCGGCGGGTACGCTCGGGCCCGAGACGGTGCTACGGGAACTCGACGACATGGTGATCGTCGTCGACGACAGCGACCGCGTCGCCCGCCTCAACGAGGCGGCCCGGCGGGCGTTCGCCCCCGATGGATCGGTCGTCGGCGAGCCCGCGGCATCCGTCATCGGGACCGCCGCGACCGACCTCAACCATCACGATCAGGTCCGGCTGCCGACCGTCAACGGGCCGTGCCAGTTCGACCCCTCGGTCTCGGCGCTGGACAACGAACACGGCGAGACGGTCGGGCGGACGGTCGTCCTGCGGGACGTCACGGAGCGCCGGGCGCGCCGCCAGCGGCTGACGGTGCTGAACCGCGCCCTCCGACACAACCTCCGCAACGAGGTCTCGGTGGTGCTCGCGCGCGCCGAGATGATCGCCGTCGAGACGGACGGCGAGCCGGCCGAGATGGCCGAGTCTGTCGCCGCGAAGGCCCACGACATCGCCGCCATCGGCGAGAAGGCCCGCCGCATCGAGCGCATGATGGCCGTGCCCGCGACCGACGACGCCGAGGCGGACGTCTCGGCGGCCGTCCGCCGGGTCGTCGGCGAGGTCGAGGCCGACCGGGACTGCGCCGTCGACCGATCGATCCCCGACGGCGTCGTCGCCGGCGTCCCGGATCGGATCCTCCGGACGGTCCTCGAGGACGTCGTCGAGAACGCCGTCGTCCACAACGACACCGCGTCGCCGTCCGTGGCGGTCTCGGTCCGGGTCGACGAGTCGGCCGCGCTCCCCGTGGCGGTCGCGGTCGCCGACGACGGCCCGGGCATCCCTCCGGAGGAGCGCCGTCCCGTGGTCTCGGGCGACGAGGCGCCGCTCGAACACGGCAGCGGCCTCGGCCTGTGGGGCGTCAAGTGGGGCGTCGCCCGGATGGGCGGCGAGCTCGAGTTCGCGGACAACGACCCCCGCGGCACCGTCGTCCGCCTCCGCCTGCCCGGCGCGTCGGGCGACTAACCGTCCGCGCCCGGGTCGACCCCTTCCAGCTCGGCCGCCAGCTTCCGCAGCCGCCGGATTCGGCGGTGCGTCGGCGGGTGCATCGAGGGCACCGGGAGTGGCGTGGCGGCTGTCGGCAGTACGCAGAACGGCGCCAGTCCCGCGATCCGCCGCAGGTCCGTCTCGGGCGGCGACTCCTGGAGGTAGAGTTCGCCCAGCGCAGTCGCGAGCGCGACGGGATCGCCGGTGATGGCGACCGCGCCGCGGTCGGCGGCGTACTCGCGGTAGCGCGCCAGCGCGAGCGTCCCCGGCAGGCTGACGAGCAAGAGTGGCAGGCCCAGGAGGGCGAGGTACAGCGGGACGAAGACGTACCCGAGGACGACCGCCTTCAGGTCGACGTTGTCCAGCCCGCCGCCGACCAGGGCGGCGGCGACCGCCGTCGGGAAGCCGGCGACGGTCAGCGCCGAGGAGTCGCCGTTCTTGAGGTGGGCGATCTCGTGGGCCAGCACCGCCGCCAGCTGGTCGTCGTCGAGGGTCTTCAACAACCCGAGCGTGACGAGGACGGCCGTTCGGTCGCCGGTGCCGGCCGACAGCGCGTTGGGTTCGTCGGTGGGCACGACGGCGATCGGCGGCCGCGGGAGATCCGCCTGCGCGGCCAGGCGATCGACCGTATCGAACAGCTGCGGGTACTGCCCGCGCTCGATTGCGACCGCGTCCGTCAGCCAGTAGGCAATGAGGTCCGCTTCCAGGGTCAACAGCCCCAGTATGCCCACGAGCACGCCGCCGGCGACGAGCCAGCCCTGCCAGGGCAACAGCCAGACGACCGGGGCGAGCAGCGCCGCGTACCCGAGGAGGGTCAGCGCGAGCGCGAGGGCCATCCGGCGTCGCAACCGCCGGTCGGGGCGCCAGTCCATGCCGCTATTCCATCCGCCAACGTGATAAGTCCACTCGCTTGTCAGGCCGTCTCCAGTTCGCGTTCGAGGTCGCGCAGGCGCTCGACGCGGCGCTCGGTCGTCGGGTGCGTCCGGAAGAGGTTGCCGACGAACCCGCTCTTGACCGGGATGATGAAGAACGCGTTCATCTCGGCCTGGTCGCGCAGGTCCTCCTTGGGCACCTTGTCCATGCGGCCGTCGATCTTCAACAGCGCCGAGGCCAGCGCGGAGGGGCGGCCGGTGATGACGGCGCCGCCGCGGTCGGCGGCGTACTCGCGGTACCGCGAGAGCGCGCGGATCAGTAGGAAGGAGACGACCCACACCACGAGCGAGACGATGATGGCGACGAAGACGGGCACCTGGTTGCCGCCGCGGTCGCGCCCGCCGCCGCCGAACAGCCAGCCCCAGCGCACGATCAGGAAGGCGATCGTCGAGAGGAACGAGGCGATGGTCATCACCATCACGTCGCGGTTCTTCACGTGGGCGAGCTCGTGGGCCAGCACGCCCTCCAGTTCTTCCTGGTTCAGCGTCTGGAGCAGGCCGCTGGTCACCGCGACCGTCGAACTCTTCTGGGAGCGCCCCGTCGCGAAGGCGTTGGGCACGCGCGTGTCCGCGACCGCGACCGTCGGCTTGGGCAGGTCGGCCTGCTGGGACAGGCGGGCGATCGTCCGGTGGAGGTCGGGGTACTCCTCCTCGCTGACCTCGCTGGCGCCCATGCTCCACAGCGCGAGCTTGTCGCTGAAGAAAAACTGCCCGAGCGAGAACGCGCCCATCACGACGGCGATCGCCAGCAGGCTCTTGAAAAACAGCGACAGCACGCCGATGAAGACGATGTACAGGGCGAAAAGCAGGAACATGGTCAGCACCATGCGGCCCCGCAGACCCCAGTCGGCTTTCCACTGCATACCCACAGGTTGGGTCCCTGGCCAATTAAGTTCGCCGTAGTGCGGTCCTGGACCCCGCGCCGGGCCGCAAACGCGCCATTTAACCGCCGCAGGCGCCAAGGGCGGGCAATGAGCGAGTCACGCGAGTTCTGCCCGCGCTGCGGGGCGGCCATGGACGGTCGGCCCGAGCCGCGCCCGGGCGAACCAAGCGAGGCGCGAAGCGCCTCGGAGGAGGCGAGCGGCGCTGCGCCGCGAGCCCGCGATCCGGATCGCGTGCTCTGTGACGCCTGCTACTTCGAGGAGTTCGACCTCGTCGACGCGCCCGACCGCGTCGAGGTGCGGGTCTGCTCGCAGTGCGGCGCGGTCCACCGCGGCAACCGCTGGGTGGACGTCGGCGCCCGCGACTACACCGACGTCGCCGTCGAGGCCGTCAGCGAGGCGCTGGCCGTCCACGTCGACGCCGACGACGTCGAGTGGCAGGTCCGCCCCGAGCAGGTCGACCAGACCACCATCCGCATGCACTGTCAGTTCACCGGCACGGTCCGCGACACGCCGGTCGTCGAGGAGGTCGTCGTCCCGGTGAAGATCAGCCGCGAGACCTGCCAGCGCTGCGGGCGCATCGCCGGCGACTACTACGCCAGCGTCGTCCAGGTGCGCGCCGACGAGCGCCGGCCCACCGACGACGAACTCGAACGCGCCGAGGCCATCGCCAACGAGGTCGTCGCCGAGATGGAGGCCACTGGCGACCGCAACGCCTTCGTCACCGAGGCCGGCGAGACCGACGAGGGCCTGGACCTCCGGCTCTCGACCACCAAGATCGGCAAGAAGATCGCCCAGCGCATCACTACCGAACTGGGCGGCTCCTTTTCGTCCTCGGAGACGCTCGTGACGGAGGACGAGGACGGTAACGAGGTCTACCGCGTCACCTACGCCGTCCGCCTGCCCCGCTACCGCCCCGGTGAAGTGATCGACCCCGAGGACGACGGCGGGCCGGTGCTCGTCCGCAGCGTCCGGGGCAACCTGAAGGGCCGGCGGCTCGCCACGGGCGAGCCCTACGAGGCGTCCTTCAAGGCCGGCGACGCCCCCGAGGCCCGCCGGCTGGGCACCCGCGCGGACGCCCAGGAGACCACCCTGGTCGCCGTCGAGGACGACCGCGCCGTCCAGGTGCTCGACCCCGAGACCTACGAGGCCAAGACGATCGCGCGCCCGGACTACCTCGACCCCGACGCCGAGACCGTCCCCGTGCTGAAGAGCCGCGCCGGGCTGCACGTCCTGCCCGCCGAGGACGGGGCGGCCGCGGAGGGCGCCGATGAGTGAGGCGCCCGACGCCGACGCAGATGCAGACGCTGACGCCGGCACCGACCCGCTGGCCGCGGTCGTGAAGAAGGCCGACGCCGAGGCCGCCATCGAGGCGCTGACCGCCGAGGGCGTCTACGACGACGACCGCCGCGTCCGCGAGTTCGGGCCCGACGCCGTCGCCCTCCCCGTCACCGATCCTCCCGCCGAGACGACGGTCCGCGAAGTCGTCCGTCAGGAGCCCGCCCCGCGGCTGCGAACCCTGGAGGACCACCTCGCGTGGCAGGGCTGGACGGCCGCCGAGATCGAGCGCGCGCCCGGATCGTGGACCGTCATCGGCTCGGTCGTCCTCGTCGACGTCGGCGACGCTCCCCGGCCCGAGGAGGTGGGCGAGGCCCTCCTCGAACTACACGCCAACGCCGACACCGTGCTCGCGCGCCGCGGCATCGCGGGCGAGCAGCGCGAGCCCGAGGTCGAGGTCCTGGCCGGCAGCGGCGACACCGAGACGATCCACACCGAACACGGTACCCGGTACGCCCTCGATCTCTCCCAGGTCATGTTCTCGCCGGGCAACAAGGCAGAACGCGAGCGCATGGGCGCGGTCGTCGCGCCGGACGAGCGCGTGTTCGACATGTTCGCCGGCGTCGGCTACTTCACGCTCCCGATGGCCCGCGCCGGCGCGCACGTCACCGCCGCGGAGATCAACCCCACCGCCTTCCGCTACCTCCTGGAGAACGCCAAGCTCAACGACGTCCACGACCGCGTCGACCTCTACCGCGCGGACTGTCGCGACGTCGCCGAGGGGGTCACGGCCGATCGCGTGGTCATGGGCTACTACGAGGCACACGAGTATCTGGATGCTGCCCTCTCGGCGCTGGAACCCGACGGGATCGTCCACCTGCACGAGGCCACCCCGGACAAGCGCGTGTTCGACCGCCCGATCGAGCGCCTCGAAGCGGCCGCCGCCGAGCGCGACCGGGCCGTCGACGTGCTCGAGACCCGTCGCGTCAAGGGCTACAGCGAGGGCGTCGCCCACGTCGTCGTCGACGCGCGCGTCGAGTGAGCCGCGAAACACCTAATTGGCTCGAAAGGTGAGTTGTGGTATGGACAGACAGCAGTTCATCGCGCTGCTCTTCGTCGTGTTGATGCTTGGCTCGACGATCGCGTACGCCGCCACCCTGTTCTAGCTGTCCCAGACGTCCGACAGGGGATGGGACTCGTCGCCGCCGGACGAGGAGCGCCGGCGCCGCGACCGGGAGCGTGCGGTCGCGCTCGCACTCCCGGCGTCCCCGACGGCCATAGCCGGGTCGAACGCCGGCAGGTCCGGGTTCGTCATCCGGTCGACCTGGGCGGCGAACCAGTCGGGCATGTCCGTCCGCGCGCGGTCGAACAGGTCCAGCAGCGACGAGTCGCCGAGGTACGTCGCCCCGTAGTCGTCGGGCGCGCGCACGACCCGGCCGCAGGCCTGGATCACGGTGCGCAGCGCCGCCCGGTAGTACCAGCCCCACTGGCCGTCCTCCAGGCGCCGCGCCACGCGGGAGTCGCGGGTGTTGGGATAGGGCGCCTTACAGAGCAGCTGCCAGCGCGCGAGGTCGCCCTCCAGGTCGAGGGCTTCCTCCATCTTCACCGAGAGGAAGACGTCGGCGCCGTCGCTGCGCTTCCAGGTCGACAGCGCGGCGTCGCGGTTCTCCCGGTCGTGCCGTCGCACCCGCGCGTCGACGCCGAGTTCCGAGAGCTGCTCGGCCAGGCGTTCCTGAATCCCGTAGGAGTGGCAGTGGACGATCCCCTTCTCGTCGGGGTGGGCCTGCATGAGCCGGACGAGCGTCTCGGCCAGCCGCGGCAGCGTCTCGTCGCGCTCGTCGTAGGTCATCTTCCCCTGCGTGACGTCGTACAGCGGGCGGTTCTCGACGGGGAAGGTGTG
>JBDGSW010000156.1:0-6913 GCA_042217345.1 Haloarculaceae archaeon
GCGCGACGGCCTCATCATGGAGTTCATGGACATCCTCGACCAGGCCCAGGACGTGCGCGAGGACCTCGAGCAGGACTTCGAGGACGCCCAGCGCAAGATCAATATGGCGCGTGCGATGGAAGGCGACGTCGCCGTCCGCGGGGCCGCCGCCGCGCTGAAAGACCAGCCCGAGCTGACCACCGAATCGAAGAACATCATGGGCGTGGTCGTCCCGCACATCGAGTCCGCAGGGATCAAAAAGAGCCTCGACGAGCGCGGCTACGGCGTCGTCGGCACGAGCGCCCGCCTCGACGAGGCCGCCGAGGCCTACGAGGAGCTGCTGGAGACGATCGTCCTCGCCGCCGAGGTCGAGACGGCCATGAAGAAGCTGCTCGACGAGATCGAGAAGACCAAGCGCCGGGTCAACGCCCTGGAGTTCACGCTGTTGCCCGAGCTGCGATCGAACCAGGAGTACATCGAGCAGAAGCTCGAGGAGCAAGAACGCGAGGAGATCTTCCGCATGAAGAAGATCAAGGCCAAAAAGGAGGAGAACGAGGAGCGCGACCTCCAGGAGGCCGAGGCCGCCGAGTTCCAGGAAGAGGTCACCGCCGACGACTGACGACCGGCGACCGACGGCCGCGGGTCGAGAGTCGGTGATCGACGGTCGGTGACGTGCTGGCGCGTTTCTCACTAGCCGCTCCGAGGCGAGCGGCGGCACCCGGGCCGGCGGGGCAATCTTTTCGTCCCCCCGCTCCTGGTAGCCGTATGAACTGTCCGGATTGTCAGACCGCGGCCGTCCGGTTCCGGGTGCCCGAACGCTACCGGACGTATCTCTCGGGCGAGGCGCCGGGCGCGGCGATCTGCCCGACCTGCCTGGCGGTGACGACCGACGAGGACCCGCCGGCCGCCCGGCCCGACTTCTCGGAGATCGCGAGCGCCTTCCCGAGCGACCCCGAGGCGGGCGTCCCGATGGCCATCGCGATCGGCCTGCTCACGTCGCTGGCGCTGCACCGCCAGGAGATCGCCGAGCTGTTCGACGCCGTCGAGGAAGCCGGCGCCGACCCCATGCTCGTGCTCGACCGGCTGGCGAACGCCGGCAGCGTCGACAGCAAAGTCGACCTCCGGGGGCGCAGGCGCCAGCTCGAACAGCTGCTGGAGTAGCCCTCGGTTCAGTCGGCGGACGCCGGACGGACCAGCGCCGTCTCCAGCAGTCCCATCGACGCGTCGAAGACGGTGACGTCGCCGGAGAACCGGTAGGTCCCACCGCTCGCGAGCGACTGCTGGCTGAACGCGAACGCGTAGCGCGGACCGGCACCCATGGGGTAGGCGATGACGTAGCCGTCGTACTCGTCCGGTCGGGGGAGCAGCACCGACGGGCGCTCGGCCGGGCCGGTGAGGATGGCGACGGTCGCGGCGGTCGACAGGCGGGCGACGACGGTGAACGGCAGGGCCGGGTAGTACTCGTGGGCGAACACGAGCGTCCTGGCACGCGGTGGCGGCGGTCCGGCCGGTCGAGGGGACGGCGGGCGGTGCGAGGCGATGGGGTGGCCGTCGTCGGTCACTGAAAAATGGGCGGCAGGGATCGCTAGTCGAGGTCGGGCAGGGTCACGTGGAGCTGTTGGTCGAGTTGTTGTCGCTCGACATCGACGAGGACCCGCTCCCGCGTGAGATGGAGGTCGACAGCAGGTTCAGCCGGCTGCTCAGGACCTGCGCTTCCTCACCGATCGAGTAACTGTTGCCCTGCTGGAGCGTGCGCTTGGTGAACAGGTAGCTGTAGATCGGCGATCCGCCCAGCGAGTACCCGATCGCGTACCCGTTGTAGTCGGCGGGCGAGGAGATCTCCGAGATGTTCTGGCCGCCTGGCGTCTGGAGCATCTTGGTCGTCGTCGACTGCTGGAGCGACGCCGTCACGGTGAATTCCGCACCGGGGTAGTAGTCGTAGGAGAAGACCAGCGCCGACGCCTGATCCTGCGCTGCAGCCGTTCCGACGCCCGCCGCTCCGAGCGCGACGAGCCCCGACGCTACTGCGCCCTTCTTCATGAACGATCTGCGCGACTCATCACCGGTCTGTGGTTTCTCTTCGTTCGTCATGGGTAAACTCACACGGTGCCCCGTTTGGGGCAGCCGTTCAGTCCACGCAGGGTTCATTAAACGGCCCACACTGTTTCACGTCGTTGGCACTTCATACCGCCAGGCGGCGCGCGCGGCAAGCTCGCGGTACTTCTGCCGGTTCGTCCGATAGCCAGCAGTACCCGGCGACTGACGCCCGCAGCGAGCGCGCAGGGGATCGACGCGCTCGCTCGGCAGCGCTCGCGACGTACCGCTCGTCCGAGGCGAGCCCGGGAGCCGGCGCGGACTGCGGGGCGAGTGCGGCCTCTTCGCGGCGGTGAACGTCACCGACGCCCACACTACCGCGCCCGCACTCCCGCGGGCGTCGTCCCGCCCCGGCGAGTACTTCGGGTATGGTCGGGCGATCGACACGGCCAGGCCTTAGGGTGGTCCCCCGTGAACCGACGCGGACTCGGGCCCCAGACAAGGGTCCGTAACGCCGACCGACCGGGCGTCCCCGGCCGTCGAGTCGCCCGGGCGGAGTGTCTCGCCCGACGAGGCGTTCCGGCGCGGCGCCGCGGTGGACTCACGTTGGCCGCGTGAGCAATTGCGCTGCCGAAGCGGTCCTTACCTGTCGCGTCGTCGGCCGCGGCGACTGCGGTCTGTCGGGTCGCTACGCGAGTCGAGAGGTCGGCGAAGTGAGGGGAAAACGGTGGTGCAGCTTACTCGCGAGCGAGTGCAGGCGGTTCGCGGGTCCGACGTGTTCGACGAGCGACTGTCAGACGGACGGAAGGCGCGAGAGCGAACGAGCGTGCTCAGACGCCAGTGTCGTACCGGAGGATGCCGGCGACGCCGCCGAAGGCGTTCAGGAGCTGTTCGCCCTTCTCGAAGTCGGTGGAGATGAACTTCGTCTCGGTGCCGCGCTGCTCGGCGATGTCCATGAGGTGGTCGATGAGGTCCTCGCGCTCGGCGTCGTCGGCGTCGACGGTCTCGCCGCACTCGCTGCAGTCGTGGGCGGGCGTCTCCTTGCGGCGGTCGATCACCGCGCGCTCCTCGTGGCCGTTCGGGCAGGCGTAGGTGACGACGTCGCGGCGCATGTCCTCGGAGATGAGCAGGCGGTCGACCGAGCCCATGATGAGGTTCTCGCGGGTGGCCTCGAACCCGTAGGTGGCGAGGTTGCCGTCGTGGAGCTCCTTGAAGAACTCCTCCATCTCCTGTTTGTCCTGCATGACCTCGTGGTCGGCCAGAACGTCCTGAGCGGCGTCGACGAGGTCGTACAGGCCGGACTCGTCGGTGTAGGCGACGTCGAACTTCCCGAGGACCTTGTCCTGCAGTTCGTGGTGGAGGTAGTCGCCGTCGAGGAACTCCTCTTTCGTGGGCGAGGGGCCGCCGACGAGAATGCCATCGAGCTCGTGGCGCCGATCGACGAACAGGTCGTCGGCCATCTCGGCGACCTCCTGGTAGAAGTTGTCGATGGCCTCCAGGCGCAGGCGGGCGAAACGCTGCTGGGACTGGCCCCCTTTGCGCTGTTTGCCCGGCACCAGCGAGGAGGCGGATTTGACCGGCTCGACGCGCTTGCCCTTGAGCCAGCCGACGTTGGCCTCCCGGCGGTCGAGGACGATCAGGCCGAACAGGCCCTTGTCGCCGAGCATCTCCTCTAAGGGCTCGGTCAGAAACGCCGAGTCGCAGTGATAGCGGAACGACTGGATTCCCTGCGGCGGCGACTCCAGGACCTTGGTGATCATGTCGGTCTGGCCGCCGCCGGTGTCGATCGCCCCGGAGAAGATGACCATCCCGTTCTCGGGCGTCTTGTCGTAGTAGCGCAGGCGGTCCTTGATGGAGGTCAGCGCGTCCTGGACGGCCGTGCGGGTCTGCTTGGACTTGATGTTGCTCGCCTCGCTGTGCTCCTGGGTGACGTGGGCCGCGACGTCGCTCAGCTGTTTGTCTTCGGGGATGTAGATCGTGACCAGCTGCGTGCCCGAGCCCGTGTACTCCTTGAGGTCCTCGATGACCTTCTTGAACTCGTACTTTTGTTTGTCTGTCTGCTCGTGCTCCTGCTTGCTCATTACCCTATTTTAGAGGGATGAGCGGTAAGAAGGTGTTGACCGCGACTGGGGGGCGACTCACCGACCGATCCACCGCCCCGTGGGCCGCGCCCGCAAGTAACGCTGAGCGTCCGGCACGCAGCCGTGGAACTACTCTTATCACTGTGACACTTCTATATCGAGAGCATGGACGACGAAAAGGCGAGCGACGAGGCGACCGCGAGCGGCGCGCACGGGACGGACGTGCTAGCGCCGCCGCCCGCCGTGCTGGGGTTAGACCACGTCTACGACGCCCTCGGTCACTCGCGCCGTCGGTACCTCTGCTACACGCTGCTCGAGGACACCGAGTGGACGCTCGCGGAGCTCGCGGAGAAGGTGGCCGCGTGGGAGCGCCAGGTCCCCGAGCACGAGGTGTCCGAGCGCGAGCGAGAGCAGGTGTTCGTCTCGCTCTATCACGCCCACGTCCCCAAGCTGGTCGACCACGACGTCCTGGCGTTCGACGAGGCAACCGAGACGATCACCCCCGGCGCCAACGCCGAGCAGGTGTTGGCTGCGCTGTCGGGGATGGGCGCGAGCCTCGATTCGAGCCAGGAGTCCCACGCGCGCGGTGAGAGCGATGAGTGACGGGAAGGCGATCGATCGCGAGGATCGCGCGACCGACGGCACGGAGCGCCGGTCGCAGGTCGCCCAGCGCCACTTCGAGCCCGACGGGACCGAGGAGCTCACGACGGCGATCGTCTTCGCGGTCGCCGACGCGATGGGCGTCGAACCCCACGAGGTGCGGTCGCCGCCGCTGTACGAGAGCGTGGACGCGGCGGCGCTCGAAGAGACGTTCTTCGGGCCGGGCGCGGTCGCGCGATCCCGGAGCGGCGCGGGGTCGGTCGAGTTTCACTACGTGGGGTACATCGTGTCCGTCAGGAGCGACGGCTGGATCCAGGTCTACGAGCGGGCCGAGACAGAGGCGCCCGAGTGAGCCCGCGGGGAACGGCGCCCGTCGCCGTCCGCCGACGTGCCACGGGAGGTCGACCGCGGCCTGGCAGGGGCCGCCGGCACGGCGGCCCCGTCGGACAACTGTCCCAGGGTTGTCAGTGACCGTGGCGCTTTTCACGGTGTGCGGGAAAGTGTCGCGTTAGGAACGCTCGGGGCGGTCGGCGGACGGTCGCCACCGGACAGGACCACAGCGGCGAGGGGAACCGACACCCGTCAGACGCACGGGTTTATATGTTTCCCTTGTCTGTAGCAAGCCACTAGGAAGCATGACGGGATACGTCTACACGATAGCAGGCGGGAAGGGAGGCGTCGGCAAGACCACGACGGCCATCAACGTCGCCGTGGCGCTGCAGGACGCCGGCCACGACGTGGTGGTGATCGACGCTGACCTGGGGATGGCCAACCTCGGCGCGATGCTCGGGATCGAACACGAGCCCAGTCTCCACCAGGTGCTGGCCGGCAAGGCCGCCGTCAGCGACGCGATCGTCGAGGGGCCGGGCGGGATCACCGTCGTCCCCGGCGAGCGCAACCTCGAGGCGTTCGCCGACGCCGACCCCGCGAAGCTCCGGAAGGTCGTCAAGGCGCTGTCGACCGCCTACGAGATCGTCCTGATCGACACCGGCGCCGGCCTCAGCCACGAGACGACCGTCCCGCTCGGGCTGGCCGACGGCGTCTTGCTCATCACGACCGCCGACGACGTCGCCATCGGCGACACGGTCAAGACCGCCCAGTTGGCCGGGCGCATCGACGGCGAGGTCGTCGGCGCCGTGCTCACCCGCGCCGACGACGACACGAACGTCTCGGACGTCGCCGACAAGCTCGACCTGGAGATGCTCGCGGTCGTCCCCGAGGACGGCGACGCCACCCGCGACGAGCCGCTGATCATCAACCACTCCGACAGCTACGCCGCCGAGGCCTACCGCCGACTGGCTTCGACGCTCGAGGAGATCTACGAGGCCAACACCGAGGGCGGCGCCACCACCGAGCAGTCTTTCGAGCCCAACCAGCGCTCGACGTCGTCGAGCGCCGACGGCTCGGGCACCGACGCCACCAGCGAGGACGCCGGCGCCGCCGACGATGACGACGACGAGGACGGCGACGGCGTCTTCGGCCTGTTCAACTGACGCTGCCGTCCCTGCTTCCCGCGTTCGTTCCCGTCACTTCCGCAAACGGTACTTTCAAGCGGTTTCTCCCGCCAGTGTGTGTATGGCTACCGAGGAGTCCACCGACGAGTCCATCCCGCTGAGCTGGATCCTGATCTTCCTGTTGCTCGCGCTGGGCCTTGGCGCCGCGGCCGTCCAGGCCGTCGGCGGCTCGATCATGGGCGACGTCGTGGTCCCCGCCCTGCTGTGACCGGCCGGCGCTACATCGATTCCGGCGCGGCCACGCCCAGCACGCCCAGGGCGTTCGCGACGGTGTGGCGCGCCGCCGCCACCACCGCTAGCCGCGCCTCGCGGGTCGCGCCGTCGGCGTCGAGCACCGGACACTCCCGGTAGAAGGCGTTGAAGTCCTCGGCGAACTCGCGGGTGTACGTCGCCACCAGGTGCGGCTCCAGATCGTCGGCCGCCGCCCCGATCACCGCGGGGAAGCGCGCGATCGTCCGCAGCAGCTGGCGCGCTTCGTCGGTCTCGAGCGCAGCGACGTCCAGTTCGGCGGGCGCCGGTACCGCGTGGCCCGCCCCCTCGGCTTCGTCGATGATGCCGCACGCGCGGGCGTGGACGTACTGGACGTACGGCGCCGACTGGGCCTCGAAGTCCAGTGCGCGGTCCCACTCGAAGGTGATCGCCTTGGTGGGTTGCTTGGAGACGATGTCGTAGCGGACGGCGCCGATGCCGACCTGGTGGGCGATG
>JBDGSW010000122.1:0-6910 GCA_042217345.1 Haloarculaceae archaeon
GGCGATGTAGTTGTAGGCGTAGTCGCCGCTGGCGCGGTGGCACTCGTCGAAGGTGCAGTGGGTGACCTCGGCCAGGGAGATGCGGTTGCCGACGAGGTCGTTCTCGACGACCTGCGGGGTGGCGATGACGACCCGGGCCGACTCCCAGAGTTCGGCGCGGTCGTCCGGGCGGACCTCGCCGGTGAACACGACGATCTCGTCGTCGGGGATCGTCAGGGCCTCGCGGTAGAACTCGGCGTGCTGGGCGACCAGCGGCTTCGTCGGCGCCAGAAAGAGGGCCTTGCCGCCGACGGCGTGGAGGCGTTCGGCGGTGACCAGCAGCGAGACGGACGTCTTGCCCAGTCCGGTCGGCAGGCAGACGAGCGTGTGGTCGTCGGCGGCGGCGTCGGCCAGCGCCAGCTGGTACCGGCGCTTCTCGAGCAGCCCCGCGGTCAGCAGGGGGTGCTCGACGTGGTCGACTCCGTCGGTCGCTGCCATTTCACCGAGATACCCGCCGCCGCCGGTTAAGCGTTCGCGTACCGCGGTGAATGTGGTCCGGGCCGGTGCGTCCGCCGTCGGGCCGCCTGCGCGGGGTTTCGCGGTCCGGCTTTCGGAATCGAGTTTCGAAACGCGGCGTACGGTTATACTCACCTGATGCTAGTTGGCTTACACTATGGTTCACGTCCGAAGCCGGGGGTCGAGACGGCGCCGGCGCGCCCTGTCGCGGTTCGCGCCGGCGCGCTGTGGCGGCCAGCGGTGCGCGCGCGCGGCGCGACAGCCGGGCCGCTCCGTGGGGGTGTCGTGACGGTGCTCGACCCCGAGGAGGAGGGCTGGACGGCGACCGAGACCGCCTCGCACATGGCCGAGCAGATCTGCCTCGGCTTCCAGGCCCACGACCGGAAGGACCGCGAGACGGCCGTCGAGGCGTTCGCGACCGTCGACGCGCTGCAGTTTCCCCACGTCGATCGCGAGACGGCGCGCCACGCCGCCATCGCGTACGTCGACGCCCTCTGGGCGAAAGACGACGTCGAGGTCGCCCACATGGCCGACGGCGAGATCGACCGCGACGCCCTCCAGGACGCCGACTGGACCGCCGTCCAGGAGAAGTTCCGCGAGCGCGCCTCGATCGTCGGCATGGACCCCCGCTACGCCGAACTCTCGACCAAGGCCTGGCGCCACCACAAGACCGGCCGCGACTACTGGACGCCCATCCAGCGCGCGCAGGTCGTCGAGCTCCGCGTCGCGATGAACGACGAGGAGTACCCCCACAAACCGCGGTACGGCACCTCGGGATTCGGCCCCGAGGCGGTCCGCTACGCGCTGGCGGTCGAACTGCACGACATGCACACGAAACACCACTGGCACCAGGCACAGACCGTGATGACGCCGTACTACGCGGCGATTCTCGACGCCCACGACTGAGCGGACGTCTGTTTTCGGGTTCAGACCCCAGCGAGTACGGCCAGCCCCGCCGCCATCGCCGCGGCCGCGCCCAGCGGGATGGTGAAGTTGTCGTCGATGACGTAGCCGGCGATCACCGGTTTGACGCCGTCGGCGAGCATGCCGGCGAGCCCGCCGACGACGGCGACTGCGGGCGGGACGAACGACCACGCCAGCAGCGCGCAGGTGCCGAACATGACCGCCAGCACCCGCGGGCGCTTGACGGTCCGGAGCTCGTCGCTGCCCAGCAGGCCGCTGATCGGGTCGGCCAGCGTCAGCATCAGGATGGCGGGGACGGCCACCCGGGGGGCGAACGCCAGCCCGGTGAGCGAGCCGCTGACGACGTACAGCGCGTAGCCCGCCGGGTTCGACTGCTCGTACTCGCGGGTGAGCGTCTCGAAGACCACCCACTCGACGCCGACGACGAGCCGGACGAACTCCAGGACGACGGTCACGGCCGCGCCGGCGAGCAGGACGAGTCGCACCTGGTGCCAGGGCGCCAGGCCCAAGACGTACGAAAGCGGGATCGCCGAACCGCTGGCGTGGACGAGCCGTCGCGCGACCTCGTCGGCCATCCGTTCAGACCGACTCGACGGTCGCCTCGCCGGCGTGCAGTGCGGCCAATCGCTCGGCCAGCTCGTCGACGGGCACCCGGGACTGGGCGGTCGTGTCGCGGTCGCGGATCGTCACCGTGTCGTCCTCGAGGGACTCGTAGTCGACGGTGACGCAGTACGGCGTGCCGACTTCGTCCTGGCGGCGGTAGCGCCGGCCGATGCTGCCCGAGGTGTCGTAGGCGACTTCGAGACCCGCCGCGCGCAGTTCGTCGGCGATCTCGCGGGCGCGCTCGTCCATGCCGTCTTTGTCCATCAGCGGGAAGACCGCCACGTCACGCGGCGCGACAGCCGGCGGGAGCGCCAATACCGTCCGCGCTTCCTCGTCCTCCGCGTCGTCGCTGTCACCGTCGTCGCCGGCCCGGGCCACCTCGCCGACGTCGAGGCCGTCGCCGCCCGCGTCGACGCGGTAGCCGTGGGCTAACACGGTGTAGACCAGTCGGTCGACGCCGAAGGAGGGCTCGACGACGTGGGGCGTGATGTGCTCGCCCGACTCGGTGACTTCCTCGACGGCGAAGCCCGTCTGCTCGACGGGCACGGTGAAGTCCTCGCCGTCGACCGTCACGGTCACCGCGTCGCCGTCGAACGCCGCGCGGTCGCGCCGGGCCAGCTCGGCCAGCGCGTCGGCGACGTCGCCGGCGGCGCCGCCGAACTCGGGGCCGAGGTAGCTCATGTCGGGGTCGACCGTCGCGCGCTCGACGGTGATGGGCTCGTCGTACTGCCGGAAGATCGTGAAGTCCTCGTCGCCGTGCTCGCCGTGTTTGGTGAGGTCGTAGTCGCTGCGGTAGGCGAAACCGGTGATCTCGATCCAGTTCCCGCCGACCTCGGCCTCGGCGTCCCAGCAGTCCGCCGCGTAGTGGGCGCGCTCGCCCGAGAGGTGCTGGCGGTAGCGAAAGCGGTCCATGTCGACGCCGACGCGCTCGTACCACTCGCGGGCGACGCCCAGGTAGTACGCCACCCACTCGCTGCCGATGACGCCCTCGTCGACGGCGTCGCCGACCGTCGTCTCGACGACGTCGCCGTCGTCGGCCTCCTGCTCGGTGGCCGAGTAGAGGGGCACGGTCACGTCCTCGACCCGCTCGAGCGGCGGCTCGTCGGTCTCGGGGTCGATGAAGTGCTCGAGTTCGGCCTGGGCGAACTCCCGGAGGCGGATCAGCCCGCGCCGAGGGCTGATCTCGTTGCGGTAGGCCGGGCCGATCTGGGCGACGCCGAACGGCAGCTGGTTGCGCGCGTACTCTTTGAGCCGGGGGAACTCCACGAAGATGCCCTGGGCGGTCTCGGGGCGGAGGTAGCCCGGCGACGAGGAGCCGGGGCCGATGTTCGTCCCGAACATCAGGTTGAAGTCCTCGACGTCGACGCCGCCGAGCGCGGCGCCGCAGGACGGACAGGCGAGGTCCTCCTCGGCGATGATCTCCTCGATCTCGGGGATCGGGATGGACTCGGCCTCCTCGATGTCGGTGGCGTCCTCGACGAGGTGGTCGGCGCGGTGGGAGGTGCCACACTCCGGGCACTCGATGATCATGTCGTCGAAGCCGTCGAGGTGGCCCGAGGCCTCGAAGACGGGCTCGGGCATGACGGTGGGGGCCTCGATCTCCATGTGGCCCTCGCGGCGGACGAAGCGGTCGCGCCAGGCGTCCTGGAGGTTCTCCTTGAGCGTGGCGCCCTCGGGGCCGTAGACGTAGAAGCCGGCGACGCCGCCGTAGGCCTCGCTGGACTGGAAGAAAAAGCCCCGGCGCTTGGCCAGCTCGGTGAGATCGTCCGTGACGTCGGTCATGCCAGGCCCCGCAGCAGGTCGACGTCCTGGACGATGCCGTCCAGGTGATCGCCCGACACGAGCGGGATCTGCTCGATGTCGTTGTCGATCATCAGCTGGGCGGCCTCCCGGGCCGTCCGGTGGCGCGTCAGCGTCACGAGGTCGTCGCTCATGAACGCCGAGACCGGCTCGGCGGGGATCTCGACGTTGCGCGTGGGCATGTAGCGGTTGCCGACGGCCTTGATGCCCTCCCACATCCAGTCGTCGTCCTCGTCGGCCAGGCTCTCGCCGGTGTCGGCCTCGCCCTCGACGACGCGGGCGACCTCGATGACGTCGACCTCGGTGAGGATGCCGCACATCTCGCCGCCGCGGTCCAGCACGACGCCGTAGGGCACGTCGGCGTGAGAGAGCTCGCGCTCGGCGACCGTCAGCGGCGTCTCGGCGAATACGCAGTTGACGCCGCGGCCCGCGAGCTCGCCGACCTCCTGGTCGCCGTCGGCGTCGCCGCTCGCGATGGCGTGGATCACGTCCGTGATAGTGACGATCCCCTCGAGCTGGCCGTCGACGACGGGCACCCGCCGGGTGCCGGACTCGACCATCAGCGCCGCGACCTCGGTGAGGTCGGCGTCGGCGGTCGTCGTCGGGACCTCCTCGGCCAGCAGCGCCAGCTGGTCCTCGTCGGGCTGGTCGATCAGCGCCTCGCGGGTGACGATCCCGCGGAACTGCTCGCCCTCGTCGGTCTCCTTGATCACGGGAACCGACGAGAACTCCCGCTCCTGGAGGTACTCCAGGACGTCGTCACGCGTGCCCGGCACCGCCACCGTGACGACCTCTGAGCGGGGCGTCATGGCGTCTGCGACTCTCATATTGCCACAGTGTCCTCCCCCCACGTACTAAAGGACTGCGAGCCGCCGACCACCCGACCGCCTCGCGGGTCCGTCGGCGCCGTCGGTCACGCGCGTTCGGCCACCCGCCCGTGCGCTCGACTACTCCCTCGCGGGGCCGACCCGTCGCCCGCGCCGCCCCGTCTGCGAACCATTGACTCACACCGTTCCGGCACGTTTATGTAATAGTCTGTGAGACTGTTGGGCATGGCACAGGATGCCACCCCTCGGGAGGCGGGAACGGATTGCGAGGTGATGGGCTCGATCGACCGCGGTACCGTCGAGCGCTTCATCGTGGCGGACCCGTCCCGGGACGACGTGTGGGTGTCCGTTCGACTCGCAGACGCGGCGGCGCTCTCTGACTGGCGATAGCTCGGTCGCGGGCGGCCTGCTTCCTCGCGGCCCGCGAGCGACCGGTGAGCGAACCGGGCCGACAGTGAAACTTTTGACGGGGCCGCTCCACCGGTTGCACATGGATTATCGCGAAGTCGAGGGCGACCGCGAGTTCGTCGCCCGCCTCGAACACGGCGCGGACTGGCGCGGCCAGATCGAGGCCTTCGCCGCCGAGGAGGGCATCGACGCCGCCTTCTTCGTCGGCCTGGGCGCCGTCCAGGACGCCACGCTCATGTTCTACGACCAGGACGAGCAGGTCTACGAGCCCATCGAGTTCGACGAGCCGTTCGAGGTCGTCCCCGCCGTCGGGAACGTCTCCTGGCTCGAGGGCGAGCGCTTCGCACACACGCACGTCACCCTCTCCCGTGAGGACGGCAGCGTCGTCGCCGGCCACCTGGACTCGGCGACGACGTTCGCCGGTGAACTGTACGTCCGCGAGTTCGACGCCCGCCTCGAGCGCGAGCACGACCCGGTGACCGACCTGGACCTCTGGCCACTCTGATGCGCGAGCAGGACGAACGGTACTTCCGGCGGCTCGAATCCGAGCTCGACACCGCCCTCGACGTGGCGAAGCGAGCCCGCGAGCGCGGCGGCGACCCCACCGAGGACGTCGAGATCCCGGTCGCCAAGGACATGGCCGACCGCGTCGAGAACATCCTCGGCATCGACGGCGTCGCCGAGCGCGTCCGCGAACTCGAAGGCGAGATGAGCCGCGAGGAGGCCGCCCTCGAACTCGTCGAGGACTTCGTCGAGGGCACCGTCGGCGACTACGACTCCGAGGCCGGCAAGATCGAGGGCGCCGTCCGCACCGCCGTCGCCCTGCTCACCGAGGGCGTCGTCGCCGCCCCCATCGAGGGCATCGACCGCGTCGAGCTGCTGGAGAACGACGACGGCACCGAGTTCGTCAACGTCTACTACGCCGGCCCGATCCGCTCGGCCGGCGGCACCGCCCAGGCTCTCTCTGTGCTCGTCGCCGACTACGCCCGCGCGCTGCTGGGCATGGACCAGTACAAGGCTCGCAAGGACGAAATCGGCCGCTACGCCGAGGAGGTCGACCTCTACGACTCCGAGACCGGCCTGCAGTACTCCCCCAAGGAGAAGGAGACGAAGTTCATCGCCGAGCACATGCCCGTCATGCTCGACGGGGAGGCCACCGGCGACGAGGAGGTCTCGGGCTATCGCGACCTCGAACGGGTCGACACTAACTCCGCCCGGGGCGGGATGTGTCTCGTCCTCGCGGAGGGGATCGCGCTCAAGGCCCCGAAGATCCAGCGCTACACCCGCAACCTCGACGAGGTCGACTGGCCCTGGCTCCAGGACCTCATCGACGGCACTATCGGCCACGACGACGGCGACGACGCTGAAGCGGCCGACGAGGCCGACGACGATGACGAGGAGCAAGCCGACGGGGCCGACGACGCCGAGTCGGCCGACGACGGGCCCGCCGACCCCGACGGCCCGCCCCGCGTCGAGTCCGCCACCAAGTACCTCCGGGACCTGATCGCCGGCCGGCCCGTCTTCGGCCACCCGAGCGAGGCCGGCGGCTTTCGCCTCCGATACGGCCGCTCGCGCAACCACGGGTTCGCGACAGCGGGCGTCCACCCCGCGACGATGCACCTCGTCGACGACTTCCTCGCGACTGGCACGCAGATCAAGACCGAACGCCCCGGCAAAGCCGCCGGCGTCGTCCCCGTCGACTCCATCGAGGGGCCGACGGTCCGGCTCGCCAACGGCGACGTCCGCCGGATCGACGACCCCGCCGAGGCCCTGGAGGTCCGCAACGGCGTCGAGAAGATCCTCGACCTCGGGGAGTACCTGGTCAACTACGGCGAGTTCGTCGAGAACAACCA
>JBDGSW010000151.1:0-6879 GCA_042217345.1 Haloarculaceae archaeon
GGACTTCTGGTTGTACAGCCCGGCGGGGCGGATGGTCTCGGCCAGTTCGGCGCGGTCGGCGGCAGCGAGCGCCGCCGCCAGGTCGCCGTGGCCGCCGTACCGATCCAGGAGGGCGTCGTGGGCGGGCTGGCTGGCGACGTCGCTGGTGTTCTGGCTGAGGACCGTCCGGACGAGACACTCGAAGGCGGCCTGGCCGCCGTAGGTCTTGGCCCAGTACAGCTCGCCGAGCCGGTCGACGACTGCCTCGGCGCGGGTGGCGGGCTCGCCGGCCGCGAACGTCGCGGCGTCCCCCCCGCCGTCGGTCCCCCCGCTGATGTTCTCGACGGGCTCGGGATCGTCGGGCATCGCCCGGCAGTGGGTGCCGCGTGGGCAGGAGCCTTCCGGTCGAAGCGTCAGGCGTCGTCGGGCCGGACGTCCGGCTGGGCGTCGGCGTCCGTCGAGCCGCCGCTCCAGGCCTTCCAGGCGTTGTACCCGCCGGCCTCGGCGACGAGGACGCCGACGATGACGTTGCTCCAGAGGACGAAGGGCTCGCCGGGCACCGCGAACAGCGAGACGACCAGCAGCCACAGGCCGAGCAGCGCGGAGACGGCCGCGGCGTACGGGTTGCCCGGGTCGTCCCCGGTCGCGAGCCAGGCGTTGTACCCCGAGAACGCGAGGATCCCCGCGCCCACGAGGACGTTGTTCCAGAAGCCGAACGCGCTCTCGACGACGAACAGGAAGGGGACGACGATCAGCCACGCGCCGAGCGCCGCGTTGACACCGGCGGCGAGTTTCGTGGTCGTGCTCATGGGTGAGACGGTGACACGCATCGTAGGAACCACGCGCGGAAAAATCACCACACGGGTCCGCGCGCGGACAGGTTCGCACGCCGTCGGGTGCGGTCTGCAAGCGGGCCCGCGGTCCCGTCAGGTGGCCAGCGCGACCGCGGTGTCGTCGGTGGCCGCCCACAGCCGGTAGGCGTTGTACCCCGACAGCGCCGCGACGGTCAGGCCGAGGACGACGTCGCTGCGGAACAGCCACGTCGGGACGAGCGCCACCGCCAGGACGGGGACCATCGCCATCCACAGCCCGAGGACGACGTTGCCGGCCGCGGCCCACGAGCGCCCCGGGTCGCCGTCGTAGTCGAGCCAGGTGTTCGACGCCGCCAGCGCGAGGATGCCCAGGCCGACGACGACGTGGTTCCAGAACAGGAACCCCGCGCCCACCGCCGCCGTCCCGCCGAAGACGAACGGCGCGACGACAAACCACCCGCCCAGCAGCGTGTTGACGCCCGAGACGAGCCGTACTGTCTGGTTCATAGTCCCGGGTGGACTCTCCACGCCCGGACGGAAAAGTCCCAGCCGAGCGTGCCCGCGAGCGTGTGCGCTCGGACCTCCCCGACGGCGTTACGCCACGGTGAGCGTGACGGTCAGTTCGGCGCCGTCGGCCAGGGCGGCCACGAGGTCCCGGTCGAGGTCGGCGGCCGCGGCGTCGGCGCCCACAAGGATCGTCCGGTCGTCGACGTACTCGCTGGTGCGCCCGACCATGCTGCGGTCGTTCTCGAAGGAGAGGTCGGGGTCCCCTTGGCCCGTGACCGTCTGGACGTGGCCGTCGGCTGCGAGCGTGACGGTGATCTCGGCGTCGGCGTCCCGGCAGGCGTCGACGAACCCGGGGTCGAAGTCCGCGGGGGTGCGGTCGGCCTCGATCCCGAGGATGCAGTCGCCGGCGGGCGTGAGGTAGTCGTCGCTCGTGACCTCGAAGGTGCTCGCGTGCGCGGCCGAGACGTGCTCGTGACCGCGCGCGCGGACGACTTCTTCCATACGCGGCCGTTTCCGCCTGGCGCACTTCAGGGAGTCGCTTTCGCCCCTAGCGGACGACGGTGACGGTCACCGCGCCGCAGGCGCACTCGTAGGCGCGGCGCTCGCCGCCGTCGTCGCGGTAGGAGAGCGCCAGCGCCGACTCGGGGAGTTCGCGCTCGCAGCCGTGGCAGGTGCAGGTCAGCTCCTCGAACATACCCGGAAGGGGGCCCGTGGGCCCATCAAACCGCGCCGGACCCGGAGTGAAAGTGAAAGTACGACACGGCGGCGGGGGGTCGGTCCCGGGACCGCTCGGGCCGTCGAGTGTCGCGAAAAGGATATGACCCAGGCGGACGCGCCGGACACGTATGCTGGGCGAGTGGACTGGCGCGTCGGTCGAGCGCGGCGAGGACAGGCCCGAACCGGAGGTGTGGACGCCGGTCGACGTGCCGGGGCGGCCCGCGGCGTTCGCGGGCGCCGACGCCGTCGCCTACCGGACGGCCTTCGACGACCCGCGGTCCGAGTCCGACGACCGCGCGACGCTCGTCCTCGACGGGCTGTACGCCAGCGCCCGCGTGTGGCTCAACGGCGAACTCGTCGGCACCCACGACGCGTACTTCCGCCCGTTCCGCCACACGTTCGAGCCCGCCGATCGCAACGAGCTCCTCGTGGAGTGTCGCGCCCCCGCCGACCGCTTCGGCGGCATCCACGACACCGACGCGGTCCCCGACGCCGACGCGCCGCCGGGCATCTGGTGGGGCGCTCGCCTGGAGACTCACGAGGGCACGTTCGTCAGCGACCTGACCCTGCGCCCGCGCGTCGACGGCGGCGACGCGGCCATCGACGTCCGCACGGTGGTCGAGGCCGCCACCGATCTGGACGACCGCATCACCTTCTCGCTGCGGCCGGAGGGCGACGCCCAGACCCGCGGGATGATGGACCGCGCGCCGGTGCAGGCCGCCGCCGGCGAGCGGGCGGTCGTCGAGCACACCATCGACGTCCACGACGCCTCGCTGTGGTGGCCCCGCGAGCTGGGCGAGCAGCACCGCTACGGCGTCCGCGCGAAGCTCGACGGCGACTCCCGCGTGGCGACGACCGGCCTGTGCTCGATCGAGCGCGACGAGGCGGGCCTGCGCGTCAACGGCGAGCGCGTGGCCGCCCGCGGGTTCGACCTGGTCGACGCCGCCGTCGCGGACGTCGAGCGCGCGGTCGAGGCGAACGCGACCCTCGTCCGCATGCACGCGCACGTGCCCCCGGACGAGGTGTACGCGGCCTGCGACGAGGCGGGCCTGCTCGTCTGGCAGGACCTGCCGCTGACCGGCCCCGGCGAGTTCGACGTCGAGCGCGGCCGCGAGCTCGCGGCCGCGCTCGACGCGGCGCGGGCCAACCACCCCAGTCTCGCCGCGACGACCGTCCACGACGACCCCGTCGAGCTGTTCCCCGGGGCGCTGGGATCGGGACTGCTCGACCGCCTGCGCTTTCGGTGGCGGACGTGGCGTGCGAGCTACGACCGCGGCCCCGCCGAGGCCGTCGCCGACGCGCTGCCGACCAACCGGCCGTGCTTCCCGGTCGTCGGGCCGGTCGGGATCGGCGCCGACGCCGTGGGGATCTACCCCGGCTGGGACTACGGCGACGCGAGCGCGGTCGGGGACCTGCTGGAGCGGGTCGGCGACGACGCGGCGGTTGCGGAGTTCGGCGCCGGGGCGCTCGGGGACGGCGACCCCGCCGAGACCGCCGGCTTCGACGCGGCGAAACACGCCGCACACGTCGACGGCGAGGACGTCGCCGCCTCCCAGGCCTACCAGGCCGATGTCGTCTCGCGGGTGGCCGAGGAACTGCGCCGCCGGGACGCGCCCGCGCTGGCGGCGTTCGCGCTGCGGGACGCCGGCGACGCCGGCATGGGCGTCCTCGAGCGCGACGGGACGCCCAAGGCGGGCTACGAGGCGGTCGCGACGGCGTACCAGCCGGTGCAGGCGATGCTCACCGACCCGGTCGCGGGCGCACAGACCGACGTCGTCGTGATCAACGACGCGCCGGCCGGCGTCGCGGGGACCGTCGAGTGGACTGCTGGCGACGAGCGCGGCGAGGCCGGCGTCCGCGTGGACGCCCACGGCCGGAAGACGGTCGGGACCGTCGACGTGCCGGGCGACGCCGAGCGGGTGACCCTGACGCTGTCGGTCGGTGACAGCACGGTCGAGAACGCGTACTCCTTATAAGCCATCGGCGGTGACCGCCGGGGGCGTGCCAGCGGGTACCGTGCCGCTCCCTTGCGTTTGGTAGCGATTTCCACGGGTGGGGACGACCGGAATATTTAAACCATCGACGACGCAACTATGCAGTACCAGAACGCCTCCAGCGTTCAGGCAGTATCGTGCGACGCCCGCAGAATGACAGGGAACTTTCCTTATCAGGCGCTGGCCTTGGACCGGGAGCCGCGGCTGTCGCGCGCTGGAGCGGTAATGGCATCGAGGTACTAATCATGGCAGAGTCAATCGACGAGTCGAAAAACATCGAAGTAACAGACGAGGACATCGAGAACAAATCGAAGGGCGAGCTCATCAAGCTCGCCGGGCAGCTGCGAGACCGACGCAACGAGCTCAACCAGCTCGCCTCCGAGCGCGCGTCCAACCGCGACGACCTCAACGCCAAGACCCGCGAGAAGGTCGACGAGGCCCAGGAGCACCGCGAGGAGCGCGACGAGCTCAACGCGGAGGTCCAGGAGCACAAGGAAAAGCGCAACGAGCTCAACGCCGAGGCCAACGAGCTGTTCGACAAGGTCGAGGACATGAAAGACGACCTCGAGCTCGACGAGGGCGACACCATCGAACAGCTCGAGGACGAGATCGAGGACCTCGAGTTCAAACAGCAGACCGAGGTGCTCTCGGCCGAGGAGGAGCGCGAACTCATCGAGAAGATCGAGGACAAGCGCGAGAAGCTCCAGGAGAAAAAGGAGAAACTCGACCAGAGCGACGAGCTCGAAGAGCTCAAAGAGGAGGCCGAGGAGATCCGCTCCGAGGCGTCGAAACACCACCAGAAGGTGACCGAACTCGCGGACGAGGCCCAGAAACACCACAACGAGATGATCGAGGCCTACCGCGAGGCCGACGAGATCCGCGACGAGGCCGACGAGATGCACGAGAAGTTCGTGGAGGCCCAGGAGGCCGCCGACCAGCACCACGAGGACTTCGTGCGCGTCCAGAAGCGCCTGCGCGAACTGGACAAGAAAGAGGAAGAAGAAGAGCAGAGCCAGCGCGAGGAAGAGCAGGAGGCCGCCCGCGAGGAGGCCGAAGAGATCTACCAGAAGTTCAAGGAAGGCGAGACCCTCGACACCGAGGACCTGATGAAGCTCCAGAACACGGGGCTGCTCTAGTTGGCGACGCTTCTCGACGTTTTTCCGCCGGGCAGTGACCACGCCGAGTTGCGTCCGTGTCGGGTTTCCACGTTCGTGTCCGCGTCTACATCTGCGCCCGCGACGGTGCAGGTCGCCGTTCCGGGGTCACTCGACCGGGCGAAGCGACAGGGTGAACAGCCCGACGCCGCTCATGGCGGCGGCGCCGATGAGGAAGGCGGTTGACCACCCGACGGCGCTGATGAGCAGGCTCGCAGCGACGCCGCCCCCGATGCCGCCCCACACCTTCGCCGTGTAGAGGAGCGCGTTGTTCTGTGAGGAGTGCGCGCGGCCGTAGTAGTCGCCGACGAGAGCGGGGAGCACGGAGAAGACGGGGCTGCGGAAGAACGCGGCCGCGCCCAGCAGGCCGACGAACAGCAGGCCGCGGCCGGCGTTCCCGGCCCAGACCGTCGCGGCGATGGCGACGCCCGAGATGGTGACCGTCGCGGCGACGGTCCGCTCGCGCCCGAGGCGGTCCGAGAGGCCGCCGATGACGACGATGCCGAGGCTGTCCGAGAGCGCGAGGACCGAGGCCGCCGCGGTCACGACGGCGGCCGGGAGCCCGAACTGGTCGGCGAAGTCGACCGCCTTCCCGATGATCATCAACCCGACGGCGTGGACGACGACCATCAGCGCGTACAGCACCCAGAACTGCCAGGTGCGAATCGTCTCCCGCCAGGTGTGGCCCCCCTCGTCCGCGATGTCGGCCCCGTTCGTTTCCGGGCTGTTCGTTTCGTCCTCCTCCGGACCGTCCGTTCCGTCGTTCGTTCCGTCGGCCGTGGAGGGCGTGGTCGCCGTCTCCCCGTCGGACTCGCGCTCGGGGTCGCGCAGGACGATTGCCGCCACCAGCGCGACGCCGGTCGTGACGGCGGCCGTCGCGAGCAGCGTCGCCGTGAAGTCCGCGGCGAGGCCGCCTCTGACGACGGGGATGAACAGGACGCTCACGCCGCCGTAGGCCATCGTGACGACGCCGGTCGCCAGCCCCCGGCGGTCGGTGAACCACTTGATGGGCGTGTTGACCGCGACGGTGTAGACGGCGCCGGCGCCGACGCCGCCCACCGCGTATGCGACGTACACCTGCCAGATCTCGGTCGCCACGGCCGTCCCGCCGTATCCGACTGCCAGCAGGAGCGCGCCGACGGCCATCGGAAGGCGGGGGCCGTTGCGGTCCCGGAACCGCCCGGCCGGGAACTGCGAGAGCGTCTGGGCGACGACGAAGACGGTGAAGACGGTCCCGAGGCTCGCCTCGCTGGCGACGAGGCGAGCGCCCAGTTCGAGGCGGATCGACGACCAGACGAACTGGTAGGTGCCGGCGACGCCCATCGCGGCGGCCGCGGCGACGACGTAGTGCCAGCGCCGCGACGGTAACCGGTCTCGCATCGCCCGTAACTCCCGGAGAGTTCCACTTGAACGCCCTGGTTTCCGGTCCGTCCCGTCAACGTGGTGGCGGACGAATTCCGGGGCAGTGTTTGTCAAGCAGACTCTGCGAACACCCGGCCAATACAGCATGAAAGCCCCCGCCCGCTCGCGGTCGCTGAGCAGGATATCCTCGCTCGTTGCACTCGCTCGGATAGTGGCCTGCTCAGGCGACTACAATAAACGCGAGCGGGCGTCCCCTTTCAGTCCCACCCATGTCGGCTGATTGGCCAGCGGAAGGGTGGACTGATAGTGTCTAGGGAAATGTTTTACCTATAGAGACGCTGGTGTTGGTAATGG
>JBDGSW010000116.1:0-6867 GCA_042217345.1 Haloarculaceae archaeon
CTGCAGTTCCTCGGTGCCCGAGACGGCCGTCTCGACGGCCATCTTCGAGGCGTTGTAGACGACCCGCAGCCCCGGCAGCCGGTTCATGATGTCGTCGATGATCCCCTCGACGATGTCCCCGAAGGCCGTCCGCGTGAGATAGCCCATCGAGATGACCAGCAGGAAGAAGACGACGAGCGTCGTCGCCACCCGGATGGGGCCCAGGAGGTAGAGAGGGACGCCCAGTGCTTCGAGGGCCTCCTGTTTGATCGTCGCGGTGAGCAGGGCGGAGTTGGCGAGGATGCCGTAGAGGTAGGCGATGACGTACGCCGTGATGATCACCGGGAGGAGGATGATCAGTCCGCTGGCGACGTCTCGTTTCCAGGCGGCCATGGCGTCGGCCGGGGGTACTCACCCCATCCTCTACTAGCTGACGATTGCCCGAAGGGCGAACGCGCGGTTCTCGCGCCGTTCCGCGACGCGCCGGTAGAAGTACGACAGCCACTTCGACCCGTAGGGGACGTACTGCCAGACCGGTACCTCGTGGGCGAGTGCGGTCTGGGCGTCCTCGCGTACCCCCATGAGCATCTGTACCTCGAACGGCGTGCCGTGTTCGGCGTGCAGGTCTCGCGCCAGATCGATCATCGCGGGGTCGTGGCTGCCCACGGCGATCCCGTCGTCGAAGCGCTCGAACATGGTCCGCAGGCCCTCTCGGTAGGCCTCGTTCACGCGCGCTTTCCCCTGATAGGCCAGGTCGGCCGGCTCGTCGTAGGCGCCCTTGACGAGCCGGACCTTCCCGGGGAGGGCCGCCAGGCGCTCCAGATCGGCGCCGGTGCGCCGCAGGTTCGCCTGCACGCAGACTCCGACGCCGCCGTCGTGGGCGGTCGTCTCGGCCTCGAAGGCGTCCAGCGTGGCGTCGGTGGTGTCGTGGTCCTCCATGTCGATCCAGACGAAGACGTCGCGGGCGGCCGCGTGGGCGACGACGTCGCCGAGGTGCTCGCGGAAGACGTCCGCGCCGATCGCGAGGCCGAGCTGGGAGGGCTTGACCGAGACGCACGCGCGCAGGTCGGTCGTCGCGACGTCGTCGATCAGTTGCCGGTAGGCGGCGGCGTCCGCGGCCGCGTCGGCGGGGTCGTCGTAGTGCTCGCCGAGCAGGTTGAGTATCGCACCCACGTCGCGTTCGCCGAGTCGCCGCGCGTGCTCGAGGGCGCGCGCCTCGCTCTCGCCCGCCACGAACCGGCTCGCGATCGGGGGGATCATGGCGCCCGGTAGGGGCCGCCGGGACAAGAGTGCTTTCTGGGCCGGGGCCGTTCCGGGGCGGTTAAGGGACGGCGCCGAGAGCCTCCGGCAACGATGGAGATCGTCGCGAGGGAGGTCGCCGAGGTCGTCGCCGTGGCGTTCTGGACGATGCTGCCGGCGTACCTGCCGAACAACGCGGCGGTGCTCGTCGGCGGCGGCCCCCCGATCGACGGCGGGCGCACCTGGCGCGGTCGGCGGCTACTCGGCGACGGGAAGACCTGGCGCGGCACCGGCGGTGGGATCGTCGCCGGCGCGGCCGTCGCGCTGATCGAGAACGCCCTCAGCGGCGCAGCAGGCGACGGGTTCGTCGCCGTCCTCCCGCACTTCCCGCCCGTCGTGGTGCTCTCGCTGCCGGTCGGCGCCCTGGCCGGCGACATGACCGCCTCGTTCGTCAAGCGCCGGCTGGGCCGCGAGCGCGGGGCGGCCGTCCCCGGTCTGGACCAGCTGGACTTCGTCGTCGGGGCGCTCGTGCTGACGGCGCTCGCGGCGCCGGCGTGGTTCGGCGCGACCTTCAGCCCGGAGATCCTGGTGGCGGTGCTGGTGATGACGCCCGTGTTGCACGTGGTGACCAACGCCGCCGCGTACCTCCTGGGGCTCAAACAGGAACCGTGGTGACCCGCGGCCGCGAACTGGTGGGCTTTTCACGGCGGCCCGTCGAGAGGGAGCCATGAGTAGCCGCGCCAGGACGCTCAGGCTGGCGACGCGGGGCTCGGACCTCGCGCTCCGACAGGCAGCGGCCGTCCGGGAAGCCCTCGAGGACCGGCGGACCACGGTCGAACTCGTCGAGGTCGAGACCACCGGCGACCAGCTGCGCGACGAGCTGATCCACCGCCTCGGCAAGACCGGCGCGTTCGTCCGCAGCCTCGACGAGAAGGTCCTCGACGGCGAGGTCGACGCTGCCGTCCACTCGATGAAAGACGTCCCCACGGAGATGCCCGCGGAGCTAGTCGTCGCGGGCGTCCCTCCGCGGGCCGGCGCCGCCGACGTGCTCGTGACCCCCGAGGGGACGCCCCTCGCGGAGCTGCCCGAGGGTGCGACCGTCGGGACGGCCAGCCTCCGCCGGGGCGCCGAGCTGCTGGCCGAGCGCCCGGATCTGGACGTCCAGCCGCTGCGCGGCAACGTCGACACGCGCGTCGAGAAGCTGCTGGCGCCGACCCTCCAGCGCGAGCACCAGCGCCGCCTGGAGACTGCCGCCGCCGAGGACAGCGACGTCGACGCCCCCGACGCCGACGCGATCGACCCGAGCGAGCTGTCGGAAGCCGCGCTCGCCGAGGTCGACGAGTGGTTCGACTCGCTGGCGGAGATCGAGCGCCGGGCGCTCGAACGGGCAGTCGAGACGGAGTACGACGCGATCGTCCTGGCGCGGGCCGGCCTCGAGCGCACGGGGCTGCTGGGCCACCTGTCGTCTCAGGCGCTGCCGACCGACGCGTTCGTCCCCGCGGCGGGCCAGGGGGCGATCGCGGTGACGGCCGCCGACGAGGACGTGACGGCGACGATCCGCGACGCCGTCGACGACCAGACGACGCGGGTGGCGACGACCGTCGAGCGCACTATTCTGGACGCGCTGGGCGGGGGCTGCGTCGCGCCCATCGGCATCCACGCCGTGGTACAGGGCAGCGTCGTCCACGTCGCCGTACGCGTGCTCGACCGCGAGGGCAGCGAGGAGGTCAGCGCCACGCGGGACCTGCCGATCGAGCGTCACGCCCGCGCGGCGGCCGAGCTGGGCGAGCAGCTGCGCGAGCAGGGGGCAGCCGAGCTGATCGAGCAGGCACGGCGGGCGGATCCCGACGAGGCGAAACGGGAGGACTGATGAGCCACGCCGCGAAAGCCCCGCGACGATGAGCGACGACGCGATCGCCGACGGGAAGGTCTACCTCGTCGGCAGCGGCCCCGGGGATCCCGATCTGCTGACGCTGAAGGCGCATCGGCTGCTCGAGACGGCCGACGTCGTCCTCCACGATCGGCTGCCCGGGCCGGACATCCTGCAGACGATTCCCGCGGACAAGCGCGAGGACGTGGGCAAGCGCGCCCGCGGCGAGCGCACCTCCCAGGAGTACACCAACGAACGCATGACCGAACTCGCCCGCGAGGGCAAGACCGTCGTCCGGCTGAAGGGCGGCGACCCGTTCGTCTTCGGGCGCGGCGGCGAGGAGACCACCTACCTCGCCGAGCACGGCGTGCCCTTCGAGGTCGTCCCCGGCGTCTCCTCGGCCATCGCCGCGCCGGGCGTGGCCGGCATCCCCGTCACCCACCGCGAGTACGCCTCGTCGATGACCCTCGTGACCGGCCACGAGGACCCCGAAAAGTCCGAGACGGCCGTCGACTGGGCGGCGCTGGCCGAGACTGGCGGCACGCTCGTCGTGCTGATGGGCGTCGCCAACCTCGCTGGCTACACGAGCGCGCTGGTCGACGCCGGGATGGCCCCGGACACGCCGGTCGCGCTCGTCGAACGGGCGACCTGGGCCGACCAAACCGTCGCCACCGGGACCCTGGAGACCATCGTCGACGCCGCCGCCGAGGCGGGCATCGAGCCCCCGGCGATCACGGTGATCGGCGAGGTGGCCGCCGAACGCCAGCGCGTCCTGGCGTTCCTCGAGAACGAACGCACGCCCGGCGCGGCAGGTGACGGGGCGTGACCGACGCCCCCCGCGTCGCGGTGTTTCGCCCCGACGACGACCGCCTGACCGACGCCGTCGCGCGCCTGGAGTCGCTGGGCGCACAGGCCGTCCCCGACCCGATGCTCGCCGTCGAGCCGACCGACGCGGCCCCCCGGAGGGACGCCGACTACGCCGTCCTCACGAGCAAGACCGGCGCGGAACTCGTCGCCGACGCCGGCTGGACGCCCGGCGAGGCCACGGTCTGTGCCATCGGCGCGGCCACCGCCGACGCGCTCCGCGCGGAGGGGTACGCCGTCGACGTCGTCCCCGAGGAGTACTCCTCGTCGGGGCTGGTCGCCGCGCTGGCCGACGAGATCGGCGGCGCGCGCGTCGAGATCGCCCGCAGCGACCACGGGAGCGACGTGCTCCCCGACGGGCTGATCGACGCGGGCGCGTACGTTCACGAAACGGTCCTCTACCGGCTGGTCCGCCCCGAGGGCGCCGGCGAGTCCGCAGAACTGGCGGCCGCCGGCGAACTCGACGCCGCACTCTTTACCTCGTCGCTAACCGTCGAGAACTTCCTGGCGGCCGCGGCCGACCGCGGCGTCCGCGCGGACGCCCTGGCGGGCCTGAACGCTCCCGGCGTCGTCGTCGCCGTCATCGGCGCGCCCACCCGCGAGACGGCCGAATCGCGGGGGATCGACGTCGACGTCGTCCCCGAGACCGCAGACTTCGAGACGCTTTCCCGCGCGGCCGTCGCGGCCCTCGACGAGCGCTGACCGACCGATTCTCTCGAATTCGCCCGCGAGCACACTCAGTGACAGCGATGGCGCGGGATTCGCGCGACGACGGCGGGACGCCACCGGCGAAGGTTTAAACCGGAGACCGCGATATCGAATTACCAATGGCCGTACCCGTGCCGGACCTCGCGGAGCGCGCAGACGCGTGCGCGAGGCGCCTCGCAGCCGCCGATTCGGTGTTGCTCGCCTCCCACATCGACGCCGACGGGCTGACCAGCGCCGCGGTCGCGGCGACGGCGCTCGAACGCGCGGGGATCACCTTCGAGACGGTGTTCAAGAAGCAACTCGACGAGCGCGAGATCGCGAGCATCGCCGCCCGCGAGTACGACACCGTCCTGTTCACGGACTTCGGCAGCGGGCAACTGGACCCGATCGGCGCCCACGAGGCGGCCGGCGACTTCACGCCCGTGATCGCCGACCACCACCAGCCCGCCGAGACCGACACCGAGTTCCACCTCAACCCGCTGCTGGAGGGGCTCGACGGCGCCGCGGAGCTGTCGGGCGCCGGCGCGAGTTACGTCCTCGCGCGGGCGCTCGAGGAACTCGACCCGGCCGACAGCGACCCGGACAACCGGGATCTGTCGCGGCTGGCGGTCGTCGGCGCCGTCGGCGACATGCAGGCGGTCGGCGGCGAACTCGTCGGCGCGAACCAGGAGATCGTCGCCGAGGGCGTCGCGGCGGGCGTCCTCGAGGAGGGGACCGACCTCGCGCTGTACGGCAAGCAGACCCGGCCGCTCCCGAAGCTGCTGGAGTACGCCAGCGACGTCCGGATCCCCGGGATCTCCAACGACGAGTCCGGCGCCATCTCGTTTCTCGACGGGCTCGGCCTGGACCTGACCGACGGCGAGCAGTGGCGCCGCTGGGTCGACCTGACGGACGAGGAGCGCCAGACCGTCGCCAGCGCGCTGGTTCAGCGGGCTGTCAAATGGGGCGTCCCCGCCGAGAAGATCGACGGGCTGGTCGGGACGACCTACACGCTGCTGGACGAACCCGAGGGGACCGAATTGCGCGACGCCAGCGAGTTCTCGACGCTGCTGAACGCCACGGCCCGCTACGAACGCGCGGACGTGGGACTGGCGGTCTGTCTCGGCGATCGGGAGGCCGGCCTCGAGCGAGCCCGCCACCTCCTGCAGAACCACCGGCGCAACCTCTCTGCGGGCCTGCAGTGGGTCACAGAGCAGGGCGTCACCCGCGAGGACAACCTCCAGTGGTTCGACGCCGGCGACGAGATCCGCGAGACCATCGTCGGCATCGTCGCCGGCATGGCCGTCGGTACCGACGGCGTCGACGCCTCGATGCCGATCGTCGCGTTCGCCCGCAAGAGCGACGAGGAGACGAAGGTCTCGGCCAGGGGCACCGGCCGGCTCGTCGGCCGCGGGCTCGACCTGTCGGCCGCTCTCGGGGAGGCCGCGGCGGCCGTCGGCGGCGGTGGCGGCGGTCACGACGTCGCCGCCGGGGCGACCATCCCGGCCGGCACAGAGCGGGAGTTCGTCGAACACGCCGACGAGATCGTCGGCGAGCAGCTGGGATAGGCACTAGAGACCTGGTGGGCCGACGCATCCACCTCGAGCGGGTGCCTCGGTTGCTCTCAGGCCACTTTCGCACTACCGCCGGAGTCGCCCGACCGCGAGTTTCGTATCGCGATCGGTGGTTTACCCGGCCCAGGAGTCGACGACGCCCAGAGACGAGAGCAAGCGTCGAAAACAGGCGTCAAAGTGGGGTGAACCCCCGGTTCACGTCTCAGAACAGCAGCCACACAGCGATCACCCGGGCAGCGAGCCGGTGGAACGCGCAGGCGTCGGCTCACCCCAGGTCCGGCGCGCCGTCTCGACCGGTCACGGCCGAAATCAACAGCGACCGAAACCACCAGTCGCCGCCCGACCCGAATCGATGGTCCGAGCTGTCAGAGAGCGGCCTCGCCAGTGATCGAACCAGTAGGCGGGCGGTCGAGACGCCGAAGGAGGCCCTCCGCCGGCGAGTTGCGACGGCCGGGGCGCCCGTGGCGGCCCGGATACCGCCAAGGGCCACCGCAACGACACTCATCCTCGGAATTCCCCACGTCGGTCGACCCTGGGGATCGCCGCATGCCTTTTAAGTGAAATCGTATGTCGCGATACGAAATCCAGCTCGCCGGGCCGCCACGTTTTCGGGATCTCGATAGCTACAAACCACCAGACAACTGATACACTGCT
>JBDGSW010000165.1:0-6547 GCA_042217345.1 Haloarculaceae archaeon
ATGGCCGTCTGCGTCGTCGCGCTGTTGCCGATGGTCTCGGGCCTGCCCTCGCTATTGGCGGTCGTCGCCGCCGGCGGCGCGGTCTGGGCGCTGCTGTCGATCGCCAGCGGCCTGCTCGACGTGCGCCGGCTCTCCTCGTACCTGGCCTGAGAGCGCGGGCCGCCAGCGCGGCCCGCGCCACCGACCGAGACGCGCGGCCGATCCGTGCGGCTCGTGTGGTCGACCGAGGCCCACCCGTGGGCGTCAGCGGTCTTCCAGTCCACCCCGCCGCGGTCCCACCTGAGGAGCACGGCCGGTAAGACGCCCTTACCGCCCGAATCAGACAGTTAGCGGCCGGTGTGCGGCGACGGGCAGCCCGGAGTCGCCGAGCGCGCTGCGGACCGCGCGCCGGACGCGCGGGCGGCCGTGAGCGAGCAAGGGCGCCGAATCGCGTAGCTAAGGCGGCGGTAATGCGAGCTTGTAACGCGTACTGGTGTCGGGTTCCCACGCAACCCTGCCCGACGTGCACGCGACCGGGAAGGAGCTGGTACGTAACTAGAGGCAGACCGAATGCACTCACGCGGGAAGCAGGAAACATAGCTGAGCGTTCGGCGCTTTCCGGAAACAACCATTATACGGGTAATGTGTCGCTACCCAGGTATGGCACGAGGTAAAGACGAGGATGCGAGCCAGAAGGACTCCCTTACCGACGGACTGGACCGTCGGTCCTACCTGAAGATGGCCGCCACGGGCGTCGGTGCGGCCGCGCTGGGCCCCGCAGCGATGGCCCGGGACGCGGCGGCCCAAGACGGCAATTACCGCACCATCAAGGTGCCTGCGGGATCGCTCAAGCGCATCTCGGTCGGCGACGGCGAGACGTTCGAGAACGTCCTGATCGACATCACCGCCTCCGGGGCAGGCTGTCAGATCGCCGCCAAGGGCAAGAACTGGACGATCCGCAACGTCGGCGTCAAGGGCCAGCAGGAGAAGGCCGTCACGATGCTCAGCCCCGCGGTCACCAGATCGGGTGCGACCGGCCTCATCGAGAACCTCTACATGGGCGACGGCGTCAAGCCCGGCGTCCACGGCGTGGGCTGCTGGGTCGACGCGACCGGCGGCGACGCCCACCGCGGGAAGCTCACCTTCCGCAACGTCCACATCGGCCACTTCGCCGACAACGGGATCTACGCCTCCGGCCCCGCCTCCCAGCTCGGCGACAACGCCGGCACCACGATCATCGAGGACAGCTTCGGGCGCAACAACAACATCGCGCAGTTCCGCGTCGCCCAGCAGGGCGACGTCGTCCGCAACTGCGTCGCCGTCGCCGACAAGAGCAAGGTCCCGCCGATCTCCTCCTCGCGCACGGTGCGCAACGCCCGCGGCATCCGCGCGGTCGACGGCAACGGCTCGCCCTGCCAGGTCGAGAACTGTAACGTCAAATCGCCCTGGAACGCCCTCGAGGCCGAACAGGGCAGCACCATGAACGCCAAGGACTGCCAGATCGACGGCCCGATCTCCGGCAGCGTCAACAAGCAGAACGTCGGCACGAACCCCGATCTGACCCCTCCGGACGGCACGCCCATGTCCGCCGAGGAGGCCGCTTCGGGCACGTCCTCGGGCGGCTCCGGCTCGGGATCGAACGGCGGCTCAAGCGGCGGTTCCTCGAGCCCCGACACCACGACGCTGTCGATCAGCGGCGGCAGCCCCTCGAATAAGGTCACCTACCAGCTCACGGTGAGCGACGGGGTCGAGAAGTCGACCGCCAACGGCGGCACCATCAGCAGCGAGGACACCATCGACGGCAAGGCCGTCACTGGCCTCGTCGCCGGCGGCGTCGACAGCTACGACTTCACCGGCGAGATCACCGGCCTCAGCATCGACGGCAGCGCCACGGTCACCCGCGACGGCCAGCAGATCGACCCCAGCCAGTTCCCGGACCCCTCGTCCGGCGGCTCCAGCGGCTCGGGCGACAGCGGCTCCAGCGGCTCTGACGGTTCGAGCGGCAGCGGATCGCTGTCGAACACGATCAGCATCTCGGGACCCAGCGGCAAGTCCTCCGCGTACTCGCTGATCGTCAGCGGCGACCTCGAGAAGTCGACGGCCAACGGCGCCTCGATCAACGACGAGGACGTCGCCAACAGCGTCGCCGCGGCCGGCATCGTCGCCGGCGGCGTCGACAGCTACGACTACTCCGGCGACATCACGGAGTTCTACGCCGCCAGCGGCGTCACCGTCGTCGTCAACGGCAAACAGGTCGACCCGAGCAGCCTGGGCGGGAACTGACGGCCCGACCCCCACACCGCCCCTGCGACCCCCTCTCCGCTCGACGCTCGCGTTCGCCACACGCACGCCCTCCACGCGACAGACGCCCCCGGCGAGCGCCGGCTGCGCCCGCCCGCCGCAGTCTCCTTACGGGCTGACCGCCCGCGGCTCGGCCGGCGTCGGCGCGGCCGCCGCCTCGCCGATCAGTTCGACCATCCGCGCGGTCACGTCCTGCTTGTCCGCGAGCAGTCGCTCGCGCTTTCGGTCCCAGTCCCCACCGCGCTCGCCGTCGAGGATGGCGTCGACCGTCGAGAGCGCCCGCTGCTCGTCGGCGAACGAGTACAACAGCCCGTAGTCCTCCTCGAGCTCGCGGAAGATGCTCTCGGTGTCGTCGGCGACCATGGAGTTCGTCCGCACCGCGGGCGTGCCCAGGATCGCCGCCTCCGAGGACATCGTCCCCGAGTCGCCGACGTACAGGTCCGCGTAGTACAGCAGGTGGTGGACGTGCTGAGGGACCATCGGCAGCTCGTACTCGGCCAGGTCCGGCGGGAGTTCGGTCTCGCTGGAGACGTAGACGTCGCCGCGGTCGGCCAGCGACTCGACGAGCTCCCGGCGGCCGTCGGCCGACAGCCCCGAGTAGCCGACGTCGTGGTAGGCGTCCCACCCTGCGAACCGGACCACGTAGTAGTCGTCGTCCGGGTCGATACCGTGGGCCGTCAGCACGTCGGGATCGGGCTCGAACTGGTCGGGGTGGAGGTACGCCAGCTCCTGGAAGTCGATTTCGTGGTGGGTCGCCGACGCGTTGGGCCGCTCGAACCCCGGCGGCGTGCAGTAGACGTCGATGAACGGGTACGTCACCGTCGCGAACACCCGCGCGATGGTCGAGGACTTGATCTCGGTGTCCATGAAGACGACGTTGGGCACGCCGAGCACCTGCGAGGCGTGGACGAGCGCCGGGTTCAGCCGCCCGACGATGACGTCCGGGTCGAACTCGCGGGCGGTCGCGAGCATGCGCACCTCGCGGGCGGCCCACTCGGCGGGCAGCGAGAGCGCGCCCTCGCCGCTTTCCGACAGCGACTCGTGGTCGATGTCGTAGGCGTCGAGCAGGCGCGTCGTAATCTCCTTGTCCCGCGAGGTCACGTGCACGGTCGCGCCCCGGTCATGGAGCTCCCGAATGGCGTTCTTGAACAGGTGTACGTGCGCCGGATGCGTGATGTCGAAGAGGGCCTTCATGGTGGATCGTGCTCGGAACCGACTGCGTCGCGCGGCCGCGGTGCTGCCGTCGCGCGGCCGACGGCGCCGTCGCGTCTGCGTACACCACACCCACCTCGCGCGCATTGTTATGCCCAACCTAGGGGCTGGCCCGCCCGACGGCAAGCCAGTCCCCCGCCACGTGCGGTGCCGCGAGCCGCTGGCGGTGAACCTCGCGACCGGGGTCGCCGTCGGCGCCACCGTCGAGCAGCGGCTGGTCGACCGGGGCTACGGGGAGCAAACAGCGACGGGAGGGAAGTAGGCGAAGGCGGGGCGCCGGCTCAGCCCGCGGTCGCGTTGCCCGGTCCGGTGACGTTCAGCCAGAGCCGGAGGTTGCGGTAGGCCGAGTCCGCCGAGGGATCGCTGGGGGCGTTCGACCGGTAGAGGTAGTAGCTGACGCGGACGTTGTCCCCGGCGCGCCGCGGCCGGATGTCGTGGGGCACGAGCCACTCCTGGCCGGGCTGGAGCGTGGCCTGACGCCGGACGATCTCGCGGCTGTCGGTCACGGTAGTGTCGTTGCCGTCGGTGCGAACGTGATCGAGCGTGGCCACCATCGTGTACTCGGCGGACTGGCCCTCGTGGTTCTCGACGACCGTGACGAGCCGCGCGGAGTCGCCGACCGACAGGTTGGTCGGATAGCCGCAGGCGGTGAGTTCGGACGGGCTGACCGACCCGCCGCTCTGGTCGGTCCCGTTCGGCGTCCCGACGTAGAAGGTCGTGTAGGCGTTCGAGTCGCCCGGGACCGCGACCGCGTACGCCATCGCCGAGAACGCGACCAGGATCGCGATCGAGAGCGCGAGGTTCACGCCGAGGTCGACCAGCCCGTCGCCGACGAGCCACGACCGGAACGCCGCCGCCCGGCCGGCGAGGTCGAACCGGTAGCGCTCGTCGGCCGGCACCTGGAGCCGGCGGACGACGCCGGCGATCGCGCCCGCGAAGACGAACACGGTGAGCGCCCCAAGCAGCGTCGACGCCGACAGCGCCACCGGAAGCACCGCGACCGCCAGGCCGAGCACGGGCAACAGCGCGACGCTCGCGCCGATCGAGAGCGCGAACCGCTCGAAGCCAGAGAGGCCGCGGTGCCCGATGGGATCGGCGAGCCAGCCGGCGGCCGCCGCGTCTGCCTCCTCGGTGGCTCGCGCCGCCACCGCGCGCGGGAACAGGGTGGCGACCAGGACGTACCCGGGCAGGAAGCCGACCAGCGGCAGGCCGAGCACGACCGTCGCGAGCTGGGAGTGCGATCCCGTCAGGAACACAGCGTCGGCGAGGACGACGTACGCGAGCACGGCCAGCAGGTCCGCCTGGACCCAGCCCGTGCCGACGCCCTGCGCCGAGCGGTAGTTCTGTCCGTCCTGCATTCGTCACTCGCCCCCGTCCTCGGTGACCGGACGATGGTTCCGCACCGCACCGGTGGACCGCGGGGTCCGGAGTCCCTGAGACACGGGCGCTGGTTCTCGGGAATCCGTATTTGTTATGCACGCGTTATCACCGCCGAGGGCCCCGGACGCGCGCGTCCGCTCCGCCTGGCGAGCGCGGCCGGCCGCGGGCGGACCGACTCGAACACGGTGTAACTAACAACAACTGATCGGGTGGAGTCGGGAACGCATGCGTCTGTACTCGAACGCAGTCGGTATCGCGCTGTTCGCGCTCGCGGTCCTCGTCGTCGTGAGCGCGGGCGCCGTCGCGCTCGGTCGCGCCCCGCTGGGCGGCCACGATGCCGCGCCGGCAGGGACGGCGACGACCGACGGTACCCCCGACAGCGAGCCCGCGATCGCCGCGGCGGCGACGACCGACGCGACGCGGGTCGACCGCGCGACCACCGGGGGAACCGCTCGGCAGTCCCCCGCGAAGGCAGCGCGCGGGACTGGATCGCGCGCGCCCGCACGCGAGAGGACTCTGATGACGCAGACGACGGGCGCCACTGCGACGTCCGCGACACCCGAACCACGGACCACCCGGTCGGCGGCCGGGACGGCGACGCCGGCAGACGAGTCGACGCCGGCGACGGCAGCCGAGACCGGGCCGACGGTGACCTTCCCCAACTGCACGGCCGTTCGCATCCAGGGGCTGAACGATAGCAGCTACGAGGTCGAGTACGTCAGCCTGGTCGCCTGGGACGTACACGACTGGTCGCGGCGCCACCCCGAGGCGACCGTCGACACGTACCTGGCCGGCCTGCCCGAGAACGACACGGGCCCGACCTACTCCTACGTCCGCGACGGGCGCTTCGACCACCAGCTCTACGCGATCGAGTCGGTGGCGCTGACCGCCCCCAACGGCTCGATGCGGACCGTGCAGTCCCCCCGCAACTGCTCGCTCGTCGTCGGGCTCCGCGACGACGGCACCGTGGCTCCCGCCCGGACGGTCGACAGCGGGCCGTGAGCTCCCGTCGCGAGCCAGTGGCGATCAGTCGCTGTCTCGGGGCCCGAACCCGCCGGCGGTCCGTCCGGCGGCGTGACACTACCGAGCGCGGGCGTTGACAAAGCGGGTAATAACAATCCAGGAACGGGCAGACGGCCTGGGCATGAACCCGCCGAGCGACCCGGCCGTGCCAACAGATCCGCCGCCGAACCAGCCACCGGAACGATGAGCGTCGAGGTCAGGCGCGCGACGCCCGACGACCTCGAGCGCTGGGACCGCCACGTCGAGCGCTCGCCGGCGGGCGGGCTCTTCCACCAGCTCTCCGCCCTCGAGGTTCAGGCGGCCCACACCGACACCCGCCTGCACCCCCTGATCGGCCACAAGGGCCAGGAACCGGTAGGTGTCTTCCCGGTCTTCGAGCGGACGATCGGCCCCCGACCCGCGGCGTCGGTGCGGACCGCCTTCTCGCCGCCCCCGGGGATCCACGTGATCGACTGCGGCCCGGCGTCGTTGAACCTGGCGAAGCTGAAACAACGCAAGGCCGAGCGCCGTCACGAGCGGTTCGTCGCGGGCGCGTTCGAGTGGATCGACGAGGCGATCGACCCGGTGTACACCCACCTGCGGCTGCCCGGCGCCTATCCGGACACCCGTCCGTTCGCCTGGAACGACTGCACCGTCACGCCCCGCCACACCT
>JBDGSW010000147.1:0-6385 GCA_042217345.1 Haloarculaceae archaeon
GCACTACCTCGCCAAGGAGGGCGTGCTGGCGCTGCGCCGCGTCAAGAAGTCCGACCTGCAGTTCCTCCGCGAGGTCCTGGGCGCCAACGTCGTCTCGGACCTCAAGTCGGTCAGCGCCGAGGACCTCGGCCACGGCTCGATCACTCGCGACGAGGAGGCCGGCCTGTTCTACGTCGAGGGCGAGGACAGCCACGGCGTGACGCTGCTGCTGCGCGGTTCGACCGAGCACGTCGTCGACGAGCTGGAGCGCGGCGTCAACGACGCGCTCGACGTCGTCGCGGCCACCGTCTCCGACGGGCGCGTCCTCGCCGGCGGCGGCGCCGTCGAGGTCGAGCTCGCCCGCCGGCTGCGCGACTACGCCGACTCCGTCGAGGGCCGCGAGCAGCTGGCCGTCGAGGCCTTCGGCGACGCCGTCGAGCTCGTCCCGCGCGTGCTCGCCGAGAACTCCGGGCTCGACCCCATCGACACGCTGGTCGACCTCCGGGCAGCCCACGACGACGGCGACGTCCGCGCCGGCCTGAACGTCTTCACCGGCGACGTCGTCGACACCTACGAGGCCGGCGTCGTCGAGCCGGCCCACGCCAAAGAGCAGGCGCTGTCCTCGGCCACCGAGGCCGCCAACCTGGTCCTGAAGATCGACGACATCATCTCCGCCGGCGACCTCTCGACGGAGGGCGAGGAAGACGCAGGCGGCGCCCCCGGCGGCATGGGCGGCATGGGCGGCATGGGCGGTATGGGCGGCGGCATGGGCGGCATGATGTGACCGTCCCCGGTCACGCACTCACCGCTCCGTCAGCTCCATCCGCGCAGTTCCGCACGTCGCTCCCCGCGACGGTCGGCCGGTAGGCCGGTCCTGCGCCCTCCAGCCGCGGGAGCTACTCGGGGGCGAAGCCGGTCCCTACCCGTCGCGGATCGGCACGAGCCCGGCACGCAATCTGCTCGAGTCCGCACACAGGCTCATCTTTCCGCGCGGGGACGTGCCGAGTATGTCTGGCAATGCGTCCACCGGCGGCGACCTCGACTCGGCATCCGACACAGGCATCTACTACCGGCAGATTCCGCCCGCCTCGGACGACGCCGATTACAACATCCTGACGCTGGTCGCCGACCTGGAGGGCGTTGCCGTCGAGTCGTTGCCCTCCTTCTACGACGAGGTCGACCACTTGGTCGAGAACCTCTTTCGCTGCCCGCCGTCGGCCGACGCCCAGATGGAGATCGAGTTCACCTACTTCGGCTATCGCATCACGGTCGACCAGACCGGGCAGGTGAAGCTGCGAAAGGAGATCTGCTCGTCCTGACGGCGGCGCCTGCCGGCGCCGTCGACGGTCACTCCTCGGCTCGGTGCGTCTCGTTCGGGCTCTCGCGACGCGTATCGAGCTTCTCGAGGGCCGTGACCGTCCGCTGGCTGGTGCCCATGCCCGCGCTGATCCGCTCGTTGACGGCCTCGAGGTTCTCGACCGCGCCGTCGGTGTTCGCGTCGATCGTCTCGACGGCCGCCTCGATCTCGTCGGTGTGTTCGTGGGCCTGCTCGGCGAGCTGTTTGATCTCGCGGGCGACGACGGCGAATCCCTCGCTGTCGGTGTCGGCGCGTGCGGCCTCGATGCTGGCGTTCAGCGCCAGGATGTTCGTCTGCTCGGCGATATCGGTGATGAGGTCGACGACGTCGGCGATCCGGTCGCTCATGCGGTCGAGCTCGCCGACGTTCGCGCGGAGTTCGCTGGCGGCGACGGCCAGCTCCTCGATGGTCGCCTCGGTGTCGCGAGCGGCCTCGAGGCCCTCGGCGGCGAGGGCGTCGCTCTCGGCGGGCGCGTCGGCCGCCCGGTCCGCTCGCTCGTCGCCGCCGGTCGGCGCCGCGTCACCCGGTGATCCGTCGCCCCCGCGGTCGGCGGTCATCGCCCCTCTCGCGTGCGTCGACGCGCCCCTCGGTCGGTTGTGGTCGTTCGTCCCACGAGTACGAGAAGTCACCTCGCCGATACTGATGAACGTTTCCCTGATTCCCGCCGGCGGGGGCGCACGCACAACTAAGTGCCGGGCAGCGCCAGGTCCAGTATGGAGACGGTACTGCTGGACCCCGACGCCGTCGAGGAGAGCACGCAGTGGCCGGCGGTGATCGCCGCCGTCGAGGACGCGTTTGCGGCGTACGCGCGCGGCGATGCCCAGATGCCCGCCAAGTTTTACGTCGACCTCCCGCAGTACGGCGGCGACTTCCGCTCGATGCCCGCGTATCTCGACGCCGGCGACTGGGACGCCGCCGGCGTCAAGTGGGTCAACTCCCACCCGCACAACCCCGAGCGCTTCGACCTGCCGACGGTCATGGGGACGATGATCTACTCCGACCCCGAGACGGCGGTCCCGCTGGCGATCCTCGACGGAACGACGCTGACGCGCAAACGGACGGGCGCGGCCGCCGCGGTCGCGACCGACCACCTCGCGGTCGCCGACGCCGACTCGCTCGGCCTGGTCGGCGCGGGCGTCCAGGCCCACGCCCAGTTAGAGGCCATCGCGACCGTCCGCGACATCAGTGAGGTGGTGGTCGCCGACGTCGACGACGAGGCGATCGCGGCCTTCGTCGACGAGTACGGCGACGCCTTCGACGTCCGCGGCGGGTCGATCGCCGAAGCGGCCGCCTGCGACGTGGTCTCGACGACGACGCCCGTCGAGGAACCGATCGTCCCGCGCGAGGCGGTCGGCGAGCGCACGCACGTCAACGCCATGGGCGCCGACGCGGTGGGGAAACACGAGCTGGCCGACGAGATCCTGCTCGACGCCAAACTGGTGATCGACGACCGCGCCCAGTGCACCCACTCCGGCGAGATCAACGTCCCCTACGCGGCCGGGACGCTGGACGACGACGACATCCACGCCGAACTCGGCGAGGTGGTGATCGGCGAGGCGACGGGGCGGACCGACGACGACGGGATCACGGTGTTCGACAGCACGGGGCTGGCGATCCAGGACGTCGCCACTGCCCACGTCGTTTACGAGTACGCCCGCGAGCACGACGTCGGTGCGTCGATGGCGCTGGTCGGCACCGACCTGGCCTAGGTCGGGTTGACGGCGCCGGCGATCTTCGAGAGCACCCAGATGATGGCGACGAAGGGCAGGAGTGGCGCGACCACGACGAGCAGGATCACGCCGATGGCGATGCCGATAACGTCCATCTCGGCGTCCGGCCGGCCGAAGTACGCCGGGGTCACCGTGGGGCTGTCCGGGCCGCTCACTTCCGTCTCGTCGGCTTCGCTCATACGTGCGTCTCGGGCGAGCCGAATCTTAAAATCGAGGGTCGCGGCGCCCCGGCGTCGGGGAGGCCGGCAGCGGGTCGGCCCAGGGTAGGGTACCGCCGTGGCTCAGTCCCACGCTCACTCGGTGAGGCGCCCCAGCGCGTCGGTGATCTCGTTGACGTTCGCGGTCTGCTGTTCGTTGGCGGCGGCGATCTCCTCGATCTCGCCTGCGACCTCAGCGGCCTTCTCGACGGTCTGGTCGATCATGCTGGCGATCTCCTCCGTGCTCGCGGCCTGGTCGTCGGTCGCGGCCGAGACCTGCTCGATGCCGTCGGCGGCCTCCCGGACGGCGTCGACGATCTCGTCGAGGCGCTCGAGCGTCTCCCGGACCCGCTCGATGCCCTCGCCGACCTGTCCGGTCATCGACTGCAGGCTCTCGACGGTCTGGGTCGTGTCGGTCTGGATCTCCGTGACCATCGACTCGATGCGGCTGGCGTTCTCCTGTGACTCCCCGGCCAGTTCCTTGACCTCGTCGGCGACGACGGCGAAGCCGTCGCCGGCCTCGCCGGCACGGGCGGCCTCGATCGAGGCGTTCAGCGCCAAGATGTTCGTCTGCTCGGCGATGTCGTTGATCACGTCGACCACCTCGTCGATCTCGCTGACGCGACCCTGGAGGTCGTCGACCTCGGCGACGACAGCGTCGGCCGAGTCGCTGACGTCGTCCATGACGTCGATCGCGTCGGCGCCGGCGTCGCGGCCCTCGGCCGCCAGCTCGGCGGCCTCGGCGCTGGTGTCGGCTACCTCGTCCGAGGTCGAGGCGATTTCCTCGACGGTGGCGCTCAGGTCGCTGATCTCGGCGGCGATGGCTTCGACGTCCGCAGTCTGGTCGTCTGCGAGGTCGCTGATCTGCTGGGCGCTGTCGGCCACCTCCCCCGCCGACTGTTCGAGCTGGCTCGTCTGGCGACCGACGTCGCCGACCAGCGCCTGGAGGCGCTCGCCCATCTCGTTGACCGTCTCGACGATCGTCAGGACCTCCGCGTCCAGCAGGTCCGTCTCCGCGACGGACGCCCGCGCCCCGAGGTCGCCCGCCGCCATCGCCTCGAGCGTGTCCGTCAGTTCCGCCACGAGGTCGCTCAGCTGGCGCTCGCGGCGGACCTCCGCGGTGCGGTCCTGGACCATCTCGACGACGCCGACGAGCTCGCCGTCGTCATACAGCGGCGCCGCGCTGAAGCGGATGTGGCGCTCGGTGCCGTCGCCCGCGGTCATCGTACTGGAGTCGCCGTACAGCGTGTACTCGACGTCGTCGATGCGGGGGACGCCGTACTCCTCGTCGGCCGTCTCCGGTGCGTCGACCACCTTGTCCGCGAGCGTCTGCGAGCGTCGCCCGTCGTGGTAGAAGGCCTGGCTCGCCATCTCCATGGCCTTGGCCTCGGCCTCGTCGTGACCGGTCAGCCGCTCGAGGCCGGCGTTCCAGGTGACGATCTCGTGGTCGGTGTCCAGGACGAAGATGGCCGCGTTCAGGTGATCGAGAATCGGTCGAAAGCCGAGCGGAAATCCGCCGGCCGCCTCGTCGGTACCCGCGGTCCCGTCGGCCGCGTCGGTCATCGCGTCGTCGGCGTGTTGAGTCATGTGTCTGCCTCGAATCCTGTCAGCCAGGTGCTGGTCTCACCACTTATTACGGAACCAAGAAACTACCGGCCCGTTCCTATCCGTTGATAACTGGCGAGTCCCGGCCACCTGGCGGGCGCCGAAATCCAGCGCCGGTGGGGCGGTCGGCGCTCGCAGTGGCGGTGGCGCCGCGTTCTCAGGCGAGATAGATGGCCGGCCGGAACGGCACCGCGCTGTCGGCTTTGTCCTCGGGATCCGAGAGGCCGGCGTCGTCCTCGGCGGCGACCTGCACGTCGGCGTCGAACTCCGCGGCGAGGAAGCGGGCGGCCGACTCGTAGACCGCCCGCTCGTCGACGTCGGTCATGACCGCGAGCGTCTCGTCGTCGCGCTCGCGGACGAGCCCGACGAGGTCCTGGACGAGGTCGTTGACGGCGTCGCCCTTCTCGCGCAGGGCCTCGTCGCTCATCACCTCGCCCATGACCGCGCCGACGTCCGGGCCGACCTCGGTGACGGTCTCGAAGACGTCGCGCTTCCAGTCGGCGGCGACGTACACCCGGATGGTCTCGGGGTCGGTGCCGGTGACGTCGACGATGTCCCCGACGTCGTCGGTCAGGCGCTCGACCAGCTGCTCTCTGAGTTCGATGCGCTCGCTCTCGACGTCGGGGTCGGGTTCGGGCCAGGCGGCGTCCTCGGCGGGCTCGCCGGTGAGCTGCTCGTGTAGCTCGTTGGCCATGAACGGGACGAACGGCGCGAGCATGCGCAGCCGCGCACGCAGCACCGCCCGCAGCGTCCACCGCGCACCCGGCCGGTCGAGGTCGGCACGCCGGCGGTACCACCGGAGGTGCTCCTCGAAGCCGTAGAAGATCGCCTGGCTCGCGGTGCGGGTCTCGAAGCCCTCCATGGCCTCGGTGGCCGCGCGGATCGTCCCCTGCAGCTTCGAGAGCAGCCAGCGGTCGATCGGCTCCAGGTCGTCCCCGGCGTCCTCGGGGACGTCTCGCGGCTCATCGCCGCTCGACTGTTCGGACGCGCGCTGCGCGTCCCACTCGATGATCTCCTGGGCGCGGTTCCAGAAGCTGTCGAGCTGGTCGCGCGTGCTCGCGACGGCGTCCTCGCGCCAGTCGTAGTCCTGCCAGGGCTCGGCCGAGTTCAGCAGGAAGAAGCGAACGGTGTCGGCGCCGAACGCCTCGATGGCCTCGCTCGGCAGGACGACGTGGCCCTTCGAGGAGGACATCTTCTCGCCCTCCAGCAGGCCCATGCCCATGATGGTGATGCCCTCGGGCCAGTACTGCCGGTCGAACAGCTCCGCGTGGTGGAACAGGAAGAACGTCAGGTGGTTCTGGATCAGGTCGTTGGCCGAACACCGGAAGTCGATCGGGTACCAGTACTCCCACTCCTCGCGCAGTTCCAGCGCCCGCTCGTCGGGCTCGTCCACCGCGTCGGGACTGTAGAACAGGGTGTCCCAGAACGCGCGGTCCAGTTTCTCGGGGTCGACGTCCTGGAGCCGGTGGGCGATCGTGTAGTAGGCCATGTAGATCGTCGAGTCCGACAGCGGCTCG
>JBDGSW010000063.1:0-6302 GCA_042217345.1 Haloarculaceae archaeon
TCCTTGACGGCGGTGTAGTTGCTGATGATGTCCGCACAGCCGGCGGTCGTCAGCCGCCAGGGTGCGTCCGCGAGGATCTCGGTGTCGGCGACGACCGCAAGCGGCGGTTCGGCGGCGACGCTGTGGCGCGTGTCGCCCTCGGGGACCGACCCGCGGCCGCTGACGATGCCGTCGTGGCTGGCGGCGGTCGGCACGGAGACGAACCCCAGGCCGCACTCGTCGGCGGCCATCTTCGTGATGTCGATGGCCTTCCCCCCGCCGACGCCGACGAGGAAGCCCGCGTCGGTCTCGCGCGTGCGCTCGACGACGGCCTCGACGGCCGCGAAGCTGGCCTCCTCGACGGTCGTGATCGCCGGGTCTGCGCCCGCCTGGGCGAAGCCGTCGGCGATGCGTTCGGCGGCCACCTCGCGAGGGGTCGGGCTGGTGACGACCAGGGGCGTCCCCGAGAGGTGCAGTTCCGCGACGGCGTCGACCGTCCGGTCGAGCACCCCGTGGCCCACCACCACGTTGCGCGGCAACCGGATCCACGTCGACTTCTCGAACATACCTCCCCTCTCTGGGGCGATAGGTGAAACCGTTTTTCCCTCGACAGGCCCAGGGGGAGCCGATCAGAGCGTGTCGAGCACGCCCAGCACCCGATCTTCGGCCTCGCGGTCGGGGCCGTGCTCGCTGCCGTCGCGGTCGCTCTCGCGGTAGTCCGCGACGGTCGCCGCCAGCGCCGCTGCGACTGGCGTCGAGTCCCAGCCCAGCGCCGCGAGCTTGCTCGTCGCGAGCAGGTGCGGGTAGTCGCGATACAGCGGGAAGTCCGCGTCCGCGAGGTCGCCGGCGGCCAGCTCCCGGGGCCCGGCGGTGACGATCTCGACGTCGGTCTCCAGCGCGGTGGCGATCCCCGCGACGAGTTCGGCCAGCGTCGTGGCCCGGCGGTCGCCGACGTTGTAGGCCTCGCCGGGCTCGCCGTCCTCGGCGACGATCCGGATCGCGCGCGCGACGTCCTCGACGTAGGCGCGGTGCCAGACGTTCTTGCCGTCGCCGGGCACCAGCACGCGGTCGAAGCGCTCGACGCGGTCGATCCAGTAGTCGACGCGCCCGGTGTAGTCGTGCGGGCCGTAGACGTTGCAGGGCCGGACGCTCAGGGCGTTGACGCCGTCGGCGGCGGCCTCGAACACCGCGCGGTCCCCCTCGGCTTTCCGGGGGCCGTAGGTCTCGGGGGAGTCGTCGGTGGCCTGCTCGGCGGGCCACTCACACAGGGTCGTCTCGCCCTCGCGCTTGGGGATCGCCTCCTCGCCGTAGGCCGCGCCGCTAGAGACGTAGACGTACGCCTCGACGTCGGCGAAGATCCGAGTCGCCGTCCGGACTTCGCGGGGGTGGTAGGCCACGCAATCGACGACGAGGTCGGGCTCGACCGCCCGGGCGGCCGCCGCCAGCTCGGCGTCGTCGGTGCGGTCGCCCCCGACGTGCTCGACGTCGGCGTCGGCGAACGGGTTGTCGTGTTCGCCGCGGTTGAAGATCGTCACGTCGTAGCCGGCGTCGGCCAGTTCGGCGACGGCGTGGCGGCCGACGAATCGCGTCCCCCCGATCACGAGCGCGCTGGTCATGGGACTGGCCACGTGGCCGTCCGTGAAAAGGGCCGGTGGAACCGCCCGCCCGGGGGTGCTGCCGGCTCGCCCCGGGCCGGTATCGAAAGTCAACACGCGGCTAACACTTTACCCGCCCGTTCGCGATTGTCTCCCCGTCATCGCAAGGGGCAGACGACCGCCCGGACCACCGATGAGACTCCAGTTCACGACGGACGCGGTCGCGCTGGTCGGGAGTGCGATCCTCGCGCTCGCCAGTGCCTACTACGTCCGCCACAAGAGCGACCGCCTGCCGGCGTCGATGTACGCGGTGGCGATGGTCGCGATGTTCCTGTGGGCCGCGACCGGCGCGGTCGCGCTGACGGTCGTGGACGTGCACGTAACGCGCGTGCTGATCGGCGGCGACATCGGCTTCGCCTCGCTGACGGTCGCGACCTGGTGTCTGTTCTGTTTGAGTTACAGCGGCTACGAGGAGTGGCTGCGGTGGCCGGCGCTCGCCGCCCTCGGCGCCGTCGTCGCCGCGATCACGGTGCTCGCGGTGACGAATCCGCTGCACGACCTCGTGTTCGTCGGCCGGACAATCGACGAAACCGGCGGGTGGGTCCAGGTCGCCCACGGGTGGGGCGTCGGCCTCTGGCTGGCCGTGGCGGTCGTCTACGCGATTCACGCGGTCGCCAATGGCGCGCTGGTGCGGAAGTTCCGCCGCTCGCGCAACCTCTATCGGACCTTCACGTTCCTGCTGTTGCTGGCGAGCCTGACGATCTGGGGCGCGAACGTCCTCTCGGTCACCGGCCTGAGCCCGCTGCCGCACATGATGTTCGCGCCGATCGTCTTCTCCTTCTGGGGGGTCGTCGGCATCCTCGCGCTGGCGAGCCGACGATTCGTGCGGCTCGTGCCCGTCGACCGGCTGCTGGGGCTGGTCAACCTGGGGTCGGACGACGTCGTCCCGCTCGCGCGGGACTTCGTCGTCGAGGGCATGGAAAGCGGGGTCATCGTCCTCGACGCGCGCGACTACGTTGTCGACGTGAACGCCATGGGCCGGCGGATGCTCGGCGTCGACGGCCGCATCGTCGGCCAGTCGATCCACGACGTGGTCGACATCGAGGCGTACTTCGGGGACGACTCGCTGGGCGGCGACCACCGCGAGCAGATCTGGGTCGAGACCGACGACGGCCGGCGGCGCTGTTACGACGTCAACGTCTCGGTCATCGGCGGCGACGCCGCCGCCGTCGGCCGGGCCGTGGTGATGAACGACGTCACCGACCAGAAGGCCCGCGAGCAGGCGCTGCGCGACCGCGAACAGGAGTTGCGGACGCTCAAGCAGGTCCTCTCGCGGATCATCCGCCACAACATCCGCAACGACATCAACGTCGTCCAGGGCAACGCCGAGTGGATCGCGCGCAACGCCGACGCGGACGCGGTCGCGTCTCGGGCCGAACAGATCGTCCGGAAGGCCGACGATCTCGCCACCACCAGCCGGAAGACCCGCATCGTCGACCAGGTCGTCGGCACGTCCGCCGACTCCCTGGAGATCGACGTCGACAGTCTCGTGGCCGACGCCGTCGCCGACCTCCGGGCCGAGTTCCCGGACGCGACGATCCACACCGACGTCCCCTCGGAGGTCGCCGTCAGCGGCAACGCCTACCTGGCGGCGGCGGTCGAGAACGCCGTCGAGAACGGCATCGTCCACCAGAACGGGACGGCACCGACGGTCGAGATCGAAGCCACGGCCGAGGAGGACACGGTCGAACTGACCGTCCGCGACGACGGCCCCGGGATCCCGCCCCAGGAGATCGAGGCCATCGAGAACGGCGAGGAGACGGAACTGCGCCACGCCAGCGGCATCGGTCTCTGGCTGATCGACTGGATCGTCGGCAACTCCGGCGGCGAGGTCGCGTGGTCGAACACCGACCGCGGGACGGTGGCGCGCATCAGGCTCCCCCGCGCGGACTGAGCCGACGCCAGCCGGGTCGGCCGCCGCCGTCGCCCGGCACAAGATTGATACTGTCGGTCAGCGAACAGCAGGGCCGATGCCCTCCACCGACATGGACGACGGCGGCTGCCCCAAGTGCGGTCACACCGACGCGGACGTCGGCACGATCTCGACCACCGGCGGCGGTCTCAGCAAGATGTTCGACATCCAGACCAACAAGTTCCAGACCGTCACCTGCACGAACTGCGGGTACACCGAGCTCTACCGGGACGTCCGCGACCGCGGCAGCGACCTGGTGGACGTGTTCTTCGGCTGATGGCCGCCGGCGCCGCGTTCGCGTTCGCGCTGATGGTGGTTCTGGTGCTGGCGGTGCCGCTCGCACTCTTCGTGCTGGTTGACCGCGAGGCCGAGCAGTCAGCGCAGATGGATCGCGACGCCGCCGAGCGGGCGGTGCGACGCGACACCGCTGCCGGTCCCGAGGAACGCGCCGACCCGCGGGACGGCCGCGAACGGACTCGATCCGACGAGGGAACGACCAGGAACCACTGGGACCGTCGGCGGGAGTGACCGTCGGCGCTCGTCTCGGGACCGGTCGCGTGGCGTCGTCACGCCGGGCGAGCGCTCTCACTCGTCCGGGAGGTATGGCTCGGTTACCTGTCCGTACAGTGTGACTAACAATCCGGCTGGACTGTCGAAGGGGCACCACAGTGCAGCCTCCAGAACGTCGCCTCGGACGTCGCCTCGGACGTCGCCTCGATCCCCCTCGACCGGAGGGCGGTAACTGATGACGGGCACACGTGGGAACCGCCTCGGCGCCCTCGTCCTCGCGGTCGTGCTCGCGGGCTCGGTGCTGGCGCCCGCACCCGTCGCCGCGGGCAGCTCCGGGAACGCGGGGCGCGGCGCAGACACGAACGCCTCGACCTACCACCTCACGCAGGGCGGTCGCTGTCTCCCGGTCACGCCGCTGTCGGGCTCGCAGTCGGCCGCGGCGTTCTACGACTACGGCGTCGGGGAGACGGACTACAGTTCGGCCGGGACCACCGCCCTCCAGCGCGAGAACACCAGCGAACTGTTCCTCTACCGCGACGGCAACGGCACGGTGAGCCTGGTCGTCCTCCACGGAAAGACGGGCGGCGGGGTCGGCGGCGGCGCGGCGACGCTGACCTTCGACGGACTGCCCGCCGCCGGCGCGTGGACCGTCCGCGACGATCAGTACCCGCGCGCGACCAACTACGACCGGTGGCACACGACGGCGACGCCCCAGCGCGTCGACTGGACGTGGGCCGCCTCGCGCACGGACGGCGGCGTCTTCGAGTCGCTGGGCGGCGACGCCGACGTGCGGATCACGCCCGCGTTCAACGAGGACGCCACGCTCTACGGGACGCACTACGCCGGCACCGTCGACGACTGGCAGCTGCTGTCGGGCGATCGGTTCGATCCCGATCGCTACTCGCTCGCGATGGACGAGCCGGTGACTATCGCCAGCGGCCCCTGTCCGACCAGCGGCGGCGGACACGGGCCGGACTACGAGTACCGCGGGTACCACGTCAACCGCACGCCCGCGGTCGTCGGCGACCCCGTCGAAGTGAACGTCACGCTGGCCAACGTCGGCGGCGCGACGGGGACGTACACCGGCCTGCTGAACGCCGACTTCGACGGCGTGGACATGACCGACGTCGCGATCCCGGCCGGCGAGACCCGCAACCTCACCTTCGTGACCACCTTCGACGAGCCGGGCAGCTACGACCTCCGCGAGCACGCCGAGTTCCTCGGCTCGCTGCGGGTCGTCCCCGAACCGACGCCGTCGTCGACCGTCACGCGCCGTGGCGACGGCACCGTCGACGTCGTCGTCCGCGACGCGCCCGCCGGCGCCGTCGTCGGGGCGACGCTGCCGACCGCCGACGCGACGGACTCGGCGACGGTCGCCAACGTCTCGGTCGAACCCGCCGACGCGACCGACCGCCTGCCGTTCACCGTTCGGCCCCGGTCGTTCTCCGGCGACGACGCCCTGCCCGCACTCCCGTCGGGGCACCGACCGGTCGGCGCATGGACGCTCGCCGCCAACGGGGCCGACGGCCACGTCGCCAACGCGACCGTCACGGTGACGGCCGACGAGTCCGCGCTCGACGGCGACGCGCGCGACGTGGCGGCCTACCGCCGGAACGCGACCACCGGGAACTGGACCCGGACGGCGCTCACGGCCGTCGGCGTCTCGAACGCCACCCGGGAGTTCGAGGTCCGCCTGTCGGCGTTCGGGACGCTCGCGCTGGCCGAGCCGGTCGCCGACGCCGCGGTCGAGTCGGTGACGGCCTCGCCGTCGACGGCGACGGTCGGCGACGCGACCGCAGTGACGGTCACCGCGATGGTCACCAACGGCGGCGCCGCCAACGCGACCGTTCCCCTGACGCTGACGGTCGATGGCGACCCCGTCGCCACGCGCAACGTCACCGTCGGCGCCGACAGCCAGCGAGCGGTCAGCTTCACGCAGCACTTCGAGCGCGCCGGCGACCACCGCCTGACCGTCGGTAACCGGACGACGACGGTCACCGTCGAGAACGCCTCGACGCCCGCGGACGCGGCCGAGGATCGCCCGGCAAACGAGACCGCGACCAGGACGACCACCAACGGGTTCGGTCCCGGATTCACCGCGGTGACCGCGATCGCGGCGGCGCTGGTGGCCGGCCTAGCAGCACTGGTGCTCCGGCGGCGGTCAACTACCCCGGCCTGACGCTCGCTTACGCTCGCGTCTGAGGACGGGGCTTGTCCGTGGACTCCCGGTCTGCCGACCCGGATGG
>JBDGSW010000135.1:0-6213 GCA_042217345.1 Haloarculaceae archaeon
TTGCCGCCCTGAATTGGTCCCCGCTGACGCTTCGGCCCTCCAAGCGAAGCGTCAACTGAAACCAGTGGCCATAATTACTTAAATGTACCGGCATCGGGCGATCGGACGATCGCCGCGAGCCCCCGGTGGCGATCCCGGCGTCCGTCGACGGGCGCTCGAACGCCCCGGAGCCGCTCGCTCAGATGTACTCCTCTTCGAGCACCCAGCCGAGCGCCCGCTTGTAATAGGTGAACATCTGTCTGACGCCCTGGTGGTTCATGTTCTCGTCGTCGAGCTGTTCCTTCAGGAACTCGTACTGTTCGCGGATCTCCTCTTCGTCGCGCATGCCGGACGATTGGGCCAGCGTCGGGAAGAAAGTTCACACTCGGCACCGAGCGACGATTCGACGGCTCGACGACGATTCGAGGACCCGACGCGAAGCCGTATACCGTAGACCGTCGCAGGTCGAGCCACGATGCGAATCCCAGTACCGACCAACCGACTCGTCGCCCTCACCCTCGTGGGGGCCGTCCTGACGGCTGGCGTCGCGGTCGCACTCGCGGCGCCCGACCTCCTCGGCGGCTCGAACGACCCGACCCAGAGCGGTCAGGACGGGACCGACCAGCTCCCCGCGGACGCGCCATCGCCCAACCCGAACTACACCCCCGCCAAGCAGACGGCCGCACCGGCCGTCGGCGAACACGAGGGCGAGGACGAGGAGTACGAGCACGGCGAGTACGAGGACGACTGACGATGCGACGCGGTGAGCAGCCGACGGCGTCCGCCGATCGCCCGCGGCTCGCGGGCCGGCCGGTCGAGCGAAGCGGTAGGGGGCTCACGCCGTGAGTACCAGGACCGCGATCTCCGTCGTGGCGGTCGTCCTCCTGGTTGCCGCCAGTCTGATCGTGGTCGGCGTGGGCTCCTACCGGGCGACACAGGCCGCCCAGGCGCAGAAACACGCCGTCGACACCGTGGTGACGAGCCAGCAGGCGCCGGCCGACTGGGACGGTGACGGCATCAACGACTCGGCCGACAAGTGCCCGACGCGGCCCGAGACGACCAACGGGTTCCAGGACGGCGACGGCTGCCCCGACGTGGTCACGACGACGGGGGCGAGCTGATGGAGCTGCTCTGGTTCGTCGACCGCGCGACGGCGCTTGTCGCCTACCCGGCGCTGTACGTGGCGGTGCTGACGGGGATCTTCTACAACAGCCCCTCGTTCGGCGTCCTCCACGAGCTCTCGCGGGAGGTCCACGTCGAGCTGGCCGCGTTCGCGACGATCGTCACGCTCGGCCACGGCGTCGTCGGCGTGGCCGACTCGGCGGCCGTCCTGACCGGCGCCGTTCCGGCCCCCGCGATCCCGCTGTCGTACTTCGTCGCCGGCGCGCTCGTCGGCGCCGGGGCCCTGTTGCTGGTGATCGTGGCCGTCCTGGGCTTTCTCGACGCCCGCCGGTTCGAGCGGCCCTGGGGCCCCCGCGTCGTCCACGCCTTCGCCTACGGCGGGTTCGCGTTCGCGACCGTCCACGCCGCGGCCGTCGGAACCGACGTCGGTGCCGGCGGGAGCGTCGGGCTCGTCGCCGGACTGGCCGTCCTGGCGTTCGTCCTGGTCGTGCGCCTGCTGGTCGAAACAGGCATTATCGTCGGCCCTGAAGACCGCGATCAGTCCGACGCCCGGACGCCCTGACGACGATGATCGACGGCTTCACTCACCCCGAGACGCTCGAGTTCGTCAGCAACGCCAGCATCGTCGTCGTGGCGCTGGTCCTGCTCGCGCTGACGGTGATCGCCTGGCGGCGCGAACGCGATCGCCGGATGGCGCTGGTCGCGGTGGCGTTCGCGCTGTTCGTCCTCCGGGGCGTGCTCGTGTTGCTCGAGCGCTGGCTGACCGGGTACGTCGCGACGGAGACGCTCGAACACGCCGCGCCCTTCCTGGTCGCGTTCGCACTCGTGGTGATCTTCCTCGCCGTCGTCCAGCGCTGATCATGACGGGCGCCGAGGAACCGTCGCTGCCGTCGCGGCGCGAGATCTATCAGGCCGTCCGGGACGCGCCGGGCACGCACTTCAGCGCCCTCGCGGACCGCCTCGAGTACGCCAGCGGGACGCTCCAGTACCACCTCGCGTGGCTGGTCGAGGAGGGGTTGCTCGAACGGGCCGACGACGGCGAGTACACCCGGTACTACCCGACCGGCGAGTTCGACGACGCCGACCGGGCGGCGATGGCCGCGCTCCGCCGGAAGTACTCCCGGCGGATCATCGCCCACCTCGCCGCCGACGGCCCCGCGACGACCAGCGAGCTGGCCGAGCGACTAGAGAAAGCGCCCTCGACCGTCTCCTGGCACCTCTCGCGTCTGGAGGAAGCCGGCATCGTCGACCGCGAGCGCGACGGGCGTGCGGTCGAGTACGCGCTGGTCGACCGCGACCGGATCGTCCGCCTGTACGTCGCCTACCGCGGGAGTTTCACCGACCGCCTGGTCGACGGCCTGCTGGGCATCTGGGACGGCTACTGACCGGGCGGGCGGCGGTCGCACGTGTTTTCAGCCTGCGCGCGTAACCGCCCGGGCATGAAGATCCGCGGGGACCGCGAGTGCCAGGCCTGCGGCACGCAGTGGTCGTACTTCGAGACCGGCAGCGTCGAGTGTCCCGCCTGCGGCAGCCTCAAGAGCGTCGGGACCGACGACCGCAAGCGACACACGGAGACGCCGGTCGAACTCGACCTCACGACCGTCCGCGCGCGCGTCGACGCGGAACCGCTCCGCGACGTCGCCGACGCCGCCGCCGAGACCTGCCGCTCGTACGTCCGCAAGCGGGGGTTCATCGACGGCGGCGAGCTCCTCGCCCTGGACGAGACCTACCTCGCGGCGACGGAGCTGGCCACCGTGGCCGCCGAGCTCTCCCGGACGATGCAACCGTCCGACGACGAGGAGTTCTACTTCCTCACGTTGCTTCGCGGGGCCGACGAGGGCGACCGCCCCGACCCCGAGGCGGTCCCGGAGTCCCTCCGCGCCACGCGCGGGCTCGCAGCCACCGGCGCCGTCGAAGCCTACGTCGCCGACCTCCGAACGTACCTCGAGGACGACGCGGAGCCGCCGGTCCGCGAACCCCTCGGCACGCTCCGCGACCACCGCAAGCGGATCGAAGCCCTCGACGGCGACGTCCCCGTCGCAGCGAGCGAGCGACTGCTCCGAGCGGCCGAGGCCATCGGCCGGTACCTCCGCGAGGACGACGAATCCGCGCTCCTCCAGGCCGAAGAATCCCTCGACGGCCTCGACCGACTCGGCGACTGGTGAGCGCGCGACGCCTCAGAGGCGCCCTCTTCGCGGCGTTCCCGGCGACCGCCGCGGCGCCAGGTGCGTCGCGAACCAGTCGGCCGCCAGGTCGGCGACGCACTTGAGCTCGCCGGGTCCCTCGAAGAGGTGACCGGCCCCCGGGACGACCTCCAGGGCTTTCTCACACCGGAGCAACGCGTGGGCCTCCCGGTTGAGCGCGAGCACCTGGTGGTCGGCCCCGCCCACGATGAACAGCGTTGGCGCGCGGACCTGCGAGAGGGCGCCCTCGGCCATGTCGACGCGGCCGCCGCGCGAGACGACCGCCCCGATCTCGCCGGGCCGGTCGGCGGCGGCTCTGAGCGCCGCGGCGGCGCCGGTGCTGGAACCGAAGTACCCCACCTCGAGCGGCGCGGTGTCGGTACGCTCGCGGAGCCAGTCGGTCGCGCCGACCAGCCGCTCGGTCAACAGATCGACGTCGAAACGCGTCCGCCGGTCGCGGTCCTCGCGCTCGGTGAGGAGGTCGAACAGCAGCGTCGCCGTGCCGCGGTCGTTGATCACGTCCGCGACGTAGTTGTTGCGCGGGCTGTGGCGACTGCTGCCGCTGCCGTGCGCGAAGACGACGATGCCCCCGGCATCGGGCGGGATCGTCAGGTTCCCCTGGAGGGCGACGTCGCCGACGGGAATCGAGACGCGTTCCATGACCGGGGGATCCACGACGGCGACGGTAACGGTTGTTCCCGGCTGCGTCCCAGGTCCTCAGTCCCGTGGGGTCGACCAAATCGATGGCGAACAGGCGACGGTATCGGGGCCGGCGCGGGTCGTCGCACTCCCGCCTCGTCCGCGCCGGGCAGCGTTCAGGGCACGCGCCGGGTTGGTCACGGGTTCGGACAAAAGGGTTCGCCTCAGCGGTTGGCCAGGACGACCTCGCGGTCGAGCGTGTCCTCGGGGACCGTCTCGGCCCACTGCACTTCCTCGATGGCCTCGCCGTCGAGACCGGGGTCGTCGGTGAGTTCGGTGGTCTGGGGGGTGGCGGTGAAGTGTACGAAGTGGAAGGAGCGGTGCTGGTCGCCGTGGACGTACGAGACCTCGGTGACGGCGACGGGTTCGTCCGGGGTGATCGCGACACCCGTCTCCTCGGCGACCTCGCGGACGAGCGCCTCCTCGAGGGTCTCGCCGGTTTCGACTTCGCCGCCGGGGGCGAACCAGCGGCCGTCCTCGCGGACGAGCAGGACGCGGCCCGCGTCGTCGCTGACGACTCCGCCGACGGCCCAGGTGAGCCCGTCGTCGATTTTCTCGCGTGCGTCCGCGAAGGTCTCGGCGTCGACCTCGTAGATGGTCTCGCGGACGGCGACGCCCTCGCGGGCGGCCAGATCCTCGAAGGCGGGCATTCAGGGCAGCGGAACGTCGACGTCGTTCTGGAGACCGGCGGCCTTGACCGTGTTCCAGAGCAACATCGCGCGGGTCATCGGCCCGACGCCGCCGGGGACGGGCGTGATGGCGCCCGCTTTCTCCGCGGCGCTGTCGTACTCGACGTCGCCGACCAGTTCGTAGCCCTTCTCGGTGTCGGCCTCGACGCGGTTGATCCCGACGTCGACGACGGCCGCGCCCTCGGCGATCATGTCGCCGGTGATCATTTCGGGGACGCCCGCGGCGGCGATCACGATGTCGGCCGCACGGGTCTTTTCCGCCAGGTCGTCCGTCCGGGAGTGACAGACGGTGACCGTCGCGTTGCCGCCCTCGGCCTTCTGGATGAGCAGGTTAGCCATCGGCTTGCCGACGATGTCCGAGCGGCCGACGACCACGGCGTCGGCGCCCTCGGTCTCGACGCCGGCGTCGGCCAGCAGCTTCTGGACGCCGTGGGGCGTGCAGGGCTTGTAGCGGGCGTCGCCCGCGACGAGGCGGCCGACGTTCTCGGGGTGGAAGCCGTCGACGTCCTTCATCGGGTTGATCCGCCGGAGGACCGCGCGGTCGTCGACGTGGTCGGGGACGGGCATCTGGACGAGGATGCCGTGGACGGCCGGGTCGTCGTTCAGTTCGTCGACGGTGTCGAACAGTTCCTGGGCTGGCGCGTCAGGGTCGATCTCGACGTTGCGGGCGTCGATACCGACCTCTTCGCAGTCGCGCTGCTTCATCGAGACGTAGGTTTCGCTGGCCGGGTCGTCGCTCATCAGGACGGTCGCGAGCGTGGGCGTCACATCCGCGTCGGCGAGGACGTCGATGCCCTCGCTCAGGCCGTCGCGGATCTCCTCGGCGACGGCGTCGCCGTCGATGATCTCGGTCATGGCTGAACCCGGGCCTCGACCGGTAATCAAAGCGCCGAATCGCGACCGACTCGGGGGAGGACTGCTGCGGCGGTGCGGGGGCACGCCGGTGCAGCCACGATCGGCGGCTGGTGGGCAGCCGACGCCGACCGCGCCGGGAGCGACCGAGTTACTCGTACAGCGGGTACTGCTCGGTGAGCTTCTGGACGCGCTCGGCGGCGTCGGCCCTGACGTCCTCGTCGTCGGGGGCGTCGACGACGTCGGCGATGATGTCGGCGACCTCCCGGGTGGCGGACTCGTCGAGACCGCGGGTGGTGAGTCCGGGCGTGCCCGCGCGGATGCCCGAGGGGTTGAACGCCGACCGAGTCTCGCCGGGGACGGTGTTGGCGTTGAGGACGACGCCGACCGCTTCCAGGGCGGCCTCGGCTTCCTTGCCCGTGGTGTCGGGGTGGGAGGGGCGCAGGTCGACCAGGACGAGGTGGTTGTCCGTGCCGCCAGAGACCAGCTCGAAGCCGCGCTCCTGGAGCTGCTCGCCCAGGGCCTTCGCGTTGTCGACGGTCTGTTCGGCGTAGTCCGCGAATTCGGGTTCCAGCGCCTCCTTGAATCCCACCGCTTTGCCGGCGACGTTGTGCATCAGCGGGCCGCCCTGGCCGCCGGGGAACACCGCCGAGTCGACGTCGTCGGCGTACTCCTCGTCGCACATGATG
>JBDGSW010000157.1:0-6210 GCA_042217345.1 Haloarculaceae archaeon
TCTACACCGCCCACGTCAAGGACGGCTACGTCGACTTCTACGTCCGCGGCGAGGACGACGACCACCCCCTGACCGCGCCCGGCTGTCGCCTCGCGCTCGCCGGTGCGACGGCCACCTTCGCTTTGGCGCTGGTCGGCGTCCTCCTCGCCGTCGGGCCGGGCGCCGCCCTGGTGACCCTGCCCGCCTGGATCATCGGCTACCTCCACGCGCCCCAGCTCGATCTCAACCCCGTGACGGCTACCGCAGGCTACCCGACGGGGATCGCGGTCGCCGTCGTCGGCGGGTACTACGTCCAGGCACAGTCGGTCTCGGTGACGGTCGCCGCCTTCGCGGCCGTCTTCCTGGTCGTCCTCTCGGGGATCAAAGTGATCGACGACGCCCAGGACTACGACTACGACCGCTCGATCGGCAAGCGCACGGTCGCGGTGGTGCTCGGCCGCCGCCGGGCGCGCGCGTTCGCTTTCGGCCTGATGGGTGTCGGCCTGCTGGCCGTCCTGGCGTGTGCGGCCGTCGGCGTCTTCCCGCCGAGCGCGGCGTTCGCACCGGTGGTCTTCGGGGGCGTCGCGGCGCTCACCCGCCGCGCCGACGCGGAGCTGTCGACGATGCTCCTGATTCGGGGGTCGTACCTGTTCCTGGCCGCCCTCGTCGCGGCGACGTGGTTTCGCCCCCTCTCCTGACACCTCCCGCGCGAGCCGGCGACGGATCGCCGGCGGGCGCGCGGACTTCCCTCGCCGGCGTTCGTATATGATTCTACACACGTTCGGTTCGATCGAAATCCGCAGGTAGGGGCTCTCTCGCCGTTTGTCCGCCGCTCGACCTGTTCGGAATAATCAACGACGTAATAAATGGACAGGTATAGCCGGCAACACCTACACCCTGGTGAGCGTCGTTGCACTTGCCAGGGACGGGACCACATGGCAACGTTTCAAACGGCAGTCGAGCGGTCGCTCGAACGGGTCGACGGGGAACTCGAGTCGCTGATCGTCACGCCCGAGGCGATGGCGCTCTCCTACCGCGTACCCGACGCCGACGAGGGAGATGGGCTCGCCGACAGCGTCGCCGCGGTCGCGGCGGCGTACCTGCTGGCCGTCCGCGACGGCGCCGGCCGCCCCGAGCTCACGGCACACCTCTACGTCGGCGACAGCCCCGCGCCGACCGCCTCGTACTGCGTCGACGCCGACTGGGCGCGCGCCTGCGTCCTCGGCGACATCGACCACCGCGAGTACCTCCAGCGTACCATCGACACCCTCGCCTCCCGCCAGCAGCGCGCCGCGGGCAAGGTGTCGATCGCCGACGCCTGAACCACCCCGGGTTGGGCCACGCGCCCGCGTTTTCTCGCCGCTTCGTCGCCGAGCGACCGGCAACGCTTTTCCGCCGGCTGGCGGTACCCCTCTGGCAATGACCGGACCCGTGCTCACCGACGGGGACGTCTTCGGCGCCCTCCCGACGGCCGATGTCGTCGCCCTGATGGAACTGGCCTTCGAGGAGCGGGCGGCCGGGACGCTACGGGCCCCGCCGCGGTGGTCGCTGGACGTCGCGGACGGCTCGCTGGTGTTCACCGTCGGCGCCGCGACCGGGCAGGTCTCGGCGATGGGCGCTCGCATCTACGAGACCGTCGGCCGCGGCGCGGACCACACTCAGCTCGTCGCCGTCTTCGACAGCGAGACCGGGTCGTTCGAGGGCGTCGTCCTCGGCCACGCGATCGGCCTGCTCCGGACGGGCGGGATCGGCGGCGTCGCCGTCGAACACCTGGCGCGCGCCGACGCCGACACCGTCGGCGTGCTCGGCTCGGGCGCGCAGGCACGCTCGCAGCTCGAGGCGATCGCCGCCGTCCGCGACCTCGACGTCGCGCGCGTCTACAGCCCGACGCGCGAGCACCGCGATTCATTCGCCGCGAAGCTTGACGGGATCCTCGCAGCCGACGTCTGTGCCGTCGACGACGCGGAGGCGGCCGTCCGTGACGCCGACGTCCTCGTCTGTGCGACCGACGCCGCCGAACCGGTCTTCGAGGCCGACTGGCTGGCGCCCGGCGCCCACGTCTCGACGCTCGGACCGAAGTTCGCCGACGCCCACGAGGTCCCGATCGCCGTCGCCGAGCGGGCCGACCGGCTCGTCACCGACTCGCTCCCCCAGACCGACTCCGAGGACCGGCCGTGGTTCCTCCCCACCCCGGACCGCGAGCGGCTGATCGAACTCGCCGACGTGGTCGCCGGGGCGATACCGGGTCGGACGGCCGAGGATGAACTCACGCTGTTCTGCTCGGTCGGGCTGGCCGGGACCGAGGTCGTCCTGGCCGACGAGATCCTGCGGCGGCGGGGGTAGGGCTACTTCGCCGCGCTGACGATCTTGATCACGTCGCCCTCGTCGAGTTCGGTGTCGTCGGCGATCCGGCGGTTGGACTTGCCGTCGATGGCGTGGAGGTAGTTGTCGCCGATGTCGGAGTGGACGGCGTAGGCCAGATCCGTCGGGGTCGACCCCCGGGGTAGCAGGAACGCGTCGGGCAACACGTTGCCCTTCGCGTCGGTCCACTTGTTTTCGTTTTGCACCGGGAAGGCCGTGAGGTGATCTAGCCGGTCGTAGACGGCCGCGTTCAGGGCCGTCTGGACGCCGGTGCCGCCCCACTCGGCCATCACGTCGCGGATGCGCTCGAGGCCCGCGCGCTGCTCGTCGCTCACCTCGCCGGCGACCTCGAAGTCGGGGTCGCCGGGATCGTACTCGATCAGGCCGGCCTCGGCGCCCTGCCGGAGCGCGAGTTCGCCGTCGGCGGTCGCGGGGATCACGTACTCGGCGGCGTCCTGCAGGCGCTCGACGTTGCCCTCGGGGGCGACGTCGGCCTTGTTCGCGACGACGACGATCGGCTTCGTGCGGGCGCGGATCTCGCGGGCCAGCGCCTCACGGTCCGCGTCGGTCCACTGGATCGGGTCCTCGGGATACTCCAGGTCCCGGAGGGTGCGGGCGACGTCGACCTCGGTCGCGCCGACGCCGGTGAGCATGTCTGCGAGCGCCTCGTCGATGTCGAAGTCGGGCGAGCGTGACTGGCGCTCGACGGACTCCCAGTTGCGGTCGACGATGCTGGCCAGCCACAGGTCCATCTCCTCCTCGACGAAGTCGACGTCCGCGACGGGATCGTGCTCGCCGACCTCGACGGGCTCGCCCTCCTCGTTGGTGCCGCCGGAGGCGTCGACGACGTTCAGAATGACGTCGGCGTTCGACAGCTCGTCGAGGAACTGGTTACCCAGCCCTCTGCCTTCGTGGGCGCCGGGGACGAGACCGGCGACGTCGAGCAGTTCGATCGGAACGTAGCGCTTGCCCGCCCGGCAGTGTTCGTCGCCGCAGCGTTCCTCGCGCTCGAGGCAGGGGCAGTCGGTCCGGACGTGGCTGACGCCGCGGTTTGCGTCGATCGTGGTGAAGGGGTAGTTCCCCACGTCGACGTCGGCCAGCGTCGCGGCCTTGTAGAACGTAGACTTGCCGGCGTTCGGTTTGCCGGCAAGCGCGACCGAGAGCATGCCCGGTGGTACCGCGGATGCGGGCAAGGGACTTTCGATTCCGGGGACTCGCGGGCGGACATGCGGCTCCGTGGTGGCGGTCTCACGCGGTCGGCGACCGAGAGCGAAGCCCGGAACGCCCGGGAAAAGGAAAGTTCGCTCGGTCTACTCGACGAGTTCCGCCGGATCCTCGTGTCCGTTCTCGCGGTACTCGTCGCCGCTGTGCGGGTCGCTCCCGTCTGCAGTCACACGCTCAGTTCCCTGTTCGACTGTCTCGTCGTCCGTCGGTGAACCCGTCTGCGCGTCGTCGTCGTCAGTCTCTGCCTGCGGCTCGTCGTCGACCTGCTGTTCGTCGTCCTGCGGCTCGTCGTCGTCGGTCTCGTCGGTGGGTTCGTCGCCTGCGGCCACGTCGTCGCGCTGCGGCTCGTCGTCGGCCGACTGCTCGTCGCTCGTCGCCTCGTCGTCCTGCGGCTCTGCTGCGGCGTCCGCGCTCGCGGTCGGGTCGGCCGACCGGTCGTCGCCGCGGATCATGGTCATCTCGCCGCGCGCTCGGATGGACCCCTCGATCACTGCGTCCTCGTGGAGTTCCACGTCGTTGGCGGCGACGTCGCCCCAGACGTGCGCGTCTGCGGTGACGCGTACCGTCCCGTCTCGGGTGGTGACGTCGCCGTGGATCTCGGTCCCGGTCCCGATCACGACGTCCTCGCGGGCGCGAAGGCTGCCAAACACTTCGTTGTCCGCGCCGACGTCGAGCGACGCTGCCCGCACGTTGCCGTGCAATCGGCAGCCGTCGCCGATAGTCGCGGGCGTCGACACGCGCCAGGCGTCGTCGCTCACGCGACTGTTCCGCGGGATCAAGACGGGATCGTGGTCCGCGTCGGTGTCCGTCAGCTCCGACATCACGTCGGCGGCCGCCTCCTCCTCGCCGATTCGCAATAAGTGCGAGAGGTAGACGAACAGGAAGACGATGGTCGGCATCGGATTGCGGATGACGATCCAGCCGTTGGCCTCGAAGCCCTCCTCGATGTCGACGTCGTCGCCGATGTCGAGGTCGCCCGAGACCATGAGCTGGCCCGCGACGTGGACGCGCTCGCCGAGGTATGCGTTCTCCCCGACGAGGACGTTGCCGTCCACGTCGCTCCACATGTCGAGGCGGCAGTCCCCTTCGGCTTCGATGTCCCCGCCGAAGCGGACGCGTTCGCCGCCGATGACGGTGTGCCCACGGACGCCGAACTCGACGGCACTCTGGCCGCCGACGATCACGTCCCCGTCCGTCACGAGGTCGTGCTCCTCGACGGTCGTCCCGTCCGGGATCTGCAGTTCGTCCAACGGGTCCGAGCGCAGCGGCACACCGGAACCCTCCGCGGGCACCGGTATTAAAGCCCCAGGCGGCGTCTGACGCGCGTCTGACGTCCGTCGCGCGCCGGCCGCGGATGTGCCCGCCGCCGCCCGAGCGCGTCACTTTTCACCGACGGTGGTCTACCGCCAGCTATGACGGTCTTATCCTTCGACGAGCGCGGCGTCGACGTCGTCTACGAGGGCACGGAGTTCCGACTGGAGAAGTCGCTGATCGAGGAGGCCACCGGCAAGCCCTACCCGGACGTGACCGACCACGAGGTGCTCAAGCTCGTCGCGGATGACCCGTCGCTGTCGGGCGAACCCCGGCGCGTCCGGGAGATCCTGGCCTGAACCGACAGCCCCGATCGCCCCTCGCGAGACCGGCCGGAGTCGGTACACCTAACTACCGGCGGTCGCATTCATCGCGCATGGCTACGCTGATCGACGAACTGCAGACGCCGTCGTTCTTGGCGGCGTGGGGCGCGCTGGCGGGGTACGTCGCCATCCTGGTGGGAATGTTCGTGCTGCTGTTTCTCGTGCCGTACGTCGTATTCACCCTCCTCCTGTAGGCGGGGCGGCCTGTTCCCGCAGGGAGAACCGCTTTCGGCCACCGGCCGATAGCGTCGGTGACGTCCGGTGAGACCCAGCTCGACCGACCCGAGAGTCACGTCTTCGGCAACGTCCAGCAGGCGACCGCGACGATCGGCGGCGCCGTTCTGGCGCTGCTCGGCCTCGCTGGATTCGTCCTCGCCGGCAGCGAACTGTGGCTCTTCGGCGTCACCGCGCTGCAGAACATCGCGTATCTGGCGACCGGACTGCTCGGCGTCGGCACCGGAACGGTTGCGGCCGGCCGCTTGGCCAACGTGTACAACGAGTCGATCGGCCTGCTCTACGGTGGGCTGGTCGTCCTCGAACTCGTCGCGCCCGCACTCACGGACGCGTGGCTCGCCACCGGCGTCGCCGACCTCGGCCTGTACCTGGTGCTGGCGTCGATCTTCGGGGGCATCGGCTTCCTGATCGAACGCGAGTAGCGCGGCTCGAACGCGAGCGCCGCGGCGAAAAGCGAAACCCAGCCGGCGGGGTCAGGCGAAGGTCCGGGAGATCTCCTCGTCCTCCTCGGCCTGGATCTTCTCCCAGGCGTTCTCGAAGTCCTCCATGCGGACCTCGGTGCGGTCGTCGCGGATGGCGAACATGCCCGCCTCCGTACAGACCGCCTTGACGTCGGCGCCGGAGGCCTCGTCGGCCAGCGCGGCCAGCTCGGCGAAGTTCACGTCGTCAGCGACGTTCATGTCGCGGGTGTGGATCTGGAAGATCTGCTCGCGACCCTCGACGTCGGGCTTGGGGACCTCGATGAGGCGGTCGAAGCGGCCGGGCCGGAGGATGGCGC
>JBDGSW010000191.1:0-6168 GCA_042217345.1 Haloarculaceae archaeon
GAAGTTCTCGACGAAGTCCTCGTTCTCGAGGTTGTCGTACAGCCGGACGTACTTGCTGACGTAGTTGTCGACGGGGTCCATCAGCGCGAAGCCGACGTCGAGCATCTCCGCGGGGACGTTGCCGAAGACGTCGGTGACGTCCTCGGGGTCGTAGTACTCGTCGTCGCCCCACTCCTCGAGGACGCCGCCGGTGTTCTCGAAGTACAGCCCGGCGGCCATCAGCGCCAGGGCGTTGACCTTCTCGGGGTGTAAGGCGGCGTACATCGCGCTCATGGTTCCGCCCATGCAGTACCCGAGGACGTTGATCTGCTCGTAGCCGGACCGGTCGCGCACCTCGTCGACGCAGTTCTCGATGTAGCGGTTGACGTAGTCGTCCAGCGTCAGGAACTGGTCGAGCTGTGAGGGCTCGTTCCAGTCGATGAGGTACACGTCGTGGCCCGCCTCAAGCAGCCGGCGGACGACCGAACGCTCGGGCTGGAGATCGAGGATGTACGGCTTGTTGATCAGCGCGTACACGACGAGGATCGGGACGTCGTTTTTGTCCTCCTCGGGTACCTCGATGCCGGCGTCCTCGGGCTTGTAGTGCAGCAGCTCCAGCTTGTTCTCGGTGTAGACGACTTCGCTGGGGGTCTGGCCGACTTCGATGTGCGCGAGCGGGCCGGCGCGCTCCTCGGCGACCGCGGCCTTCTCGGTGGCCTCGGTCATGGCCTCGATGCTCTTGCGCTGGACGTCGAGTGCGGTTTGCAGCGGGTTGATCATAGCTCCTCGAGGATCCGGTCGAGCTTGTCTTCGACGGCCTGCTGGCGGCGCTCCAGTTCGACGAGGCGCTCGCCGACCTCCATCACGTCGTCGCGGGTGGGCAGACCCAGCTGGTGGATGGTGTCCTGGGAGATCTCGTCGGCCTCCTCCTGCATGTCCATCATGGCCTCGACGAGCTGGCCGTTGGCCGCGGCGAACGCGGAGGTGCCCATGACCTCCTTGAACGCCTCGTTGGCCGACTGCAGCCAGATGTCGCGGATCTCCGTGGGCTCGACGTCCTCGCCCTGGGCGGCGTCGGTGGTCCGCTGGTACATCTTCTCGGCGGCGTCCATCCACACCTCGTAGGCGCGGTTGTAGCCCTCGAAGCCCTCCGCGAGCTCGTTTTCCTCGGGGATCGACCCCTCGACGGCCTCGGCCCACGACTCCATGAATGCGGCCTGGGCCTTCATGTTCTGCTCGACGGAGTCGGCCATCGCGTCGTTCATCTGTTCGACCATCTCGTTCCACTCGTCCATCGTGTCCTTGGCTGTGTCGCTCATGATTGTGTAGTTGTCGCGTACGAAAATAAAAAACGGACGTTTCCGACCGGTCTACGCCTCGAGCTGTTCCTGGGCCTGCTCCTGGACTTCCCGGACCTGGTCCTGGACCTGTTCGACCTGGTCCTGGACCTGTTCGACCTGGTCCTGGACCTGCTCGAGCTGGTCTTCGACCTGCTCGACGGCCTCGATGGACTGGTCCTCGAAGTCCTGGTGGGCCTCCAGCACGAGGTCGACCTGCTCGTTCATGGCCTGGAGGTAGTCGGCGGTCAGGTCGTCGTAGGCGTCGAGGCCCTCGGCGTACTCCTGCTCGACGTTGTCGAACAGCTCGGCGTGGTTCTCCAGCAGGAACTCGAACTGCTCGTCGACGGCGTCGCGGATCTCCGCGACGGTGCCGGCGGCGCCGGGAACCGAGCTCTCGAGCGTTTCGAGGTAGCTCTCGAAGGCGGTCTTCGACAGCTCGACGGTGCGGCGCTGGGCCGACTCCTGGCTGGACAGCTGGTCGAGCATCGCGCGGTTGAGGGTCTGCTGGAATTCGACGCCCTGCTCGATGGCCTGCTGGCCCTGTTTGATCGCCTGGCGCTGCAGTTCGAAAGTCGTGGTGACGGGAGTGGTGTATTCGCTCATGGTTTTAATCTCTGTTACGTTTGACCGGGATCACGACGGTCTGGACGATGTCCCCCTCCTCGATGTCGAGCGCCTCGCGCTCGGCGTCGGGAATGCTGATGCGACCCCCGCTCTGAACGCGGGTCTTGAACGTCGCCATCTGGCTCATCGCGCCGAGCTGGGGGACCCCCACGCCGGAGGTGCTGGCCCCGAGCAACTGCTGGATGAACTCCTGCTGTTGCTCGACGGCCTGCTCGCTCGCCTGCTGGAACCCCTTCATCATCGACGGGGGCCACATCAGCCCGTCCTGACCACCGCTTTCCTCGGTCATCTGTTCACTCCCTTCTACACCACCTGAGACCATAAACCTTACTGCTCTCACCATCGAATGGTGATTTAGGGCAATAGATGTCGGCTGGAACCACGGCCGGCGGGCGGGCGGCCCCGTACGCCCGCGTCCGCGCCACGACAATTAGCGGTGTAACGGGCTGTAGACGGCCGCAAACGGCGGATCGAGAACCGGCAGAACCACCACGCTTTAATAGACCCAACACTAACAACTGGTGTCAATGAGCTCCAACACGCATCGGAGCGCGCTGCTGGACACGTGGACGGAGACTTCTTCACACGTGTTCAACAGCGTGATGGAGGCGAACAGGGCGGCGTTCGCCGTCTTCGGCGTCTCGTCGGACGACGACGACAGCGCCAGCCCCCAGCGGCCCCCGCGCGAGCGCATCGAAGCCGACGAGGACCTCCCGGAGTGGACGGTCGAGCTGACCGAACACGAGCGCAGCGCTCTCGGCGTCGGCGACCGCGTCGAGTTCAGCAAGCGCCTCACCGACCAGGACGTCACCGACTTCGCCGCCGCCAGCGGCGACACCAACCCGCTGCACCTCGACGACGAGTACGCCTCGAAGACCCGCTTCCGCGGGCGCATCGCCCACGGCACGCTCGTCGGCGGCCTCATCAGCGCCGCGCTGGCGCGCCTGCCCGGCCTGGTGGTCTACCTCTCCCAGGATCTGGAGTTCCACAACCCGGTCCGCATCGGCGACCGACTCACCGCCGAGATCGAGATCGTCGAGGACCTGGGCAACGACCAGTACCGGCTCACCACGCAGGTCACCGACGGCGAGGAGACCGTCATCGACGGCGAGGCCGTCGTCCTCGTCGACGAGAAACCCGAGTAGCCGCCGCGCATCCTCCGTTTCGGCACACCGGCGAGCGACCGCCGTCGCCGTCCGCCGGCGCACCATCGAGCCGTGAGCGGTGACGACGGAGCCCGGTCCGCCCGTCAGCTCGCGAAGAAGTCCGTCAGCAGGCCGTTGAACCGGCTCGGCCGCTCGCGGGGCGGCCAGTGGCCACAGTCCGCCAGGACGTGCAGTTCGCTGTCGGGCAGGCGGGCGGCCGCCCGCTCGGACCACGTCGAGGGCAAGAGCGTGTCGTTCTCGCCGTGGACCAAAAGCGTCGGCACCGACAGGTCGGACAGTTCCTCCAGGTAGCAGGTCCGGAAACCGCAGGCACGGAACTCGCTGCGCTGCCAGCTGCGCAGCGTCCGGCCGCAGGCGGGGTCCTGCATGATCTCGTGTACTTCCTCGACGAACTCCGGGGGCGCCTGGTCGGTGTAGCCCGACAACGTCCCCCGGACCGTCCCCTCTGTCATGCCCATCGTGTTCCAGAGCAGCTGGTCCATCACGGGGACGCGCAGCGCGACCGACGCCGCGGGCCGCCAGGGGGCGTCGGTGCCCAGGCCGTAGCTGTCGATCAGCGCCAGGCGCTCGACGTCGTTGCGCAGCGCGTACCCCAGCGCGATCGCCCCGCCCATGGAGATGCCGGCGACCGCGACCGACGCGAGGTCGAGCGCGTCGACGAACGACTCGACGACGTCGATGTAGTAGTCGGTCGTGTACCGCCGGTTGGGCTTGTCGCTGTCGCCGTGGCCCGGCAGGTCCGGCGCGATCACCCGGTGGGTCTCGGCGAGCGCCGGGATGGCGTGCTTCCAGGAGATCCGCGCGGCGTCGAGGCCGACGCCGTGCAGGAGGACGACCGGCGGGCCGTCGCCGACGTCGCGATAGCGGATCGTCGTCTCGGCGTCGCGGGGGCGATCCGCGACGTCCACGCTCACTGCCGATGGCTCGCACTGCGGGGGACCCATTCGGGAGTCGATAGGGGACGGGCTTTCAAGGGGGCTTCGAAATCGGTCGCCTCGCCCGTCTCTCCGCGGCGACTCACTTCTCGACGGGCAGCAGCGCCACCCGCTCGCCCACCAGGTCCGCCAGCGCGGCGTCGGTCGCCGCCGACTCGCGCTCGCCGATTCCGAAGAACTCGCGGACGAGCGACTCGTCGTAGTCACCGAGCGTCTCCGCGGGCGCCAGCCGATCGCAGACGGCCGCGGCCGCGCCCGCCTCGTCGCCGTCGGGGCCGTGGACCACGACGACGACCGGTCCCTCGCCGGCGTCGACGCCCATGGCCAGCGCGCGGTCGATCTGGCGGCGGCCGGCGGCGTACAGCAGGATCTCGACGGCCGGGTCGTCGGCGATAGCCTCCCCGCGCTCGCGCGCCCGGTCGGCCAGCTCGACGGCGCGTTCGAGGTGCGCCCGGCCGAGGACGTACCGGGCGTCGAACGCCTGGACGGCGCAGCCGCGTTCGGCACCGATCGCCCCCAGGTCGGCGACGAAGGCGTCGACGTCGTCGACCGTCGCAATTCCTTCGACGACCTCCATCAGAAGTCACCCAGGCTCGACTGGTCGTCGGCGTCGTCCTCGGCCGCCCGGTCGCTCGCGTGCGCGCTCGCACCGTCGGTGCTGGTCGGGACGGACTCGACCCCGTCGAGGTCGGCCGGTTCGACGCCCTCCATGGAGGGGTCGCGCCGCCCGGCGTTTTCGAGGACGTTCTCGGCGGTGCCGGCGCGACCGCGCAGCGCGGCCAGCACCACGCCTTTGTCGGCCTCCCGGAGGTCCGCCCGGGTGCGGACGCCGGCGTCGTACAGTCGTCGCGCGCGCTTGCGCCCGACGCCGCGCACGCCCGCGAGGTCGACCAGCTCGGCCTTGACGCCGTGCTCGACGCGGGTACGGGCCTCGCGGATCGCCGTCACCGACGCCAGACCGAGCTCGCCGGCCAGCGACTCGGCGGCGCCAAGCAGCCACTGGGCGGTCTCGACCTTCCCGCGGACGTCGCCCGGGCCGACGCCGTAGCGCTCGGTAACGACGTCCTCGTCGACCTCGCTGGCCCAGTCCTCCAGCAGGCGGGCGGTCTTCAGCGCCGCCAGCCAGTCCTCGAAGCGCTCCTCGTACTCGCTGGGCATCGACCCGAGGAACTCGGTCTCGCGCTCGTAGGCGAGCTCGGCGTACTCGTCCTCGTCGCCGCTGCGCAGGTACAGCTGGTACATGTCCGGCGTCCGCGCGATCAGGTGGTACAACCCGAGCGCGCTGGGCGGGCCGGGATCCCGCTCGACGGCCTGGTCGGCCGCGAGTTCGCTCGCCGTCGTGAAGCCGGCGGGTTCGTCGGCCTCCCGGCGCGACGCCCGGGTGTCCCCGCGCTCCCACGACTGGAGGCCGTCGACGATCTCGGCGGCGCTCATGGGGTCGAGGTACAGCCGCGAGACGGTGTGGCCCAGGCTGGTGGCCTGGAGCTGTCCGTCCGACTGGCGGAGGAACTCGTTGCGTTCGAGGTAGGCCAGCATCTGGTCGGCGACGGCCTCCAGTTGATCGCGCTCGGCGTTCTGCGTCGCGTGCAGCGTGCGATCGAGGAACTCGAGGATCCCCTCGCGGGAGCTGGCGAACCCCGAGGCGACGGTCGCCAGCAGGTGGGTTCGCAGCGCCGGCTGGGCCGCGAGCTTCGAGCGCACGGGCTCGGGCTCGGCCCAGACGTAGCGCTCGAACAGCTCGTCGAGCTCGTCGTGACTGCTGGCCAGCAGGACGGCCTCGCCGTACGGATCGAGGCCGGGCCGGCCGGCGCGGCCGCACATCTGGTGGACCTCGAGCACCGAGAGCGGTTGCATGCCGCCGACGGTCCCGTCGTAGCGGCGCCAGTCGCGGACGACGACCCGCCGCGAGGGGGTGTTGACGCCCGCCGCGAGCGTCGGGGTGGCCGAGACCACCTTCAGCAGGCGGTCGCGGAAGGCGTCCTCGACGAGCGAGCGGTGGTCGCTCGCGAGGCCGGCGTGGTGGAAGGCCGCGCCCTTCGCGACGGCGTCGGCGAGGTCGTCGCTGGTCTCGGTGTCGCTGACGCCGCGGATCTCCTCGGCGACCTCGGCCAGGCGCTCGCGCTC
>JBDGSW010000096.1:0-5796 GCA_042217345.1 Haloarculaceae archaeon
AGGAGGCCGTCTACAAGACGGCGATCGGCACGCACGGCGGCGGCACCTGGAAGGTCGGGCTGGGCGACCCAGTGAACACCCAGGTCGGCGCCCGCCGGGCCTTCCTCCAGGAGTTCCTCGAACACGACGCCGAGCGTCACAGCGACCTCCGGGTGTACGTCGTCGGCGACCGCATCGTGGGCGCGATGAACCGCTACGCCCAGGAGGGCGAGTGGCGCACGAACGTCGCGCTGGGCGGCGAGGTCGCGGACGCCACCGGTGCGCTCCCGGCGGAAGTCCGCGAGACGGCCGTCGACTCGACCGACGTGATCGGCCTCGATTACGCGGGCATCGACATCGTCGAGGGCGAGGACGGCTGGTACGTCCTGGAGGTCAATCCCACGGCCGGGTTCAAGGGGCTGTACCGCGCGACCGGCGTGAGCCCGGCGCCGTACATCGCGAAGCTGGCGATCGAGCGGGCGGGCGGCGATGTCGACGACGACCGCGTCGAACAGCTGTCGGGCACGCTGGACGACTCGCGGCCGGCGTGCATGCCAAAGCCCAAAGAGGAGTCGATCGCCGAGCCGCTCGTCATCGGCTACGTCGAGGAGGTCGTCCTCAGCGGGACGCGGGGCTCGCGGACGGTCTACGCCAAGTCCGACACGGGCGCGACGCGGACGAGCATCGACGCCCAGCTCGCCGCCGATATCGGCACCGGCCCGATCAAGGACATCGTGAAGATCAAGTCCGGCAGCGTCAAGTCCGGGCGGTCGCGGCCGGTGGTCGACCTCGTGGTCGGCGTCGGCGGCACGCAACACACCGTCACCGCCAGCGTCGAAGACCGCGGGCACATGGACTATCCCCTCCTGCTGGGCCGGGACATCCTCGAGCACTACCACGTCGACGTGACGCGGCGGGCCGACGAACTCGGCGGGGACCGCGCCGAGACCGAACTCGAGGAGGAGGAGGCCGACGCCGAGGAGTAACCCCGCTCGGTCGAGAGCGAACGCTCTTTCACCTAGCGGGCGCTGACAGGTGAACATGGACGAGACACCGCACGTCGTCGTACTCGGCGCCTACGGGAGCGCGGGCGCCGTCGTGGCGAGCGAGCTCGCCGCCGAGGACGTCCGCCTGACGCTGGTCGACGACGGCGACCCCGGCGGGGGCCTCTGTATCCTCCGGGGATGCATGCCGTCGAAGGCGGTGCTCTCGGCGACTGCCCACCGCTACCAGGCGCGTCACGACCCCCGCCTGGACGGCGCGGCGCCCGACGTGAACCTCTCGAAGACGGTCGAACACAAGGACGATCACGTCCTCGACTGGGCGGGCTCGCGCCGCGAGTCCGTCGAGTCGCTGGCCGAGCGAGACAACGTCGAGTTTATCCCCGAGGCAGGTCGGTTCGTCGACGAGCACACTATCGCCGTCGGCGACCGCGAACTCGAGGCCGACTACGTGGTCGTCGCCACCGGCTCGTCGCTGAACGTGCCCGACCTCCCCGGCCTGGACGAGGTCGACTGGATGGGCAGCCGGGACGTCCTCGACGCGACCGCGTTCCCCGACTCCGGGATCGTCATGGGCTTTGGCTACGTCGGCGTCGAACTGGCGCCGTACCTCAGCGAGGCCGCCGGGATGGACGTGACGGTCATCGAGCACGACCAGCGCCCCCTCGATCGGGCCGACGACCGCCTCGGCGACGAGCTGCTGGAGATGTACCGCGAGGACTTCGACGTCGAGATCCTGACGGAGGTACGCGAGGAGGCGGTCGAGGCGACGGCCGACGGCGGTGTCCGGTTGCACCTCGACGACGGCAGCGCCGCCGAGGCCGACCAGCTGTTCCTGTTTACCGGGCGCAACCCGAACGTCGAGGGGCTCGGGCTGGAAAACGCCGGCATCGAGCACGTCGAGGGGTGGGTCGACCCAGCGACGATGCGCGTCCGCGGCGCCGACCACGTCTACGCCGCCGGCGACGTGGTGGGCGAGCGCATGCTGTTGCACACGTCCAAGGAGGAGGGCGCCACGGCCGCCGAGAACGTCCGGCGCGCCATCGCGGGCGAGCCCCTGACCGAGTACGCCCCGCTGCACCACGAGGTCATGTTCGCCGGAGCGAACGTCTACCCCTACGCCTCGCTCGGCATGACGGTCCCCGAGGCCGAGGCCGCGGGCCACGACGTGATCACGGTCACACGGCGGGCCACCGACGACGGCATCTTCAAGCTGAAGGACGCTCGCTGGGGGCTGGGCAAGCTCGTCGTCGACGCCGACGACGGCCGGGTGCTGGGCTGGCACGCGCTGCACTACGAGGCCGACGTGATGGCGAAGACCATGCAGGTCGTCCTGGAGACCGGCATGGACGTCCGTGATGTCCCGGATCGGGCGTTCCACCCGACGACGCCCGAGATCATCGACGGCCTCGTCCGGGACGCCGTCGCCGAACTCGAGTAGTGGGCGTCACGGCCGCGCTGCGGTAAGCCGAGGTTGCGCGAGGTGCGCAACGGGCACGACGCGATTACCGCTGGCCAGCGGCGGGAAGCACCCGCCTAACAATGCCGGCCGGGGTCCAGGGGAGCGAGTATGTACGAGCGCGTGCTCGTCCCGATCGACGGGAGTGACGGAGCCAACCGCGCGATCGAACACGCGATGGACATCGCCGACCGGTTCGACGCGGACCTGTACTCGCTGTTCGTGGTGGACACGCGGCTGTACGGTGAGCCGGGGCTGTCGAGCACGGAACTGGTGATCGACGACCTGGAGGACTACGGGACGGATCTGCTCGCGGACTTCGCCGACCGCGCGGGCAACCGCGGGCTGACTGCCGAGACCCGTCACTGCCACGGCGTGCCCCACGAAGAGATCGTCGACTACGCCGACGAGGTCGACGCCGACGTGATCGTGATGGGCTATCAGGGCCAGACCCACGAGCGCCGCGGCAACATCGGCAGCGTCGTCGAGCGGGTCGTCCGGGAAGCCGACCGACCGGTGTTCGCGGTCTGACCTACCCCAGAAGCGTCGAGTACAGCAGCCAGACGTTGAGGAGGACGATCAGGCCGATCACGACCCCGAGGACGCTCGTCGTGCTCCAGCGGTTGCGGAAGGCTCCCATCAACCGCTCCTGGCGGGTAAACCACAACAGCGGGATCAACACGAACGGCAGCTCGAACGACAGCGCCACCTGCGAGGCGACCAGCACCGTCGTCGGGTCGAAGCCGGCGATCACGACGGCGAGGCTGGGCACGAGCGTCACCGACCGCCGGAGCCAGACGTTGAGGTTCAGATCGAGGAAGCCGTCCATGACGGTCTGGCCGGCCATCGTCGCTACCAGCGAGGAGGAGAGCCCGGCGGCGATCAGCGCGACGCCGAACGCCAGGCTCGCGTTCCCGCCGAAGACGCCGTGCAGCGTGACGTACGCCTCCTCCAGCGTCTCGATGCCCGTTCCCTGCAGCGCGGCGGCTGCGACGATCAGCATCGCGCCGTTGACGAACATCGCGCCGAACAGCGCCAACACGGTGTCGAGGCTCTCAAGGCGGAAGTGCCGACGGTGGACGTCCTCGGTGTCGCCGCGGGTGGCGATCAGCCGGTTGCGCCGATCCTGGACGATGTAGGGGTGCAGGTAGACGCTGTGGGGCATCACGGTGGCGCCGAGGATGCCGATAGCGATGTACAGGCCGCCACCGGGGATGCCCGGGGCGAGCCCGGAGACGATCTCGCCCGCCGTCGGCCGCGCCAGCACCATCTCGAAGACGAACGCCAGCGCGATCACGCCGACCAGCGACATGATCGTGAGCTCGACCCAGCGAAAGCCTCGCTGGTGGGCCGTTCGCACGCCCAGCAGCGCGAACGAGCTCGCGCCCGCCAGGACCGCGCCAGCCCACAGCGGCAGCGAGAACACCAGGCTGAACCCGATGGCGGCGCCGATGATCTCGGCCATGTCGGTCGCGATCATGGCGAGTTCGGCGGCGCCCCACAGCACGAGGACGAGCGGTCGGGGCAGGCGCTCGCGACACAGTTGAGCGACGCCCTTCCCCGTCGCGATGCCGAGTTTCGCGGCGACGACCTGGATGCCCATTGCCATGACGCTGGCGAGCACGATCACCCACAGCAGCGCGGGGCCGTACCTGGCTCCGCCGGAGATGTTCGTCGCCCAGTTGCCCGGGTCCATGTACGCGACGCTGATGATGAACCCCGGGCCGAGGTACGACAGTAGCTCGCGGAGGCTCGTTTTCACTGTCGCTCACCCCGTGCACGTTCGCTCCGCAAGCGCGCCCGACCCGCCCGGCGGGAACGGCCGCGAACGGCCCGCGGGCTCGGACGAAACTCGCGATTTAGACCCATCTAATCCGTGACTTCGCCGTGGAAAAACATCAATCCGTCGCTCCCGGCACTTCGTGGAGAGTGCGACCGCTCGCCGAGTGAATCGAGCGGGGACTGCCTGCGAGTCCGTCAGTCCTGGATCTGCCAGAGGTAGCGGCTGGCGTACGAGCGGTAGGGGCGCCACCGCTCGGCGACGGCGGTCATCTCGGCGCGAGTGAGGTCTGCCGAAAAGAGGTTGTTCATTCCCTTGCGAACGCCCAGGTCGCCGACCGGGAAGACGTCCTCGCGCCCGAGCGAGAACATGAGCTGCATGTGGGCGGTCCACTCGCCGACGCCCGTGACGTCGGTCAGTTCGGCGATCACCTCGCCGTCCGACAGCTCGGCGAAGGCCGCCGCGCTCCACGCGCGCTCGATGAACGCCTCGGCGACGTTGTTGACGTAGCGGGTCTTGGCCGCCGAGAGGCCGGCGTCGCGCAGCAGGTCGTCGTCGGCCGAGAGTACTGCCTCGGGGGAGGGATCGACGGCCGAGAACAGGCGCTGCTCGGTGGCGGCGGCCGAGGCCATCGACACCTGCTGGCGGAGGATCGAGACGACGAACCGCTCGAAGAAGTCCGGCGCCGGCTCGATCGTCAGCGCTCCGTACTCCTCGACGAGCGGTCCCATGTAGGCGTCCGCGGCGAGCGTCTCGTGCGGGTCGGACACGCTCGTTGGCAAGGGATCGGCGGAGATAGGCGTTGCCATCAGCAGTCGGCCAGCCAGTGGGGCTCGGCGGACTCGACGGCCTCGCCGGCCGGCCCGTCGTCGGACTCCCCGCCCTCCGTGACAGTCGCGGGCACGCCGGTTGCGGTCGCGTTCGCGGGGACGTCTTCGGTCACTACTGCACCGGCGCCGACGGTCGCGCCCTCGCCGACCGTAATGGGGCCCAGCAGCGTCGCGTTGGCGCCGACGGTCACGCAGTCGGCGACGGTGGGGTGGCGCTTCTCGCGGCGCATCGAGGTGCCCCCGAGGGTCACGCCGTGATAGAGCAGGACGTCGTCGCCGATCTCGGCGGTCTCGCCGACGACGACGCCGTTGCCGTGGTCGACGAACAGCCGGCGGCCGATCGTCGCCGCCGGGTGGATCTCCACGCCGGTCAGAAAGCGGGCGAACTCCGAGAGCGCGCGGGCCGCGAGTCTGTGGTCCGCCCGCCACAGCCAGTGGGCGACGCGGTACAGCCAGACGGCGTGGACGCCCGGATACAGCAGCGCGACCTCCAGCGCGCTCTTGGCCGCGGGGTCTTTCGCCAGGGCCGTCCGGACGTCCTCGACGAGGTGCGTCCTGATCGCGTCTACTTGCTCGAACATGATGGATCGGCAGTCTCGAAGATGCGCGAACTCGGGGCCGGCGACCAATAAACCCTGGCGGGTCTGGCCGATCGCCCACCCGCGCTTAGTCGATCAGTTCCCGCGCGATGACGTTCTTCTGGATCTCGGTGGTGCCCTCGTAGATCTGGGTGATCTTGGCGTCGCG
>JBDGSW010000011.1:0-5773 GCA_042217345.1 Haloarculaceae archaeon
CGCAGCACTCATCCTGAACGAGACGGGCGAAGAGATCAACGAAGACAACCTGACGGGCGTCCTCGAGGCGGCCGGCGTCGACGTGGAGGAGTCCCGCGTCAAGGCCCTGGTCGCCGCGCTGGAGGACGTCGACATCGAGGAAGCGGTCGAGCAGGCCGCCGCCGTCCCCGCGGGCGGCGCGGCTGCCCCCGCCGGCGGCGCTGCCGAGGAAGGCGGCGACGAGGGCGGCGACGAAGGCGGCGAGGAAGAGGCCGAAGCCGAGGACGAAGGCGACGACGACGAGGACGACGACGCCGGCGGCGAGGGCCTCGGCGAGCTGTTCGGCTGAACCGGCCGCACAGACCTTCTCCATATTTTCACCGCCACGAGCGACGGCCATCGCCCGCCGGGTGAGGACCCCACGGCGCGTGTCCGCGCGAGAAGGACCTATTTTCAATCCCGATACTGGCACGAACGATTTACGTCGACAGAGCGAGGAGTTACGCAACTAGGATGGTCCAGACGACCCCGTACACGCTGCCGCTGGTGCTCGTCGTCGCGATCGGGGTCGTCGGGGCGGCCCTGACGTGGCGCCAGTGCGAGAGCCGCGCCGAGGCGTGGTTCGTGGCAGTGGAGCTGTCGGTGGCGGGCTGGGCGCTGACGCAGCTGGTGGTCCTGTCGGTGAGCGACCCGGAGACGTCGCTGCAGCTGGCGGGGACGCTGTTTCCGCTGATGATCTACCTCCCCGTGACCGTCTTCGGGTTCACGCTGCACTACACCGGCCGGGGCGCGTGGCTGACGCGGCCGCGACTGGCTGGACTGCTCGCGCTACCGCTCGTACCGGTCGCGCTCGTGCACTTGCTGGGGGTCCGCGGGTCGGCAGTCACGAACGTCCACGTCGTCCGCGCGAGCGGCTACCAGTACGTCGCGTACAACTGGGGCTGGATCGGACACACCTCAGCGCTCGTCTCCTACGGCTTCGTGATCTCCAACGCGGTGATGCTCTACCGCAAGTTCCGTCGCTCGCGCAACGTCTACCGCACCATCTCGGCGGTGCTGTTCGTCACGGTGGTCGTGATGGGGTTGGCCAGCGCCGCGACCTTCGCCGGACTGTCGCCGTTTCCGCACATGCTGCTGTTGCCGTTTTCCTTCCTGCTGTTCGGCGGCGTGGCGATCCTCTCGCTGTCGAGCAAGCGGTTCCTGCAGGCGCTCCCGGTCGACCGCGCGCTCGCGGTGATCACGCCCCGGGGCGATCGCGTCCTGCCGCTGGCGCGCGATTTCGTCCTCGAGGAGATCGACAACGGGGTGATCGTCCTCGACGAGCACTGGGGGATCGTCGACATCAACTCCACCGCCAAGCGCATGCTCGGCGCTGACCGCGCCGTGGGCCGCCACGTGACCGACGCCATCGACTTCTCGACCATCGTCGACCGCAGCGAGATCGTCGACGAACTGGCCGGCCGCGAGGGCGAGGCCATCGGCGACGTGCGCGAGCAGGTCTGGGTCCGGACCGACGACGGCGACGAGCGCTGTTACGACGTGACACTCTCGCCGCTGGAGAGCCGGGGCGACGTCGTCGGTCACGTCGTCCTCTTACACGACGTGACCGAGCAGAAGCGCCGCGAGGAGGCGCTACGCGAGCGCGAGGAGGAGCTCGAACAGCAGAAACGCAGCCTCCAGCACCAGAAGGCCCAGCTGGAACACCAGAACGAGCGCCTCGATCGCTTCGCCAGCATCGTCAGCCACGACCTGCGCAACCCGCTGAACGTCGCCGACGGCTACGCCGAGATGCTGGCCGCCGCCGTCGACGGCGAGACGGGGACGGTCTCGCGCGAGCAGATCGACTCGATCCGGTCCGCCCACGATCGCATGGAGGCGATCATCGACGACGCGCTCACCCTCGCCCGCCAGGGGAAAGCCATCACCGAGACCGAGCCGGTCGACCTCGCGGCGGTCGCGACGGAGGCCTGGGAGCACGTCGACACCGCAGACGCCACGCTGACCGTCGACGCCGACCTGGTCGTCGAGGCCGACCGCGACCGCCTGCTCAACCTCTTCGAGAACCTCTACCGCAACGCCGTCGAGCACGCCGGCGAGACCGTCACCGTGACCGTCGGGTCCTGGGACGACGGCGACGGCGAGGTCGGGTTCTTCGTGGCCGACGACGGCGTGGGCATCCCCGACGACCAGAAGGAGGCCGTCCTCGATCACGGCTTCACCACCAGCGAGGCCGGCACCGGCCTCGGCCTCTCCATCGTCGCGGACGTCGCCCGCGCGCACGGCTGGTCAGTTTCAATTACTGATAGCGGTAGTGGCGGGGCCCGCGTCGAGTTCGACGACATTGCGACGCAACGACGGCCCCAAAGGGCATGATCGAGGGTCTGGCCGCCGCACGCGACCGACGCCTCCAGTAATCACGAGAAATAATCGACCGACCCGTTTATGGATGCGGCGGGCATTGTGTCAACTGAGCGTATGTTTCAACCGACGCCGTACGCGCTCCCGCTCGCGATCGTGGTCGCGCTGGGGGCGACGGCGGCGCTTTTGACCTGGCGCCGCGCGGACAGCGCGGCCGAGCGCTGGTTCGTGGGCGTTCAGGTGGTCCTGGCCGCGTGGGCGCTCGACCAGGTCGTGGTCGTGTCGCTGGTCCCCGTCGCCGCGAAGGTCCACGCCGTGGCCGTCGGCATCGGGATCGCCCTCTACCTGCCGGTGACGATGCTCGGGTTCACGCTCCAGTACACCGGTCGCGGCGACTGGCTGACGCGTCGGCGGATCGCCGCCCTCCTGGCGGCGCCGGTCGCGTTCGTACTCGTCGCCACTGTGGTGGGCGTCCAGGGGTTCGTCATCGTGAACGCCCACGTGACGCGCGGCCCCATGGTCCGCCTCCACTACGACTGGGGCCCAGGCACGCTCGCGGCCGCGGTCGTCTCCTACGCCGTCATCGCCGGATACGCGCGGCTGCTGTTCCAGAAGTTCCGTCGGTCGCGCAACGTCTACCGCAACATCGCCTTCTCCCTGTTCGCGGCCGTGATCGTGCTGTCTGGCGCCGCCGCGGTGAGCTTCGCCGGGCTGTCGCCACTGCCGCACCTGCTACTGTTGCCGTACGCGTACCTGTTTTTCGGCTGTCTCGCGGTTCTGGGGCTGGTCAGCAAGCGGTTCGTCCGCGCGCTCTCGATCGATCGCGCGCTGGCCCGCCTCAGCTCGCGCTTCGAGAGCGTCAGCGCCCTGGCGCGGGACTTCGTCCTCGAGGAGATCGACAACGGCGTCGTCGTCCTCGACGACGAGCGGCGAATCGTCGACATCAATACGACGGCAAAGCGCATGCTCGGCGTCCAGCGCGCTATCGGCCGGCCGGTCAGCGTCCTCGTCGACCGCGAGACGATCGTCCACGGCGAGAGCGTCGTCGACGTCGTCGAGGGTGCCGACGGAACCGACGGCGAGGTCACCGACCACGTCTGGGTCGAGACCGACCGCGGCGAACGCTGCTACGAGGTAGCCGTCTCGACGCTCACCAACCACGATACGGTCGTCGGACGCGTGCTCTTGCTGCACGACGTGACCGAGCAGCAACGCCGGGAGGACCGCCTCGAGGAGCGCAAAACGGAGCTCGAACGGCAAAAAGAGCGCCTCCAGCAGCGCACGACTCAGCTGGAACACCAGAACCGGCGCCTCGACCGCTTCGCCAGCATCGTCAGCCACGACCTGCGCAACCCGCTGAACGTCGCCGAGGGATACGCCGAACTCATGGCCGCAGAACGGGACGGTGACACGGTGACCGTCGACGCCGCGCACGTCGAGGAGCTCACGACGGCCCACCAGCGCATGGAGGCGATCATCGACGACGCCCTCGCGATCGCGCGCCAGGGCAAAGCCATCACCGAGACCGAACCGATCGAGCTCGCCGCGGCCGCGGCCGATGCCTGGGGACACGTCGAGACCGCCGAAACCACCATGACCGTCGACACCGACCTCGTGGTCGAGGCCGACCGCGATCGGCTGCTCAACCTCTTCGAGAACCTCTACCGCAATGCGGTCGAGCACGGCGGCGGCGACGTGACCGTCACGGTCGGCACCTGTGATACCGACGCTCCCTGCGGGTTCTTCGTGGCCGACGACGGCGTCGGCATCCCCGACGACCAGAAGGAGGCCGTCCTCGATCACGGCTTCACCACCAGCGAGGCGGGCACCGGCATCGGGCTGGCGATCGTCACCGACGTCGCCGGCGCCCACGGCTGGACCGTCCACGTCACGGACAGCGACGACGGCGGCGCGCGCTTCGAGTTCGGCGACGTGGCCGCGGCGACGCCGCACTCGGCGGGCACGGACTGACCCACGTCGCGACTGCGCCACCACGCCGGCGCCGTAGGTTTAAGTCCGATCCCGGGACCACCCCCGGGCGATGGCAGCCATGACGCTCCACGGCCTCAGAATCGGCGTCGCGCCGGGAGCGACCGCGCTCGCGCTGGCGTTCGTCGCCGGCGGGATCGCGCTCGGGACGGTCAGCGGGCTCGTCCCGGGCATCCACGCCAACAACGTGGCGCTGCTGCTGGCGGCGGGCGCTCCCGCCGTGCCCGGGCCGCCGCGGCTCGTCGGCGCGGCGATGCTAGCCGCCGGGACGGTCCACACCTTCCTCGACGTCGTCCCCTCGCTCGCGCTGGGCGTCCCCGACCCGGCGATGGCGCCCTCTGCGCTGCCCGGCCACGAACTCGTCCTCGGCGGCCGAGGCCGGGAAGCGCTGCGGCTGTCGGCGCTGGGCAGCGGCTTGGCCGTGGTACTCGCCGTGCCGCTCGCGCTCCCGATGGCGCGCGTGATGCGGGCGACCTACCCGGCACTCCGGGCACATCTCCCAATCGTGCTGGCAGCCGTCGTCGTCGCGCTCGTCACCACCGAGCCCACCTACCGGGCGTCGCTCGGCGCGGCGCTGGCGCTCGGGGCCTCGGGGCTGCTGGGCCTGGCGACGCTCGACCTCCACACCGGGGGACTCGGCGCCGGCGGAACGCTCGCGCCCCTGTTCGCCGGGCTGTTCGGCGCCCCGGTCCTGCTGGAGGCGATGGGCGGCGGTGGGGTGCCGCCCCAGGACGACGCGACGGTCGCGCTCTCGCGGCGGGGCGTCCTCGCGCTGGCGCTGGCCGGAACGCTCTCGGGGGCCGTCGTCGGGTTCGTCCCCGGCGTGACCAGCGCCATCGCCGCGACGGGCGTCCTGCTGGCCGTCCCACGGAGCTTCGGCTCGCGGGGGTTCGTCGTCGCGACGAGCGGCGTCAACACCGCCAACGCGATCTTCGCGCTCGTGGCGCTGCAGGCGCTGGACACCACGCGGACGGGCGTGCTGGTCGCCCTGCGGGACGCGGGGGTCCCGCTCGCGCTCCCGCTGTTCGTCGCGAGCGTCGCCATCGCGGCCGCCGTCGGCTTCGTCCTGGTGCTACTCGTCGGCGACCGGTACCTGGCGCTGGTCGGCCGGCTGGACTACCGCCGACTGTCGATAAGCGTCCTGGTCGTCCTCGCCGTGCTGGCCGTCCTGTTCGCGGGGGCGACCGGGCTGGTCGTCTTCGCCGTCGCGGCGGCGGTCGGGCTGGTTCCCCAGCGCTTCGGCGCGCGCCGCGCGAGCCTGATGGGGGTGTTGCTGGTGCCGCTGCTGCTCGGCTAGTTACAGGTAGTTCCGCCGCCGGAAGTAAAGCAGCATGCCGATGGCCAGCATCGTCATCCCCACCATGACGGCGGGGTGACATCCTCCGCGCCGTGAACGGCGCGGCTTCCCTACACAGAGGGAACCCGGCCAGTTGCCGGTCGGTTTCAG
>JBDGSW010000168.1:0-5730 GCA_042217345.1 Haloarculaceae archaeon
TCGCCATCTCGAAGACCGGCGAGATGCTCAACCCCGACCTCAACTACGTCGAGATCAACATGGGCGAGCGGGTCTGTCCGCACTGCCACGAGGAACTGGACCCGGCCTTCATCGCCGCCGACGAGAGCCTCGTCGCGCTCGAACTGGAGATGACCGTCTTCAACGTCGAGCGCGACGAACACGCCGCCCGGATCGCCCGCAAGGAGATTGGCCAGCGCCTCGAGAACATCCCGCTCGACGTCCTGGAGATCGATGAGATAATCGACGAGGACGACGAGGACAGCGAAACCGACGAAGCCGAGGCCGACGAGTCCGCGGAGTCGGTCGAAGTCGAGGTGACCGAGACCGACGACGAGGAAGCGGTCCTCCCGGAGTTCGAAGAGCTCATAGACGAGTAATCGGGGACTGGCGGCCACCGCGGGACGCAGCTCTGTCGACGGTGACGAGCCTGCGGCCGGGCCGGCCAGATTGGGCAGTCGCTGCCGAGAGTCAGAACCGCAAAAGCGAAGAGAACGAATTCAGTCGGCGGCCGCAGGGACTTGATCGGTCGACGACTCGATCATCTCCCGACAGATTCCGTCGGCGAGCGCGAAGACGGCGTCTTTGTGATCGTCTTTCGACATGTGGATCGACGTCGGTCGAACGCTGATCTCGGCGTACTCGTCGTGTTCGACGACGTTGCCGGTCCGCTCTTCGTAGTGGTTCTGCACCTGTGCAAGCAGGCCGTGAAGATGAATGAGCTCCTGCTTCTTCATGGTCACCCGTGCGTAACGACTCAAGGGTTATAGTACTACTCTGGGCCCCGTTAACATGGGTCCCCGGAGAGAGCCGGTCATACCGGGGTTTACAAGTGATTCACACCTGGCAGCGAACGCACGAAGAGTTTACAATCGCCGATAGGTCTGCTCGCCGAGGGGTCGTCGAATTCGGGCGCGGTTGAAAGATTTTTCCCCGACGGGTGGCTGCGTTTCGATATGGACTACGAGGACCAACTCGACCGGGCCATGGAGCACACGCCCGACATCGAGGGCAGCAGCGACCGGTTCGACGTCCCCGACCCCGAGGTGCGCCAGGAGGGCAACGTCACGGTCTACGAGAACTTCCAGGCGACGACCAAGCGCCTCGACCGCGAGCCCGACCACGTGATGAAGTTCCTCCAGAGCGAGCTGGGGACCAGCGGTCACATCGACGAGAGCGGCCGCGCGCGCCTGACCGGCGACTTCGGCGCCGACCGGATCGGCGACGCGGTCGACGCCTACACCGAGGAGTTCGTCCTCTGCGGTGAGTGCGGGCTCCCCGACACGAAGTTCGAGCGCGAACGCGGCGCGCTCATGCTGCGCTGTGAGGCCTGCGGGGCGCTCTCGCCGACCAGCGGCTGACGGGCGCGCGGTCTCCGCGCTGTCCCCGCCGAGCCGGCTACTGGAGGGCCTTCAGCCGGTCGAGCTCGCGTTCCGTGCGCGTGAACTCGGCCATCCGCCTGCTCGCGTGACAGTTGGGGCAGTGAAACGTGCGTTTGTGCGACGGCAGGTCGGTCGGCGCCGACTCCCAGTCCTTCCGACACTCCGGACAGAGCAACCGGACGGTCGCTTCCCTCATGTGTGCACTGTTCACACTCACCACGTAGAAAAAGCTTCGCAACGACTCGCGGTCGAACGGGCGTCGATCCCGTTCGTGATCCCGGGCGAGGCTTACGTCGGGATCTCCTCGGCCTCGAGGAGCTCCTTGTAGCGGTTGCGGATGGTGACTTCGCTGATGTTGGCCACCTCGCTGACCTGGTTTTGCGTGACCTTCTCGTTGACCAGCAGCGCGGCGGCGTAGACGGCCGCGGCCGCCAGGCCCACGGGGCTCTTCCCGCTGAGGACGCCCTTATCGCGGGCGTGCTCGATCAGTTCGCGGGCGCGACGCTCGACCTCCTCCGAGAGCTCCAGGTCCGAGGTGAACCGCGGGACGTAGCTCTCGGGATCGGCGGGCTTGATCTCGAGGTTCAACTCGCGGACGACGTAGCGGTACGTCCGGGTCATCTCCATCTCGTCGACGCGGGAGACGGCGACGAGCTCGTCGATGCTGCGGGGGGTGCCCGCCTGGCGGGCGGCGGCGTACAGCGCCGCGGTCGCGACGCCCTCGATGGAGCGACCCGGCAGCAGGTCCTCGTTCAGCGCGCGACGGTAGATGACGCTGGCGGTCTCGCGGACGTTCTTCGAAAGCCCGAGCGCCGAGGCCATGCGGTCGATCTCGCCCAGCGCCTGCTTGAGGTTGCGCTCTTTGGAGTTGCGCGTGCGGAAGCGCTCGTTCCAGGTGCGCAACCGCTGCATCTTCTGGCGCTGGCTGGAGGACAGCGACCGCCCGTAGGCGTCCTTGTCCTGCCAGCCGATGTTGGTCGACAGCCCCTTGTCGTGCATCATGTTGGTGGTCGGGGCGCCGACGCGGGACTTCTGGTCCTTCTCGGCGGCGTCGAACGCGCGCCACTCGGGGCCGCGGTCGATCTCGTCCTCTTCGACGACGAGACCGCAGTCCTCACAGACCGTCTCGCCGTGCTCGGAGTCGGTCATCAGCGTCCCGCCGCACTCGGGGCACTCGTGTTCGTCTACCTGTTCGTCCGTCCGTTCTGTTTCGGTGGTCTGTTCGTGCTCGCTCGTTCGGATCGTCGTATCACTCATTGGGATCTTCCGGGTTGCCGGTGGCGAAAGCCAGAAAAAACTACCGGCGAACTTCCTAACTCTCTGTAAGTGCGAAATCTACTTAAAGGTTTCGATATTTGCGGAGGGAATTGCCGATTTACCGATCCTCAAAACCGACAGACTGCGGTCCCGTGTGAGGGATTCACTGGGCGGGCGCGATTAGTGGCGAATATCGTGTGGTTATATCAGGCCGAGTGGACCATCGTGTAATATGGTCGGATCCACGATCGCGCTCGCGGTACTGTCTGTGACGCTCGCGGCGGTGAGCCTTCTCGGGGTGTTGGCGAGCCGGGGTCGCGTTGAGTCGATCGAGGACTACGTCAGCGCCCGGGACTCGGCGGGGAGCGGGACGCTGACCGCGACGCTGATCGCCTCCTCGATGGGCGCGTGGATCCTGCTGAGCCCGGCGGAGGTCGGCACGTCGACGGGCCTCACGGCCGTCATCGGGTACGGACTGGGCAGCGCCGTCCCGATGGTCGCGTTCGCGATCGTCGGCCCCCGGATCCGCCGGGTGATGCCCGCCGGCCACTCGCTGACCGAGTTCGCCCGCGCCCGCTTCGGCCCCGCGATGCACGCGTACGTCCTGCTGATCAGCGGCTTCTACATGTTCGTCTTCCTCGCCGCCGAACTGACGGGAGTCACGACCGCCGTCGACGCCGTCGCAGGCGTCCCCCGCTGGCAGACCGCGGCGCTCGTCGGCGGGTTCGTCCTCACCTACACCGCCTACGGTGGGTTGCGCGCGAGCGTCGTCACCGACGCGGTCCAGTCGCTGTTGATCCTCCCGCTGCTGGTCCTCGGCGGGGCCGGCGCCGTCGTGCTGTTGGGCGGGACCGACCGCCTCCGGGCCGGGGTCGTCGCCGCCAATCCCGCGCTGCTGGATCCGGGCTACGCGGCCGGCGTCGCCTACGGGTTCACGCTCGTGCTGGCCGTGCTGGGTGCCGAACTGCTCAACCAGGCCTGGTGGCAGCGGATCTACGCCGCGGCCGACGCGCGGACGCTCCGGCGGTCCTTCCTCGTGGCGGCCGTCGCCGTGGTGCCGATGGTCGTCGTCGCTGGCCTGTTCGGGGTGTTCGCGACCGGCCTGGGCCTCGTCGGCGTGGGGCAGGGAAGCGTCGCGTTCTTCCTGGTCGTCCGGCGGGCCTTCCCGGCGTGGATCGCCCTGCTGGTCGTGGTCCTGGCGACGCTGCTCGTGATGAGCACGGCCGACACGCTGTTCAACGCGATCGCCAGCCTGGTGACGACCGAGCTGCCGCGGTTGCTCGCCGATCCGGACCGGGAGCGACTCACCGCGGCGGCGCGGCTGCTCACCGTCCTGGTCGGGATCGCGTCGCTGTTGGTCGCCCTGCGCGCCCGGAGCGTCCTCTCGCTGTTCCTGCTGGCCGACCTCCTGGCGGCCGCGACGTTCGCGCCGCTGTTCGCCGGCCTGTACGTCGGCTCGCTCGCACAACGGGGCGCCGTGGTCGCCGCCGCGGTCGCCCTCGCCGTCGGCCTCGCGTACTTCCCGCGGACGAACGCCGCGCTGGCGACCCTCGGGTTCGCCCGCGTGCTCCCCGCGCCGAACCTCCTGGCCGCCTTCGTGAGCGCCGTGGGGCTCTCGGTCGCGCTGACGGCAGGCTCGGCGACCCTCGGCGTCGCGGCCGGTCGGTCGTTCGACTTCGATCGGCTGGCGCGAGAGGTCCGCAAGCTCGACGCCGTCGCCGACGGCGGTGCCGGTGGCGATCAGCCGGCCGATGGGTGCGCTGACGGGGCCGCCGACGGGGAGGTGCACGACAGATGAGCCCGCTGGGGCCGGTCGCGTTCGCGGCGCTCGTCTGGGGGAGCGTCGCGCTGGTGCTCGTCGTCTTCGGGTACGAACTCTACGCGATCGCCCGCGAGTACGGACTGTTCGGGCCCGAGTGAGTCGGGCTCAGACGGTAAACAGGTGGCCATCGGTCGGGACGTCGAACAGGCCGAGGCGCGCGCCGGCGTCGAGCCACGCGTGGCCGTAGGAGAAGGCCGCCAGCGCGTTGACGGGGTCGTCGTCTTCGCGGAAGTGCCGGCCGTCCTCGAGGTACGACCGGGCCATCTCCTCGTACTCCGCCGCAGCGTCGGCGAGTGGCGTGTCGGGTGGGACGGCGACCTCGGCGGCCGCCAGCGCGTCAGCGAGCAGTTCCTCGTAGCGGTCGGTCTTCTCGGCGAGGTCGGCGGGCATGCTGGAGACGGCGCGGGGGCGCTCCCTAAGCGTGTCGACGGCGCGCCCAGCGGCGGGTAGCGGCGGCGCTGCGCGGCCTGCGCACGAGGGCGCAGGCTTAATACGCCGCCCGGAACTATCCATTCGCATGACTGAGGACATCGTCGACCACCGCTCGGTCGTGATCGCCGGCTCCGGGATCGCCGGGCTGACGGCGGCCATCTACGCCGCCCGCTCGAACAACGACCCGCTCGTCCTGGAGGGCGACGAACCCGGAGGCCAGCTCACCCTGACGACGGACGTGGCCAACTATCCGGGCTTTCCCGACGGCATCGGCGGCCCGGACCTGGTCAACAACATGCGCGAGCAAGCACAGCAGTTCGGCGCCGAGATCGAGCACGGCGTCATCTCGGACGTCCGGGCCGAGGACCGCCCGTTCCGCATCGAGCTCACCAACGGCGACGTCTACACCGCCGACTCGCTGATCGTCGCCTCGGGCGCCAGCGCCCGCACCCTGGGCATCCCCGGCGAGGACGAGCTCATGGGCTACGGCGTCTCGACGTGCGCCACCTGCGACGGCGCGTTCTTCCGCGACGAGGACATGCTCGTGATCGGCGGCGGCGACGCCACCATGGAGGAGGCTACGTTCCTGACGAAGTTCGCCGACACCGTCTACATCGCCCACCGCCGCGAGGAGTTCCGCGCCGAGGACTACTGGATCGACCGCGTGATGGACCACGTCGACGACGGCAACATCGAGATCATGCGGAACACGGAGGTCACCGAGATCACGGGCTCGCCCGAGGAGGGCGTCGACACGGTCTCGCTCGTCCGCAACCCCGAGGGGCACCCGACGGAGAAACTCGACGACCCCGACACCGA
>JBDGSW010000109.1:0-5692 GCA_042217345.1 Haloarculaceae archaeon
GCCGGATTCCCCTCGTAGGGGAAGCCCCGCCGTTTACGGCGGGGAGGATGTCACCCCTCGGCTCCCGTCCCGAGCCCCGAGTGCCTGCCGGCGGATCGGAACCCCCCACAGCGGGTCCGATTGCGCTCGATTTCGCGGGGTCGTCGGGTCCCGTTCTGCGTGGCCGATATGTTATGTACGTTTTATTTCATTTGTCTGACGTCGTCATAACAAACTAAGTATCGTCAGTGAAACATGGGGAGTATGGGAAAAGAGACGGTGCGATACCCGGACGCGCTGGTGGCCAGGATCGAGGAGATCGTGGCCGACTCGGACGTGTTCGAGTCCAAGTCCGAGTTCCACCGTTTCGCCTCGGAGTACCTCTTGTGCGTGCTCGATCCCGACCACGACTCCTCCGTCCTTGGCTTCGAGGACATCCTCGCCGATCTGGAGGACGACGAGGAGGTCTCGCTCTCGCGGCGCGAGCCCACGACCGGCGACGGCGACGTCCCGTTCATGCAGGCGTACGTCCGCGTTCGGCGCGACCTCATGCACGGCGACGTCCAGTCCGCCCGCGAGTACGTCGCCGAGACCTACGATCTCGCCGATCGGGAGGCCCTGCTGCTGGACGAGCTCATCGGCCGCTACCGGCGCCGCCAGGCCGTCGACCCACCGCGGCGCCGGACCCGTGACGAGCTGGCGCCGCGAGAGCCGAGTCGCTCGCCCGAGGAGGCACGCATTCGGGACGAGGCCGAGGCCGACACGAACCCGCAGGCCAAACCCGACCGTCACATCCGCCTGTCGAGCCCGGATCGCACGGAGACCGACGGCGGGACCGACACCGAGCGGCTGTAACGGGAGTTCTCTGCACCGTCGATCGAAGCCGGCAAGTAGCGGCCGCCGGTAGCCGATTCATGCGCCAGTTCATCGTCAGCGGCCACCGGGCGCCGACGACCCCGGACTTCTCGCTCGACGCGCTGCCCAGCGAGGCCGGCCGGCTGGACGTGCTCTGTCGGTGCGTCAACTCGGCCTTCTTCCTCAGCCACGACCTCCGCGCGGACGTCCGCGTCCACCTCGTGCTCGCCGACGAGTTTACCGTCCACTTCGAGGGCGGCGAGCTCCACCGGCTCAATCCCGACGAGCGCAGCACGGGTGCGCTGATCCGGGAAGCGCTGGAGCACCGCGAGGACGCCATCGGTCACCAGGCCGCCGAGAGCTCGCCGGGCGTGTCGATCTCCCGAAAAGACTTCGCCGCGACGCTCGCCGACGCGGCGGCCACCGGCACCGTCGTCGAACTCCACGAGGACGGCGACCCGATCGTCGACGTCGAGCCGCCGACCGACCCACTCTTCGTGCTCTCCGATCACGAGGACTTCACCGCGGACGAACGCGACCTGCTCGCCGCGGAAGCAGACGAGCGGGTGAGCCTGTCGCCGCGGGCGCTCCACGCCGATCACGCGATCACCGTCGCACACAACTACCTGGACACCGACGGGTTCGAGCGTTACTGATCCTCTTCTCTCAGCTCCTGTCCCAAATCGCCGTAGACCGTTTCGTCGTGGCTTTCGTCCGTTTCGGTACCGGAATCGAACCCGCTGTCCAGATACGCATCTTTTTCTTCATCGGACAGCGGGACAGACGCTTCCTGGATCCCGGCGTCGTCGAGATACTGCTCAACGTACGGGTGCAGATCCAGATCGTCGAACGGCGGATCGAACAGCCGCAGGTCCGCGTGCTGGTCGTCGGCCTGAAGGTCCCCAGCGGTGACCTTCTCGGCGCTCACGAGGTATCCGATCGGGACGTAGTGCTTCCCGTCGGCGTCGGGCACGTCCGCTGTGTCGTAGAAGTGCCCGTACACGCCGAGCTGACGCTCGATGGTCACGTCGGTATCAAGCTCCTCGCGGGCGATCCGGTGGACCGCTTCGTCGAGGCGCTCGTGCTTGTGGACGCGCCCGCCGGGGACGAACCACTCGCCCTTCGCGGGCTCGTTGGTCCGCTTCCCGAGGACGACGCCGTCGCCGACGAGGACGACGAGGTCGACCGAGACGATCGGGACCGACCTGACGACCGTCGCCCAGTCGTCGGCCGGAATCCGGTTTTCTCCCATGCGTCGCCCTCGGCGGCGGAGCGCTTTGGGAGTCCCGATCCGACCCCGGAACGAAATACGAAATGATAAACCGTGGGGTTTATCTGTAAGGATAGTTCATGTGGTAGTGAGGACGAACGACTGACCATGTACGACCGGCCTTCGACGGACTCCGACGGACGACTGGCCCCGATCGTTCCAGCCATGCCCACGCGCCGCTTCGCCGCCGACGGCGGACGCGCCTACGAGACGGAGACCCACGAGAAATTCGTAGAACCGGAGGCCGACGCGCCGCTCGTTCCGGACCTCTCCTGACGGACGAACCGGCGTTCGATTTCTCACTGCCTGTTCGATACCGAGAAGCGACAGGTATGCGCGACCGGACCCGACGCCGGTCGTTCAGCCGTCGATCGAGACGAACTCCACGTCGTCGCTTTCGGTGTCCAGCACGACGACGCTGCGGTTCTCGTCGGGCACCGTCGGGAAGTGCGCGCCCGGATTGAGCACCGTCGTGCTGCCGACGTCGCGCTCCTCGGCGACGTGGAAGTGGCCGTAGCAGACGTAGTCGTACTCGCCGGACTCGGCGCGGGCGGTGACCTCGTCGACGCCCTGGTCGCCGTGCAACAGATGGACGGTCGTGCCGTCGAACTCCAGGGTCACCTCGCGGCCGTGGAGCGCGCTGCCGTTGCCCATGCCGTCGATGGTCGACTGCAGGCCGGCCTCTTCGCCGTCGTTGTTGCCGAGGACGCCGTGGAAGGCGAAGTCGTGGCCGTCGAACGCGCCGAGCAGCGGCGGGGAGATGAAGTCCCCGCAGTGCAGGACGGTCTCGATGCCGCGCTCGGCGAAGACGCTCGCGATCTCCTCGGCGGCGGCGTAGTTGTCGTGGGTGTCCGAGACGATGCCCAGTTGCATGGACGAGGCGTCGGCCGGGGCCGGCAAAAGGCTGTCCGAACAGCAGGTTGATACATCTGGCCCCTGAGTCTCCGCGCAACCGAGTTGGTCCCAGTGAACGCGATTGAGACGGACGCCCTGACGAAACGCTACGGCGCGACGACGGCGGTCAGCGACCTCGACCTCGCCATCCCCGAGGGCGTGGTCTACGGCTTCCTCGGCCCGAACGGCGCCGGCAAGACCACGACCATGCGCATGCTCACGTCGCTGACCCGGCCCACCAGCGGCAGCGCGCGCGTCGACGGCGTACCCGTAACCGACCGCCGCCGACTCGTCGGCTCGATCGGTTACCTCCCCGAGGAGCCGCCGCTGTACAACGAACTGACCGCGCGCGAGCAACTGACGTACGTCGCCGGCCTGCGCGACCTGCCACCCGAGCCCACCGAGCGGCGCATCGACGAACTCCTCGCCACGCTCGACCTGGCCGACGACGCCGACCGCCGGATCGACGCCTTCTCGAAGGGGATGCGCCAGAAGACGGCGTTCGTCCAGTCGCTGCTGCACGACCCGGACGTGCTCTTCCTGGACGAGCCGACCAGCGGGCTGGACCCGCGAGCGGCGCGGACGATCCGGGACATGATCGACCGGCTGGCCGACGAGGGGGCGACGATCTTCCTCTCGACGCACATCCTGCCGGTCGTCGACGAGCACGCAGACACCGTGGGCGTCCTCTACGACGGGGAACTCGTGGCCGAAGGCGCCCCGGCGGACTTGAAGGCCCAGGCCGAGACGGGCGGCGGCGAGGGCCGCACGCTCGAGGACGTCTTCCTCGAGGTGACGAGCGAGGACCCCGCGACCGGCACCGAGCCCGAGGAGCCCGTCGATGCCTGAACCGCACTGGGCGCGCCACGGGCTGGCGATCGGGCGCACGGAGTTTCGCCGGACGGTCCGCTCGATCCGGGAGGACCGCGGCCGGCTGGCGCTGCTGGCGTTTGGCGGGCTGTTCTTCCTCCTGGCGGTCGCCGCCGGGTCGTACCTGCTCTTCCGGGTCGCGGGCGACCTGGGATCGTATCCGCTGACCGACGCCGTGCGCGGGACCTTCGGCCTGCAGTGGCTGTTCGCGGTGTTCATCGCCGGCCAGCGGGCCGCGACGCGCCACGACCGCATCGACAACGACTCGCTCATGTTGCTGACGGTCTCGGTGCGCTCGATCGTCGTCGGGCTGCTCACCGCCGAGGGACTGCGCGCGCTGTCGTACCTCGGAATCCCGCTCGTCCTGCTTGGCGGGGCGTTCGTCCTGGCGACGGGCTCGTTCGTCACCGCCCCGCTGCTGGCAGTCGCCGTTGCACTCTTTCTCGGGACGGCGCTGATCGCTGGCTACGCCGGCGGGCTGGCCGCCAAGCTGATCGTCGCCCGCGTGCGGTTCGTCGCCCGGTACAAATCGATCATGAGCGGCGTACTCGCGCTGGCGTTCATCGGGCTGTACGTCGGGATCCAGAACTACGCTGGCGCCGGCGCGACCGGCACGCTCGGCCTGCTCCCGTCCGCCTGGCTGCTGGACCTGGCGCTCGTGGGATCGCCGTTCGTCGTCTCGGTTCCGCGCGCCGCCGCGGCGGCCGTCGGCGGGCTGGTCTGGATCGCCGTCTGGCTCGCCGCGCTCGAGTGGCTGGCGACCGAACTGTGGTTCGGCGACAGCGTCGAGCCCGACGTCCGGAGCGAGCGCGCCCGCGTCGACACCGGCACAGCGCTCGACCCGCTTGCGGCCGCCACGCGCCCGTTCGTCGTCCCGTTCGGCAGCCAGCCCACTCGCCGCGTCGCCCAGCGCGTCGTGATCGTCGCCCGCCGGAATCCCCGCCGGCTCTCGTTCGTGCTCATACCGGTCATCGGCATCGGCTCGTCGCTGATCAACCTCGCACGCAGCGGCGACCTCTTTACCTTCTTGCCCCCGCTGCTGGCGCTGCTGGTCCCGTGGCTCGCGGGCGCCGCGTTCGGGCTGAACCCGCTGGGCGACGAGGGGCCCGTCCTCCCGGCGACGCTGACGTCGCTGCCCGACGGCCGCCAGTTCGCCACCGGGCTGGCGATCCCCGGCCTCGTGCTGGGCCTCCCGCTCACCGTCGCGCTCACGGTCGCCACGGGTGCGGCCAGCCCGTTCGAGCCGGTTTCGATCGGGCTGCTCGCGATCGCGGGTGCGGCCCTGACCGTCGCTGCCGTGGGTATCGCCCCCGGGATCGGGACGACGTTCCCGCGGTTCGACCCGATCAGCGTCTCCAGCGGGCGCGAGGTCGTCCCACCGAACCTGAGCGCCGCGATCGTCTACACGCTCGCGCTCGCGCTCCCGGGGACGGTGGCCGTCGGGGCCGCGCTGGCGCCGGCCGCGACCAGGCAGGGGTTCTCGGTGCTGGTCGGCGGCCTGTTCGGGTTCGTCTTCGCGTGGCTGGCGAGCAAGGGCGTGCCCGCGGCCGCCGGCGTCGCCGCGTGGCTCGGCGACGTCGGGCAGTCGATCGCGGGGCTGCCGACCGCGTGGGTGCACTGGGGCGGGTACGTCCTGCCGCTGGCGATCGTCCTCGGGTTCGGGTGGCTCGGATTCCGCACCGTAGTCCGGCGATTCGAGGGATTCGCGTACGACTGACCGCCGGCCCGGCTTCCGCAACCGTTAAAACTGGTCCCCACCACTTTCGAAGTGCACCAAGCGGGCCGGTGGGGTAGCTTGGTATCCTTCGGCCTTCGGGTGGCCGT
>JBDGSW010000125.1:0-5593 GCA_042217345.1 Haloarculaceae archaeon
CGCTGTCGGCGTGCATCGTCGAGAACGTCGTGTGGCCGGTGTTCATCGCCTGGAAGAGCGTGATGGCCTCCTCGCCGCGGACCTCGCCGACGATGATGTACTCGGGGCGGTGCCGGAGCGCCGAGCGCAGCAGGTCGTACATCGTGATGTCGTCGTCGTCCAGGCGCTCGCGCGTCACCGAGGAGAGCCAGTTGTCGTGGTACAGCGACAGCTCGCGGGTGTCCTCGATCGTCAGCACCTTCGAGCGCGGCGGGATGAACATCGAGACGGCGTTCATCGAGGTGGTCTTGCCCGCCGCCGTCCCGCCGGCGAAGATCAGCGACTTGTTGTTCTCGATGCACAGCCAGAGGTACGCGAGCACGTCGAGGTCGAAGGTCCCGTACTCAAGCAGGTCGATCGGCGTGAACGGTTCCTCGGCGTACTTCCGGATCGTGAAGGCCGACCCGCGGGGCGTGACCTCCTCGCCGAGCGCGAGCTCGGCCCGGGAGCCGTCGGGCAGCGTCGTCGAGACCACGGGGTTGGAGACGCTGACGTGGCGCCCCGACCGTTGTGCGAGCTGGATGACGAAGTCGTTGAGCTCGTCGCTCCCGAAGGTGACGCTGGTCTCGACGTCGGTGTACTCGTCGTGATAGACGAAGATGGGGAGGTCGGGCCCGTCACAGGAGACGTCCTCGACGTGGGGGTCGTGCATGATCGCGTCGATGGGCCCGTAGCCGTGGAAGCGTCGGTAGAGGTAGTAATACAGCCGGTAGAACGTCTCGACGTCGATATCGACGCCGTACTCGCCGAGTCTGTCGGCCAGCTCATCGCGCAGGACTTCCTCGGGGTCGGCGCCGACGTCGCCGCGGTACAGCAGCGGTTCGCGTACGTCGTCGAACAGCCGGTCGAGGAGTTCGGCCTCCAGGTCGTCGAGATGCGGCTCGACGACCTCGTAGCGATACTCGTCGTCCTCGTGGGTGTAGTTGATCGAGGCGAAGGCGAACGGGACGTTCAGCCAGTAGCGGTCGACCTCTTCGTAGCCAGCCAGGCCGTCGAACGCGAGCAGGCGGTCGTGCCTGTCGGGGTCGTAGCGCTCGACGGGGACGGTCGTTCCCGACAGCAACTCGGCGGTCCGGGCGAGCCAGCGGCGGACCTCGCCGAGTCGGTTCGTCGCGTCGTCGCCGGCACTCGTGTCGTGTCGTGACATCGCTCTGTTGCCCCCGCCCGGCGGGCGAGGGCGATTCGTACCTGCGGTTATCAACCCAGTTACTTAAATTCGACACCCGTTTCCACTCGTTCACTCGCCGGTAAAATCCGGGTTGCTTACGGCGCTTTCTCGACCGCGCCGGCGGGGTCTGCGCCGGCGGGGGGCGCGTCGACCCGTTCGACGCGCAACAGGGTGTACGCGAAGGCGTACTGGAAGACGACGCCGACCGGGATCAGGAGCCCGGGGAACGAATCAGAGTCGCCCACCGGCCAGGTGCCAAACTGCAGCAGCCAGCACGAGAACGTCAGCGCCAGCGCCGCACACAGCAGCAACCAGCCCATCAGGCGGACCGGATCGACCGCCAGCCGTCGGACGCGGTCCTCGCGGACGTACAGGGCAACGCTGAGCAGGACGGCGAGCGCGAGAAACCCGGCGCCGACGGTCCAGACGTCGAAAGGGAGCGACCCGGGCGCTCGGTGGTAGTAGCTGGCGGCGCCCATGGGCGTGCGCAGTAGGATGCCCGACTGGTCGGCGCCGGCGATCTCGACGCCGAAGAGGTACCGGATCAGCCAGAACGGAAAGCGGACCTCGATCAGCGTGCCCGAGGCGGTGCCGACGTGGATCGAGCCGAGGGCGACCGAAATCGACCACGGGACGAGCGCGCTCACCCACGCGGAGACGACGGCGAGTTCCTCGGCGTACTCGGAGTTGACCCAGACCATGCCCCAGCGTCGGCGGGCGACCCAAGTAAAACCCCCCGGCCGGCGACGTGTCGTCGGCCGGACGTCAGACGGGGCGTTACGTTCTTTGCGTCCCGCACCCAAGCGAACCGTACGGAATGAGGCGCGACTACTTCACCCTCGAGTCGGAGCACGTCGCCGACGACGCCGACGATCGGCCGACGGTTCGGGTCGGGTTCGACGGCCCGTCGGACGCCTTCGAGCAGCGCCTCACAGCGGAGACGGACGTCGACGTGGCCTTCCGGCTGCAGACCGACCTCGACGAGCCCGACGCCCACGGGGTGTTCGGCGTCACCGACCGGCTCACCGGCGAGTTCGTCCTCGAGGTCAACGCCGAGGCCGACCGGATCACCGAACTGATCGACGCCGCCCGCGAGTTCGGGCAGGCAAGCAACGACGCCGAGGACTGTTACCGCGTCGTGATCGAGGACCGCAACGGCCGTCGCTTCGAGACCACCAAGCGCGTGTTACTCGTCTACGACCGGGACGGGAGCCTCCTGCGCCAGCACTCGCTGATCCCGAGCGGCGTCGAGATCTGACTGCGACCCGAGCCAGCAGTACCTAAGTGGCTGCCGCGGAATGGCCCGGTATGGACCTGTTCGGCACCGCCGGGATCCGCGGCCCCGTCTCCGAGTTTCTGACGCCGTCCCTGGCGCTGTCGGTCGGCCGATCCGCCGCCGTCGACGGCGGCGAGTTCGTCCTCGCCCGCGACGGCCGCGAGACCGGCCCGGCGCTCGCCGCGGCCGTCGAAGCCGGCCTGGAGAGCGGCGGGGCCACCGTCGAGCGCGCCGGACAGTTACCGACGCCCGCGCTCGCGTTCGTCTCCCGTGGCCGACGGGGCATCATGATCACCGCCAGCCACAACCCTCCGCTGGACAACGGCCTGAAGCTGTTCGTCGACGGCCGCGAGTACGACGCCACCGCCGAGGGGCGCATCGAAGAACGCGTCGACGACGGTATCGCACCCGTCGACTGGGACCGCTGGGGGGCCGGGACGGACGTGGACGTGCTCTCGACGTATCGCGACGCCGTCGTCAAATACGCCGAGACGCTGGGTGGGTCCCCCGCGAATCTGACGGTGGCAGTCGACTGCGGCAACGGCGTCGCGAGCCTGGCGACGCCGCAGGTGCTGCGACGGCTCGGGGCGGACGTGCGCGCGCTCAACGCGAACGTCGACGGGCACTTCCCCGGCCGCGAGAGCAAACCGACGCCCGAGAGCCTGGCCGACCTCCGGGCGTTCGTCGCCGACGGCGGCGCACACCTGGGGATCGGCCACGACGGCGACGCCGACCGGATCGTCCTCGTCGACGGCGACGGCGGGGTCGTCCACGAGGACACCGTGCTCGCCATCCTGGCCGAGCGGTACGTCCGGAACAGCGACGCCGCCGACCCGGTGGTGCTCACGACCCCGAACGCGTCGACACGGATCGACGAGCGTGTGGCGGCCGCCGGCGGCCGGACCGACCGGGTCGCGCTCGGGGCCCTCCACGAAGGATTGGCGCGCGTCCGCGCCGAAGGAGGGCCAGGAACGCGCGTCGTCTTCGCCGCCGAGCCCTGGAAGCACGTCCACCCCGCGTTCGGCGACTGGATCGACGGCGTCGTCAGCGCGGCGGTCCTCGTCCGCCTGGTCGCGGCCGACGGGCTGCCGGCGCTGCGCGACCCGATCGCCGAACGCCCGTATCGCAAGGAGAGCGTCACCTGCCCCGACGACGCCAAGGCCGACGCCATGGCGGCCCTCGAGACGGCGCTCCCGGAGACGTTCCCCGAGGCGACGGTCGACACCGACTACGGCGTCCGCCTGTCGTTCCCGGACGCCGCCTGGATCCTGGTCCGGCCGAGCGGCACCGAACCCTACGTGCGCGTCTACGCCGAGAGCGACGACGTGGACGCGCTCGTCGGCGAGGCGGTCGCGACCATCGAGCGCGTGATCGAATCGTCCTGACGCCCTCACGCGGCGGACAGGTGCTCGTCGAGAAGCGCGCAGAGTCCGTCTGGGTCGGGCACGTCGGCGAGGTCGAAACTGACGTCCCCGGCGAACCGGGACCGCGAGCGCAGCGTCACCGTTCCCTCCGTCCTTCGATAGCCGGCGAGCGTCGCCCACTCCAGGAAGGCACCGTCGACCGCGACGCCCTCGTCGGTCACGGCGACCGCCTTTTCGTCGGCCCCGACGCGGGTGATGCCGACGCCGACGGCGATCCCGCCGATACCGAACGCGAGCGCGGGCGAGCGCTGGCCCACGACCACCAGCGCGGCCGCGAGGCCGGCGACGGCCCCGAGACCCACGGCGAAGAGACCGTACGTCGCCCAGCGCGCCCTGAACCCGGGCCGGGCCTGGAAGCGGCGCAGGACCGTCGCGTCCGCGACGCGGGCGGCGGTGGCTCGCCGCGTCGCCACCGTGACGGCTGCGGCCGCCGGCGCGACGGCGAACAGGCCGACGGTACTCGGCCGTAGAAATACGACGTCCAGCGACAGCCCGGGGTTGTGCGCCATGATCGCGAGCAGGCGGATCAGGTACGCCAGGGGCGCGATCGTCACCGGGACGGCGATCCAGGCTGCGGTGAGCGGGCCGAAGACGTCCGTCCGACCCGCCAAGACGAACCCACTCGCGCCGGCGACGAGCGCCGCGGCCACGAACGCGGGCCACCGCGACGTGCCGACGCCGAGCGCGGTCGCGAGAACGCCCCCCAGCGGACCCGCGAACAGCGCCAGGTACGTCCCCGTCAGCGACCTGTCCAGGACCCCCCGACGATTCATACGCCCGCCAACGTGTCGGGAGAGAATAAAACCGCCGTCGTTTCGACGCCCGAAACGGCCAGCCTATTTGTCGGGGCGCCTCCTCGGCTCCGGCATGGACGCCCTCATCGCGCGGGCCCGCGAGGCCCAGCAGGCGGCGTACGTCCCGTACTCCGAGTACCGCGTCGGCGCGGCGCTCCGGACGGCCGACGGGACGGTCTTCACCGGCTGCAATATCGAGAACGCCAACTACAGCAACAGCATCCACGCCGAGGAGCTAGCCCTCGGCGAAGCGGTCGAGCGCGGCCACCGCGAGTTCGCCCGCCTGGCGGTCAGTTCCAGCGAGCGCGACGGCGTGACCCCTTGCGGGATGTGCCGACAGACGCTGGCGGAGTTCTGCGACGCCGACTTCGAGATCGTCTGCGACGAGGGCGACGGCGAGACGACGACGTACACCCTGGGGGAGCTACTACCGAACGCCATCAGCCGGGAGACCCTGGGCAAATGACCGGCGGATCGAACGACGAGCCCGCCGACAGCGAGGACCCGAACGACGACGAGCAGTACCACCTCGGCGTGACGGCCGCCGACGTCGCCGACACCGTCCTCCTCCCCGGGAACCCCGAGCGCCTGCCGAAGATCACCGACGGCTGGGACGACTCGTCGGTCGTCGCCGAGCACCGCGAGTACAGGACCGCCACGGGGACCTACGAGGGGACCCCCCTCTCGGTCACATCGACCGGGATCGGGAGTCCGTCGGCGGCCATCGCCGTCGAGGAACTGGCCCGCGTCGGGGCCGACACGTTCATCCGGGTCGGCTCGTGCGGTGCCATCCGCGAGGAGGCCAGCGTGGGCGACCTGGTGATCACCCGCGGCGCCGTCCGCCAGGAGGGCACCAGCGACGAGTACGTCCGCGAGGACTACCCCGCGGTCG
>JBDGSW010000163.1:0-5500 GCA_042217345.1 Haloarculaceae archaeon
GGCTGGCCTCGATCTCGAAGCCCATGTCCTCCAGGCCGTAGATGATGTCGCGGCGCACGTCGGAGGCGAGGTCCTTGGGCGCCAGGTCGAAGTAGCCGCCGGCGTCGTTGGTCTTGGTCGTCGCGCGGCCGTCCTCGTCCTCCTCGAACAGGAAGAACTCGGGTTCGGGCGCGGCGTTGACCTGATAGCCCAGCTCCTCGGCGCGGTCGAGCGCGCGCTTGAGCACCGATCGCGGGTCGCCCTCGAAGGGCTCGCCGGTCGAGGTGTTGTAGACGTCACAGATCAGCCGGGCGCTGGCGTGCTCCTCGCTGTTGCGCCACGGGAGGACGGCGAAGGTGCTGGCGTCGGGGATGAGCCGCATGTCCGACTCCTGGATGCGCACGAACCCCTCGATCGACGAACCGTCGAAGTAGATCCCCTCGGTGAACGCCTTCTCGGCCTGCTCGGCCGGCACGGAGACGTTCTTGACCGTCCCCAGGATGTCGGTGAACTGCAGCCGCAGGAAATCGACGTTCTTCTCCTCGATCTCGTCGAGGACCGCCTGTGCCTCCTCGGTGAGCCCTCCGTCCGCTTTCACGTTCCGGTTTGTCATCGTTCTCGTCACCGGAATCGTATAGCCGAGATACTTTAACCCTACTGTTCTGCGCAAATCTTCCATGCCACACCGGCTAACTGAATATTCGTAAAATTATAGTGCCCCGGGCGTCTGGGTGAGGACAATGACGTACGAAAATCTGGACCGAAAGTTAGTGAATGCCCTGCTGGGGGACGGTCGCGCCAGCCTGCGCAGCCTCGCCGAGGACCTCGACGTGTCAGTCACTACCGTGTCGAACCACCTCAAGGATCTCGAGGAGGGCGGCATCATCAACGGATACACGCCGCGGGTCGACTACGACGCGCTCGGGTACGACGTGACCGCCATCGTCCAGCTCAAAGTCGAGGGGTCGGCGCTGCCGGACGTCACCGAGCGCCTGCGCGACCACGAGCAGATGATCTCCGTCTACGAGGTCACCGGCGACTACGACATCATCGCCATCGGGAAGTTCACCGACACCGACGGCATGAACGACCAGATCAAAGAGCTGCTCGTCGACCCCGAGATCAAGGAGTCGAACACCAGCGTCGTGCTCAACGCCGCCAGCGAACACGAGCAGTTCACCCTCGACGTCGAGTGAGCCCGGCTCCCGACAGGGATGCACGGTAGATCCGAGCACCCGCAGCGTGGCCGGTCCGAAGGTTTTTCAGCCGCCAGTCAGTCCCATCGCCTACGAGATGAGCGACGACGTCTCCGCGGCGATCATGGACGCCACCTACCGCGCGCTGTGCGAGCACGGCTACGCCGACCTGACCATGCAGGACATCGCCGACGAGACGGACAAGAGCAAGGCCGCCCTCCACTACCACTTCGACAGCAAACACGACTTGCTGGTCGCGTTCCTCGAGTTCCTCCACGAGGAGTTCGTCGACCGCGTCGCCGACCCCGCCGGCGAGACGCCCGCCGACCGGCTGATGGCGTTCGTCGACAGCGTCCTCACCCCGCCCGAGTCCGACGCCGACGAGCGCAAGGCGTTCAAGACGGCCATGCTCGAACTCAAGGCCCAGGGGCCCTACGACGAGGCGATCCGACAGCGCCTGGAGGCCTTCGACGAGACGCTGTACTCGCAGGTCCGCGCGCTGATCGTCGCGGGCATCGAGTCGGGGCAGTTCCGCGACGTCGACCCCGACGACACCGCGCGGTTCATCGTCACCGCGCTGGACGGCGCCCAGACCAAGCGCGTCGCCGTCGGCCAGGACATCGCCTGCACGCAGCGCTCGCTGCACCACTACGTCGAGACCCACCTCGTCGCAGACAGCCGCGCCTCAGAGCCCGATCCCCGACCGTAAGACCACGACCAGCGCCGTCACCGTCACCAGGCTGGCCAGCGTGCTGACGAGGATCGTCGCGCTCACGTAATCGGCCGCCGACAGCGTCTCACCCGGCCGGTCGGGGTCGCCGAACTCGATGGTCAACATGAGCGGCGTCACCGCCGCCGGCGTCGCACACTCGAGGACGAACACCTTTCCGACGGTTCCTGACAGCCCCAGCGCGACCGCGACGCCGACGGCCAGGACCGGCGCGACCAGCAGCTTCGTCCCCGTCGCCGGCAGCACCCGCCGGACGGTCTCGGCCGAGGTCGACGTCGCCAGCTGGATCCCGAGCATCAGCAACATCACGGGGATGGAGGCGTCGCCGGTCAGCTGCAGCGTCCGCATCAGCGTGCTCCCGGTCGGCGGGACGAACCCCAGCCAGCGGACCGCCAGCGCGCCCGCGACGGCGTACACCAGCGGCAGGCGCAACACCCGCCGGAGCGCGGCCAGCGAGGAGCCGTCCTGCCCGCGCGAGGCCACGTACACCCCGAGCGTGTACATCAGCACGGACTGGGCGGCGATGAACAACACGGCCGTGCTGCGCTCGAGCGCGCCGAAGGCGAACGCCGACAGCGGGATGCCGTAATTGCCGGCGTTCGAGAACGTGCTCGTCAGCACGAACGCGCCCAGCACGGGTTCGTTCTCGCCGAGCGCCCGCCCGAGCCCCTCGGCCAGCACCACGAGGACCACGGTGAAGAGGGCGACACCGGCGAACAGCCGGACGACCGTTCCCCCGCCGATCGGCGTTGTCAGCAGGCTGTGAAACACCAGCGCCGGTGCCAGCACGTAAATGGTGATCTCCGAGAGCGGCTCGACGGCGACCCCGCGGTACCGGCCGAGGACGACCCCCACGCCGGCGACCGCGACGACGGGCAGCACCGCCGAGACCAGGACGGAGGAAAGCGACACGCCCGACCCGTGTTCGGGCGGCGAGACAACGCTTTCGATACCGCGACGACGACCGTCGTACGAGTGTCTGACCGGGTTTGATGTGGGCGCACCGCACACTCGGATGCATGGCACCGAGCGCGCCTGAGCGCGACCCCGACCCGACTGCGGCCGCCGAGGCCGAGGGTCGCGACCCCACGCCGACCCACTCAGAGGGGGCCCGTGAGCCCCCGGCGCGCGCGGTCGACGAACTCCGCCGGGTCGTCCGCACCGGCGGCGACGCGCCCACGGTCGTCCGCTCGGACGAGGCCCGACAGCGCAACCGCCGCGACCCCCACCGCCGGGCGCCACGGCAGATTCCCCCGGCTGAGGACGACGACGCGGCCGGTTCGGACACAGCCGGACAGGAGACAGCCGGCGAGGGTGCAACCGACGACGCGGCCGACCCTCAGCGCACGCACCGCGAGCGAACGAGCGACGGACGCCGCGGCCGGACCGACGACCCCGAGTCGGCAGCCGCCCGCCAGAAGCGCGCGGCGATCCGCCGCATCGAGGGTTCGGACGCCTTCCGGGCGATCCGGGCCTGCTGCGTCTTCGACGACCTGCAGGTGGTCGAGCCCCGCGACGGCGGCCGCTACGTCGACGCGATCCGCGTCCGCGCCGACCACGACGGCGACGTCCGAGGCGTCTCCGTCGGCCTCGTCGATCGCCCGCAGGACGACACCACCGCCGACGCCACCGAGCGCCTGCCCGTGGGGTTCCCCGACGCCGTCGCCGACGCGCTCGCGCGCTGGCAGCGCGTCTGCCACGCCGACGGCGTCGTGACCGTCCACGACTGGAACCACGAGCCCCGGCCCTGGCTCGCCCGCGACCCCGTCGGCGAGACGCTCGCCGAGTGGGACTGCCCCGACACCGCCGTCGCGCTGCGCAACGCGCTGTCGATCGCCGAATCCGTCGCTGGCCTGCACCGCCAGGGCGTGATCCACGCCGGCCTCGACCCGGGCAACGTCGTCTTCCCCGGCGACGCCCTCGTCGAACACCCCACCCCGCTCGTGGACAACGTCGCTATGATGCACGCACTGCGGGAGTACTTCGAGCCCTCGGCGTACCTCGACCCGCGCTACGCCGCCCCGGAGTACTTCGACGACGGCTTCGGCGGCATCGACCAGGCCACCGACGTCTACCAGCTCGGCGCCGTCGTCTACCACTGCCTCACCGGCCGCGCCCCCTTCCGGGGCACCTACGGCGAGGTCCGCGAGGGCGTCCTGTCAGCCGAGCCCGACCAGGTCAGCGCGCACAACGCCTCGCTGCCCGACCCCGTCGACGACATCATCGCGAAGGCGCTGGCCAAACGCAAACTCATGCGCTACGAGAGCGCCTCGCAGTTCCGCGCGGACCTCCGGGGCGTCTGTGAGCGCTCCGGCTTCTCCGTCGACGGCTGAGCGGCGGGCCCGTTGTCGACCGACTGGCCTGCACGTGCGGGCAGTCGCGTCTTGGTTGCGCGACACCGACGACTGGTGTGTCGAACGCACCATCGGCGATCGGCGTTGAGCGGAGCGAGGACTACTACCACGTCCGGTATCGCGATCCGGACGACTTCGACGAGATCCGCACGCCCGACTGGGCCGCCAACGCCGCCAACTCGGTGGCCGAGGGCGCCGAGGTCCGCACCGGCCACGAGTCGGGCGGCGACGACTGGACCGTCCAGAGCGTGCTGGTCCCGACCGGTGACGCCGACAGGGACGACCAGGCGCAGGACCTGGCCGACCGGATCGTCGCGAAGCTGAACGACTGACGCCGGCGCGGCCGCTCGGGTTCGGGCGTCGAAAGAAAATCGCGGGTCAGTCAGCGAGCGGTGCGGCGGAATGCGGGCGAGCGGCAGGACCGCACGCGAGGGGCGCGTGGCGCGAACGGTGAAACCGTGAGCGCCACCCCCGAGCGCGCGGACCGGCCCGAGCGACCACCGCGCCGTGAAGCGGCGCGACGTCCCCGCGAGCATAGCGAGCGGGGGCTCGGAAGACGAGCGGAGCGAGTCTTCCGGGCGGAGCGAGGGCCGATTTTTGGTGCAGATTTTTGCCGCGAAGCCGCGAGCGAGTGGAGCGAGTGAGCGGTGTAGCGTGCAAAAAGGGGCTACATCGCGCCGCCCATACCACCCATGCCGCCCATGCCGCCCATGCCGCCGCCCATGCCGCCGCCGGGGCCGCCGGGCATGTCCTCGCCGTCGTCGTCGTCGGAGCCGCCGCCCTTGAGGTCGCCGGCCGCGATGACGTCGTCGATGCGCAGGATCATGACGGCTGCCTCGGTAGCGCTCTCGACGGCCTGGGTCTTGACGCGGAGGGGCTCGACGACGCCGTCGGCCTCCATGTCGACGACCTCGCCGGTGTAGGCGTCCAGACCGACGTTGTCGGCGCCGCCGTCGTGCTGGCTGCGCAGGTCGACCAGCGAGTCGATCGGGTCGAGGCCGGCGTTCTCCGCGAGCGTGCGCGGGATGACGTCGATGGCGTCGGCGAACGCCTCGACGGCCAGCTGCTCGCGCCCACCCACGGAGTCGGCGTAGTCACGCAGGCCCAGGGCCAGTTCGGTCTCGGGGGCGCCGCCGCCGGGCAGCACCTTGCCGTCCTCGAGGGTGACGCTCACGACGCCGAGGCTGTCCTCGATGGCGCGCTCGACCTCGTCGACGACGTGGTCGGTGCCGCCGCGCAGG
>JBDGSW010000008.1:0-5490 GCA_042217345.1 Haloarculaceae archaeon
GTTCTGGAGGACGGTCTCGCGGTCGCCCTTGAAGCAGGCGTACTCGACGAGTTCGGACTCGATCTCCTCTTCTTCGTCCTCGAGGGCCCCCCACTGGGGTCCGGTGCCGCCGGACGGGCCGGGGCCGCCCGGCCGGTCCTCGGGCTCCTCCTCGTAGACCCGGTTTTCGGTAACGCTACCTTTTAGCTGGGCAGTCGGGGTGTATTTGCTCATGCTCTCGTCGGCGGCGACGGCGCTGATGATGAGCGTGTTGTTCCGACGAGTGATATCGATGTCCTGCATCTCGACGGGGAGCTCTGGATCCTCGAAATAGTCGTAGACGTCTTCCAGTGGCAGTTCGAGTGTCGAATGGAGTCTGTATACGCGGCTGGTCATGATTTGAGTGGGTGGCGAGTGGCTGACACCGGACTGTTCGCGTCAATATACGGGCCCCTACCATATATGGCCTGTCCTTCCTGTGACCCGGCCAGAGTATGACGTTTGATACCGTGAAACAGTCACCTCGTCGCCGGGGTCGCGACCGCGTCGCGTGCCCTATCCGCCCACAGCGGGGAGTAACGTCTGGGTTACCCGACCGTTCGCGGGCGGCTGGTTCTACAGCGGATGGGGCGAGCGCCGGACCGCACCGACGCGAAGTGGTACCTGACCTCGCAAGCGAGGCGCAACTGTTAGGTGTGCCGGCTGGGCGAGTGCTGCCATGGCACACGACTCCGGCTTCGAGTCGGCGACGGAGGTCGCGGCGGCCGTCCGCGCGGGGCAGCGCTCGCCGGTCGACCTCGTCGACGCCGCCCTCGAGCGGATCGCCGAGCAGGACGATCTGAACGCATTCGTCTCGGTCCTCGAAGACGAGGCGCGCGAGCGCGCCCGCGAGGCCGAAAGCGCCGTCGAGGCGGGCGAGGACCTGGGCCCGCTGCACGGCGTCCCCATCGCGATTAAGGACCTCTTCCAGCCGAAGGCGGGCGTCCCCAACACCATGGGACTGGCGCCGCTTGCGGACAACGTCGCCGACCACACCGCCCTCATCGTCGAGCGCCTCGAGGACGCCGGCGCGATCGTCCTCGGGACGACGAACACCCCCGAACTCGGCCACACCATGCGGACGTACAACGAACTCGTCGGCCCGACCGCGACGCCGTTCGATCCCGACCGCGAGCGCAACGCCGGCGGGTCCTCCGGGGGTAGCGCCGCCGCGCTGGCGGCCGGGCTCGTCGCGCTGGCGACGGGCTCGGACGTCGGCGGCTCGCTGCGCATCCCCGCCTCCTGCTGCGGCGTCGTCTCCGTCAAGCCCACCCTGGGGCTGATCCCGAAGGACACCCGCCCGGACGGCTGGAACAATCACACGCCGGTCGGCGTCCTCGGCCCGCTCGCGCGGACGGTCGACGACGTCGCGCTCATGCTCTCGGTGCTCGTCGGGCGCGACGACGTCGACCCCTTCAGCGTACCCGCGCCCGACGTGGACTACACGGCCGCGACCGACCGGTCGGTCGACGACCTCTCGGTCGGCTACACGCCCGACCTCGACACCTTCGCGGTCGCCCAGTCTGTCCGGACCGTCTGCGGCGACGCCGTCGACGATCTGGCCGCGGCCGGGCCCGCGGTCGAACGCGTGTCCGTGGACGCGCCCGCGCACAGCGAGCTCACCTACGCCTACGGCTCGGAGGCGACGCCGCTGTTCGCCGCGACCGCCAAGTGGCTCGAAGACGAGTACGACCTCGACGTGACCGGCGCCGACCGCGAGGCGCTCTCGAACACGTTCGTCCAGACCGTCCGCATGGGCCAGGGCCACGAGGTCGTCGAGTACCTCCAGACCAGCGAGATCCAGACGGAACTGTACGACGCGGTCGAGGCCGTCCTGGCCGACCACGACGCGCTGGCGATGCCCGTCACCGCCACCCCACCGCTCGAACACCACGAGGCCTTCCCCAGCGAGATCGACGGCGAGCGCGTGACCAGCCTGCCGATGAACTGGGGGCTCGCCTGGCCGTTCAACATGACCGGCCATCCTGTCGTAACGGTCCCCGCCGGGCTCACCGACGACGGCCTGCCGATCGGGCTGCAGCTCGTCGGCTCCCGGTTCGACGAGCCGACCTTGCTGGCGCTGGCCGGTGCGCTGGAAAACGAGCGGCCCTGGGCGGACGCGTACCCGGGCGCGTAGTCGCGGGCTCCCACCCCGTCCCCTCACTGGGTAGCCACGACGACAGGTCTGTTCGGTCTCAGTCGGCGGCCGTTCCCTCGTCGGTGTCGAGCTTGACGAGCTCGTCGACGCCGGGGATCTCGGCCTCGGCGGTCGTGATGATCTCGATCCGGCGGGTGAGCTTGTCGCGTGAGTACTCGACCAGCGGCCCGGGGTTGATCCCGTCGGTCAGGTCGCTGAAGGTACCCGCGACGTGGGGCATCAGGTCCTGGAGGGTCTCCTGGACCACCGACTCGTCGACTGGACCGTCCTGGACGTAGCCCCGCACTTTCTGCATCCCGAAGCCGACGTGGCGGCCCTCGTCGCTGCGAATCCGCTCGACGCCGGTGACCAGCCCCTCGGCGTTGGGCCAGTCGCGGACGGCCACCTCGTCCGACCCCTTGTCGCTGAACACCGACTGGAACCCGTAGTAGCCAGTCTGGGCCAGCACGCTCTCGACGACCAGGTGGTAGTGACAGTACGCGCGGACCTGCGCCTCCGGGGAGTCGTCCTCGAGCAGGCGCTCCATCGCCGCCTCCGTCTTGTCGAACAGCGCGACGTAGTGGTCGTTGAACAGGCGCTGCTGGGTGGGCGTGGTCACCTCGAAGCCGAGCGCCTCCTCGGCCGGCCGGATCACCTCGCGCCAGTAGCGATCGAAGAACTGGGTGTGTTTGGCCTCCTCGTAGATCTGGCTCGAGAGGAACATCTGGTCGTTGATGTCCTCGAGCACCAGCCCCAGCGGCATCAGGTCCTCCGTGACGGCCTCCTCGCCGGCGCCGAAGCGCGCGACGGATTTACGCAGCGTGTCGAACTCCTCCTCGGTGGGCGCCGTCTCGATGATCTTGTCCTTGTCGGCCTCCAGGCCCTCGACCGCGTAGGGGTCCCAGTGGCGATAGACGGCGTTCTTGAAGTAGCCCTGTGCGAACGAATCCGGATCGAGCCGCATCTCGCGGCTCGTGTCCTCGACCTGTGTCATGGTCCACCACCCCTTCACCGCACCCGGGTAAAGCGCCGTCGCGCCGCCAGAGCGGTTATTTAAACCCCCGTCGACAGCCGGGCGTTTATATGTTCGGTCGGCGGACACGTGGGGCCCTGGTGGCGCACGTGCCGCAGAATCGGGACGTGGGCGCCGGTGGGAGCCGGTCGGCCACCGAGGGCCTCACCCGGCGTTCGCCGGGGCGGCTCGCGCCTGGAAGCTCGACCCGCCGCCGAAGCCGGCGCCGTAGCCGCTGTCGCCGTACTCGCGTTTGGCGAGTCGCTCCCACTGCGTGATCGAGGCGTTGACGGCGTCGACGACGGCGGTCGCCGAGCTCTCGGAGGTGACGGTCACCGTCGACCCGTGGGTCGCGACCTCGGTGTCGTCCAGAAGCGCCGCCCCCTCCTCGGAGACGGTGAACTGCTTGGAGAGGGCGACGCCCCCCTCGATCATCTCCTTGAGATCGCTGGCGTCCTCGGCGCTCCCGGCGCGCAGCCGCGTCTGGACGCCGACCCGGTCGCCGGTCGTGTAGTACGACCCCGCGACGGTCTCGAGGTGACGGAACGCGCCGAACAGGTTGGTGTCGTTCAGGACCCGGCTCGCGTTCGAGAGCTCGCCCTCCGGGATCCGCGCGGCGTACCTGAAGTAAGCGTTCGACCCCTGTGCCGTCTTCGCGAACGACGTCCGAAGCTGGCCGTCGACGGCCGGCGCCGCCCCGCGGTCGACGTCGAGCGCGTCTTTGACCGCGGCCTCGTTGCCGACGACGTACGTCCCCTCGGCGATCACGCCGACCCACGTCGGGTGCTCGACGTCCTGGCGCCAGTCGGGCGTGTCGTCCTGCGTCGGTTTCTGCACGTGGACGGTGTACCCCTGGTACTGCTCGGTCTCGTAGACAGTATCGTTGGCCAGCAGATCCATGAACGCCGACTCCGACCACTCGGAGTCGATCAGCGCCGCCCCGTACTGACTGCGGGGCGTCGCGGCGCCGAGGCCGGACGCACCGCCGTCAGGGTACGTTCCGAACACCGTCACGCCGTCGAGCTCGTCCGTATCCAGCGGGAACTCCGCCGTCGTGTTCGCGACGATCTCCGCGTAGCTGTCGGGCCCGTCGTAGGTCCCGTTTTGCGCTTTGGCCACTCCGATCAGCCCGTCGACGAGCGTCGCCGTCGCCTCGTCGTCCGTGATGCCCGGGTCGAAGTACACGACGACGTCGGCATCGGCCGGCACCGTCCCGATCATCCCGTCGTCGCCGCCCGAGAAGGGGAGTGGCCCGCCGAGCGCGACGTACGTCGCCCCGCCGCCGCCGACGACCACCAGGCCAGCGACCAGCAGTTTGAGTTTGCTCCCCGCGAGCGCCGCTTTCAGTGCCACCGGCCAGTCACCTGCCCGGAGGGGCCGCCGCCCGTCTCAGTCGCCCGTCCACGACCGCGGACGCGCACGTGTCCGATCCGCCGTAAATTCAACATGCGTGACAACACGCACGCCCGTCGCAATAAATGTTACAGACGGGACGGTGAGGGCGCGAGTGAACGCCGGTCGAGAAGCGGCGGTGAGCGAACGAGCCACACCGAAAAGCCGCGCGCCCGGCGACGGTCAGTCGTGGCGCTCCTTCAGCGACTGCTTGTCGGTCTTGCCGACGTCTGTCAGCGGGATCTGATCGACGATGTGGACCTGCTCTGGCATGGCCTGGCGCGGGACCTTCCCGTCGAGGTGCTCGCGGACCTCCGCCTCGGTGAGGTCGTAGTCGGGCTCGGGTTCGACGTAGATGACGACGATCTCGCTGCCCGGCCGGTCGGGGTCGGGCGCGCCGATCGTCGCGGGCCGACGGATGCCCTCGTGGCTGAACAGCACCTCGTCGACCTCCTCGGAGTAGACCTTCAGCCCGGAGACGTTGATCATGTTCTTCACGCGGTCGACGATGTAAAAGCGCCCCATCGAGTCGACCTTGGCGACGTCACCGGTCGCGACGAACCCCTCGTCGTCGAAGGGGTCCTTACTGTCGTCGAGGTAGCCTTTCATCCGCTGGGGACCCTTCAGCAGCATCTCGCCCTCGAGCTCCTCGTCGATCGCTTTCTGCATCGGGATCTCCTCGCCGGAGTCGACGTCGACGAGCTTGACCTCCGTGTCGGGCGCCGGCACGCCGATCGTCGGCTGGTCGAAGCCCCCCTCGCGGGTGTCCTCGCCCAGGAGCATGTCCTGCAGCCCGCGGACGTTGAAGTGCGTGATCGGCGACATCTCCGAGAGCCCGTAGCCCTGGGAGACGCCCTTGGATTTCTCCTCGAACTGCTCTTTGGTCTCGGTCGCCAGCGGCGCCGACCCCGAGAGGCCGATGATGTCCTGT
>JBDGSW010000100.1:0-5444 GCA_042217345.1 Haloarculaceae archaeon
CCGGAAGTACCGCAACCTGCGCGTGCTCAACTCCTACTGGGTCGGCGAGGACGGCCGCCAGAAGTGGTTCGAGGTCATCATGCTCGACCCGAACCACCCCGCGATCGAGAACGACGACGACCTCAACTGGATCTGCGACGACACCCACCGCGGGCGCGCCTACCGCGGCCTCACCAGCGCCGGCCAGTCCAACCGCGGCCTGGACGGCAAGGGGAAGGGCACCGAGCACACCCGCCCGAGCCGCCGGCGCGGCCAGCAGCGCGGGGACTGAGGACTGGAAGGCGATCGCGATTTCTTTCGCCGCTCGCGACCGCGAGCAGCGGCGCCGTCACCCCGCCGACGCGCCCGCCGCGCGCTCGTCGGTCAGCGCCCAGCGGTCCGTGATCCACCAGAACAACAGGAGTCCCTGGACGACCAGCAGCGTCATCAGCGCGAAGAAGGCGATCTCCTCGACGGGGAGGCCGAACAGGCCGTAGCCGGTGAGGTACGCGCCGTCGAAGCGCCACACCCCGAGCGCGATGGCGATCCGGTCGAGGACGCACAGGTACACCGTCGGCACCCAGACGCCGAGCTGGATCGTGTGGCGCAGGTCCCAGAGGACGGGCCAGCCGATCGTCCACTGGACGGCCAAAAGCGGCGCCGCCCACAGCAACAGTCCGCCCAGGTAGTACGTCCGCCCGGCGAACAGCAGCCACCCGAGCCCGCCGACGGCGACCCCGCCCACCAGGCCAAACAGCCGGTTCCGGTGGTCGATGGACAGCCCGCGGTGGCTCGCGGTCGGCAGCCGGTTGAGCCACAGGCCGGTCAACACCGGGATCAGGGCGAACAGGAGGTAGTCCTCGATTGGCGCGTGCCAGATCCGCGTGCCGACGGCGCCCGCCGAGAACCACCAGACGCCCTTGGCGATCAGGTAGTTGTCCCAGGGCGTGGCGTACGCCACGACGCCGGCGCAAAGCAGTGCGATCCCGAGCGGGAGCGTCCACTTTCGCTCGGCGCTGGGCGCTTTCGCGGTCGCGACGAGGAGACAGAGTGGCGGCAAGCCGAACACCAGCAGTAACTGCAGGTACGTACTCGGGAGCAGCGACGGCGGCGCCGACGCCAGCCCGCCAGTCACGCTGGGCCCTCCATCGACCGCCCGCGACGTGCGTTCCCGGGGTAAAACACGTCTGATGGGTTTACCCGGCACCTATATGTCGTTTGTCCCGCCGGCAGCACCGATCAAGCCACCCGACGGCCGGTCGCGAGGTCGACCTCGAGCACGTACAGCGCGGGTTCGACGTCCTCGATCGGTTCGCCAAAGATCCGCAGTGGAACGAACAGGTCGTCGGGATCGGTGACGGCCGCGCGCTCGTCCGGCGTCGCCTCGCGCAGGTTCCCCTCGACCAGCACGCTCCAGGCCTCGTCCGGCGTCGGCGCCTCGTAGACGACCAGCGTCGCCGTCTCGGTCGCGTCGATGAACCGCATCTTCTTGCTGTCGGGGCGGTCGCCGACGTGAAAGAGCACGCGCTCGCCGTCGTAGTGGATCGCCATCGGCACGGCGTAGGCGTCGTCACCGTCTGCCAGCGCGAGCGTCCCCGTGTCGGCGGCCGACAGCACCTCGGCGACCTCCTCGTCGGTCATCCCCCGGGTGTAGGTGTACTCGTCCTCCATGCCGCCGGCTACGGCGGCCCCAGCCATGTAGTTACGGGCGCCGCGGTCCCGCAGTTCGGCGACGGGCCGCCGGCGCCGGCCCAAAGGGGCTTTATCCGTCAGCCGACAGGGAATGGGTATGGAGCCGCCGGGTGCCGAAACTGTGGTCGTCCGCTACGGGGACGTCAGCACCAAGAGCAGTCGCGTCCGCCGCCGCATGGAGCGCCGGCTCGTCGAGAACGTCCAGGCCATCCTCGAGGACCGCGCCGTCCCCGGCACGGTCGAACGCCACCCCACCCGACCGCTCGTCCGCACGAACGAGGGCGCGGTCGGCGACGCCGCCCGCGCGGCGGCCGACGCCTTCGGCGTCGTCTCGACCAGCCCGGCGCTGTCGCTGGCGCCCGCGGTCGACCCGATCCTCGACGCCCTCGCCGAGACCGCCGAGGCCCACTACGACGGGGGCACGTTCGCGGTGGACGCCCGCCGGGCCGGCGAGGACTTCCCGCTGACGAGCCAGGAGCTCGGCGAACGCGGCGGCACGGCCGTCTGGCAGGCCGTCGAGGACGAATTCGCGCCCGCGGTCGACCTGGACGACCCCGACCTGCGGTTCTCGGTGGAGGTGCGCGCCGAGGAGGCGTTCCTGTTCCTGGAGACGATCGACGGGCCGGGCGGGCTCCCCCTGGGCACACAGGAGCCGGTGGTCGCGCTCGTCAGTGGCGGCATCGACTCGCCCGTCGCCGCCTACGAGGTCATGCGCAAGGGCTGTCCGATCGTCCCGGTCTACGTCGACCTGGGCGACTACGGCGGTCCCGACCACCGGGCGCGCGCGATCGAGACCGTCCGCACCCTCTACGAGTACGCCCCGAACTTCGTCGAGCCCGTCAGGGTGGTCCCGGGCGGCGACACCGTCGCGCTGCTGGCCGACGAGCTCGAGCAGGGCCGGATGCTCGCTTTCCGCCGGTTCTGTTACCTGGTGGGCGCGGCCGTCGCCGAGGCGACCGGCGCCCGCGGGATCGTCACCGGCGAGGCCATCGGCCAGAAGTCCAGCCAGACCGCCCAGAACCTCTCGGTCACCGACCCCGTCGTCGACCTGCCGGTCCACCGGCCGCTGCTGACGATGGACAAAAACGACATCACCGAGCGCGCCAAGGACGTCGGCACGTTCCACGACTCGACGATCCCCGCGGGCTGCGACCGCTTTGCCCCCACCAGAGCCGAGACCCACGGCGACCGCGACGGCCTCCGCGAGCTCGAACCCGACGACCTCCGCGAGCGCGCCGCCGCGGCCGCCGCCGACGCCGAACTGGTCGAGCCCTGATCCGGGTCCGATCAGTCCCGGAGCGCAGCCGCCAGCGCCTCGATGGGCGTCGGCGGCGCGTCGCCGTCGCCCGCGAACCCGCGTTCCCGGTCGCCGCCGGCGTCGGGCGCCAGATCGCCGAGCTGCGTCCGGCAGGAGGCGCCGGGGGCGACGACGACGTCGGCGTCGCTGGCCCGGACCTGGTCGGTCAGCGTCTCGCCGATGGCCTCGCTCATCGCGTAGTGTTCGGCCTCGTAGCCGAAGCTGCCGGCCATGCCGCAACACGACGAGTCCAGCGGGTCGACCGCGTAGCCGGCCCGCCGGAGCACGCCGACGGCGTGGTGGTCCTTCTTGGTCGCCTTCTGGTGGCAGTGACCGTGGTACGAAAGCGCGGCGTCGGGCGCCGCGAAGTCGATCCGCTCGTCCAGCCGGAAGGCGTCGAGGTACTCGCAGACGCCGTAGGTGCCGGCCGCGAGCGCTTCGGCGTCGTCGCCTAGCAGATCGAGGTAGTCCGACTGCAGCATCACGGCGTCGGAGGGCTCGACGAGGACGACGTCCTTGCCGGCCTCGACCGCCGGGGACAGCTCCGCGACCACCGCCGCGGCGGTCTCGCGGGACTGGTCGAGAAAGCCCTTCGAGTGGGCCGGCCGCCCGGTGTCGGTCACGTCGGCCAGCTCGACGCGGACGCCGGCGGCCTCCAGCACACGGACCGCCGCCCGCCCCACGTCGGAGTGGACGTAGTTGGTGTAAGTGTCGGGCACCAGCACCGCGGTTCTGGTCGCCTCGTCCGCGGCGACCTGCGGGCCGCCGCGCGCGTCGAACCAGTCGGCGAGCGTCTCGCGCTCGAACGCCGGCAGCGAGCGCTCGCTCGCGATGCCGAACCCGCGTTCGAGGACGGCGCGGGCGCCCGGCAGTCTCGTCGCCCAGTTCGAAAGCGGCGCGAGCGCGCTGCCCGCCCGCGCGAGCGCGTCGACGTTGGCGAACGCCCGGTCCCGCAGGGACGCGCCGTCGCGCTGGTGGCGCTTGTGGACGAGTTCAGCCTTCAGCTTCGCCATGTCGACCTCGCTCGGGCAGTCACGCGCACAGCCCTTACAGCCGATGCAGAGGTCCAGCACCTCCGAGACGAACTCCTCGCTCGTTGGATCGTCCGGGAGGTCGCCGGACATGGCCTGGCGGAGCATGTTCGCCCGGCCGCGGGTGCTGGTGACCTCCTCGTCGGCCGCGCGGTAGGTCGGACACATCACGCCGCCGGCCGTGTCCTGGTCGGTGCGACAGCCGCCACAGCCGTGACAGAGCTCGACCATGCCCTGGAAGCCGTTGTCGTTGTCCCACTCCAGGGCGGGCTCGAAGCCCGCGTCGAAGTCGTACTCGGGGGAAAAGCGGAGGTGCTCGGTCATCTCGACGTCGCCGCAGACCTGCCCCGGGTTGAGCAGCCAGTCGGGGTCGAAGGCGGTCTTGAGGTCGCGGAACGCGCCCCACAGCTCGTCGCCGTACAGCTTGCGGTTCCACTGGGTGCGCGCGCGGCCGTCGCCGTGCTCGCCCGAGACCGAGCCGCCGAGTTCGACCACCAGGTCCGTGACGGCGTCGGCGATCGACTCCATCGCCTCGACGTCGGCGGGCGACTTCGTGTCGATCAGCGGGCGGACGTGGAGCACGCCCGGGCCGGCGTGGGCGTAGAAGGAGGCGAAGGTGTCGTGCTCGGCGAGGATCTCGCGGAACCGCTCGACGTACTCCGGGAGGTGTTCCGGGGGGACGGCGCAGTCCTCGATGAAGCTGATGTGTTTGGCGTCGCTGGTCCGCGAGAGCAAGATCGGGAGGCCGGACTTCCGCAGCTTCCAGAGGTCGGCGCGGGCGGCCTCCTCGTGGGCCTCCAGGGCGTCGACCGCCCGGACGTCGGCGCCGTCGTGGACTCGGTCGTCGAGCAGCGCGGCCGTCCGCTTGCGCCCTTCGGCGTCGTCGGCGGCGTAGAACTCCACGAGCAGAGCCGCACGCGTCCCCTCGGGGAGTCGGTCGACCACGTCCGCGAACTCGGCGGTGTCGCCGGCGAGGTCGATGAGCACGTCGTCGATCAGCTCGACGGCCGCCGGGTCGTGTTCGAGCACGGCCTCGACGTCCGAGACTGCCTCGTGCATGTCTCCGTAGGTCAACAGCGCGACCGACTTGGTGGCGGGCACCGGCTCCAGCGCGACGGTCGCCTCGGTGACCACCGCGAGGGTCCCCTCGCTGCCGGCCAGCAGCCGCGCGAGGTTGACGGTGCCCGCGTCGGCCTCCTCGACCAGCCGGTCGAGGTTGTACCCCGAGACGTTGCGCTTGAGATCGGGATAGCGCTCGCGGACTGCCTCGGCGTGGTCGTCGAGGATCGCGAGGACGCCGGCGTAGATCCGCGGGAGGAGGTCGTCGGCGTCGGGATTTGCCTGCTCACGGAGGTCGGCGACGTCGATCTCGCCGAGCGTCGTGACGGTGCCGTCGGCGAGGACGACCTCGCAGGACTCGACGTAGGCGTCGGTCTTGCCGTACT
>JBDGSW010000036.1:0-5425 GCA_042217345.1 Haloarculaceae archaeon
CGCTGTCCGAGAAGTCCATGAACTCCTCGGTCCACTCCTGGCCGATCGCCCGGGTCACGTCCGCCTCGCCGACCTCGCTGAACCGCTCGAACTCGGACATAGTAGCTCATGATATTACTGGGTGATACAAAGGATTTGTGGTCGCTCGCACGCGTCTGCGGCCGGGCTTCGCCCCCCGAAAAACCGAAAACCCATAAGTTAACGCGGCGACAACTCGTGTCAGATTCCCCCACATGGCCTGGCAGTACACGCCGTTCACCACCCCGCGGCTGGTCACGGCGGCGCTGGTCGCCGTCGCGGCGTTCTACGTCGTCAGACAGCAGCGGGCGTATGAACCCGTGCCAGGCGGGTACACGGCGGTCGCCGTCTCGCTTTTGATCAGCTGGACGCTCGCCACCTACGCGCTGCAGCTCGGTCGCGTCGGCCACGGGGAGAAGCTGCTGTGGTACCGCCTGGGCTACCTGGGGTTCATGCCGGTGCCCGGGCTGCTGGCCGTCTTCGCCCTGCAGTACACCCACCGCGAACGCTATCTGACCCGCTGGAGCACCGCGCTGCTCTTTTCCGTGCCACTCGCGATGATCGCCCTCGCGTTCACGAACGAGGGGCACCACCTGGTCTGGACGACCACGCCGGTCGTCGACTTCTCGACGTTCCAGGCACTGGCTCCGGAGTACGGCCCGGCGGCGCTGGCCTACGCCGCCTACTCCACCGTGGCGGTCCTGGCCGCCATCGGGCTGCTGGTCCAGCGGGTGCGCGCGACGAAGGGGATCTATCGCCGGCAGGCGATCTTTCTGGTCTCCGGTATGGTCGTGCCGTTCGTCGCTGGCGTCGCCTACCTCTTCGAGTACAACCCCCTGCCGGAGCTGGAGATCATGACCGTCTCGCTGGCGGTGACGGGCCTGACCTTCAGCTGGGCGGTCGCTCGCCACGGACTGTTCACGCTCGTTCCCATCGCCAGCCAGGCCGCCGTCACCCAGATGGACGACGCGGTGATCGTCATCGACGTCCGCGGACTCGTCATCAGCGTCAACCCCCAGGCCGAGGCGTTTCTCACCGTCGACCCCGGTGAGGCCGTCGGCGGCTCTGTCGGCGACGTCCTCAGGCCGTTCGCGGTGCCGCCCGCGCCCGACGAACACCGGTCCGAGAGCGACCGCGAGGTGGTCACCGATCCCGACACGGGGCGGTACTACCAGCGCATCGGCACGCCGCTGACCGACGGCGACGGCGTCCTCATGGGCCAGCTGATCGTCCTGCAGGACATCACCGAGCGGTTCCGCCGCGAGAAGCGCCTGCGCCAGCAAAACGAGCAGTTAGAGGAGTTCGCCAGCGTCGTCTCCCACGACCTGCGCAACCCGCTGAACGTCATCAGCGCCCGTGCCCAGCTCGCCCGCGAGACCGGCGACCGCGAGCACTTCGACCGCCTGGACCGCGCGACCGACCGCATGGACCGGCTCATCGACGACCTGCTGCAGCTCGCCCGGCAGGGCCAGACCGTCGACGAGACCGAGGAGGTCGACCTCGGCGCCGTCGCCACCGACGCCTGGGAGCTGGTCTCGGCGCCCGATGCCGACCTGCTCATCGACGCCGAGATCACGCTCGAGGCCGACCCCGACCGCCTCCAGCAGGCCCTCGAGAACCTCTTTCGCAACGCCGTCGACCACGTCGGGCAGACGGTGTCGCTGCGGATCGAACCGCTCGAAGACGGGTTCGCCGTCGTCGACGACGGCCCCGGCATCCCGCCCGAGGAGCGCGACCAGATCTTCGAGTACGGGCACACCTCGGCCGCCGACGGGACGGGTTTCGGCCTCGCGATCGTCCGCGAGATCGTCGAGGCCCACGGGTGGTCGATCCGCGCCGTCGACGGCGACCTGGCCAGCGACGACGACGAGTTCGACGGCGCCCGCTTCGAGGTCACCGGCGTGAGTACCGCGCGCAGCTTCTCGCTGTCGGCCGCCGAGCACGGCGGCTTCGAGTTCGGCTGATCAGTCGAGTTCGCCGCTGCGGATGGCGTCCTCGGCCGCTCGCAGCGCTTCGTCGGCGTCGAAGGCCCCGACGATCGCCTCGAGGTCGGCCCGGTCGGCGTCCGCCAGTTCCCGTGCGTGCTCGGTGACGTTCGGGACCGCCCGGATGACGTTGTCGACGATCGGGACCGTGGCACTCCGGGCCGATCGCGACAGCGGATTCAGGTCGATCACGAGTTCGGTCTTGCCCATCTCGGCCAGCGCTGCTGCGCGGTCGCCGTCCTCCAGCGGCACGAGCACGACGTCGGCGTCGCCGATGCCGTCGGCGTCGACCTTCGCGCGGGCGTGGTCCAGCCCGGGGATGCGCCCGTCGGCGGTCAGGCCCTTGACGTCGGTCGCGCCGTGCTCGCGGAGGTGGTCGACGATCGCCGCCATGCGCTGTTCGGTGCGGTTGAACAGGTTGACCTCCAGGTCCGCGTCGGTGGCCGCCGCGAGGTCGACCAGCTCGCCCGGGACCAGCGCGGCGACGTTGCCGTTGACCGAGAGGACTGGGCGGTCGGCCAGCAGGAGATGGGCCGCGGCGGCGCGCTCGGCGCGGTCGGCGCTCTCGAGCGTCTGCTCGCCGAGCAGGTAGTCGTAGGCCTCGCCCCGGCCCTGGGCGATCAGCCCCTGACGGGAGGTGATGCCCTTCTCGACCCCGGCCTCGATGCGGTGGCGCGTCAGCAGCGACTCGTAGCGCGGGTGGCTCTCCGGGATCTCCGCGTCGTCCATGTCGGTATTGGGTCGCCCCCGGAACAAAAATCGCGCGGTGCGTCCGTTCGCTCCCCTCGCCCCGGCGGCCCCGCCGGACCCGCGGTCACTCGACCAGCGCGGCGCCGGTGTGGTCGATCCGGGCGACCGCCGGGTCGTACCCCGCGTCGCTCAGGCCCGTCCCCAGCGCGAAGACGGTGTTGCCCAGCATCGCCATCGACGCGTCGCCGCCGGCCTCGGCGACGGCCGTGATCTCCTCGTGGACCGGGTCGGTCAGGAGGTCGGCCTCGCGGGCGAACTGCCGCGACGCGCGCATGAACGAGTCGAGCGTCGGTTCCTCGACCACCCGCGAGAGCGCGCGCCGGCCCGCCTGCGTCAGTCGGTCGCCGGCGTCGGCGAGGACGGTCTCCGTCGAGAGCTCGCCGATGGCGTGGTACTCCACGCGTGACCGGGCCGGGATCCCGTCCATGACGTTCTCGTGTGGGCCGCCGGGTTCGAGCCGGATCGGGACGCCACCGCGCGCCTGCGCGACCACGTCGCCGAGGCCGGTGCCCGCCTGGACCTCCGCACCGTGGGCGATCGTGACGAGTTCGTTCTCCGAGAGCCGCCGGTCGAACGCCTGATTGGCGGCCAGTGCGGTCCCGAGCGCCATCGCTCCGGAGACGCCGAACCCCGAAGCGACGGGCAGCGGCGTCTCGCCGGTCACGCGCGCGGTCGCCCCGAGCGTCTCCAGAACCGTCTCGACGGCGGCCATCTCGACGGTCACGTCGTTCAGCCGGACCGTCGTCTCGGGCGCCGGCTCGACGCCCACGGTCACTCCGTCGGACAGCGCCAGCCCCGCCCCCTGCGAGCCTGCCTTCGTCGGGTCGTCGTTCCGGTGGATCGTGAAGAAACCCGTCACGTGCCCCGGAACGAACGCCTGCACGTCGGTCATGGCCACTCGTGGGCACCCCGACCGGTTAAACGGTACGCTGTCGCCCCGTCTCCCTGCCCACGGGACCTGAACGCCGGCGGATCAGGGTTGCTCCGTCAGAACGAGCGCCGGCTCGGCCACCGGCAGACGCTACACTGCTGGCCCGCAGCCTGTCGCACGTGTCGCAACGCCTCGTCCCACTCGAGGCGCCGTTTGTTCCGCTGGGGCACCGCACCCGCGTTGACGCGTCGACAGCCCCCCTGTCCGTCGTGGTGCCACGTCATGTCCTGTCTGAAGACGGTCGGCATGGTCGTTCCATCCCGGCCCGTCGACGCGTATCAACGTGTCGGTCAGACAGATCGCTGCTCGGGCCTCGCTCAGGCCTCTACGACGGGCGCCAGCTCGACGCCGCGTCGCTCGGCCACGGTCGCGAGGATCTCGCTGGCGCGCTCGGGCCCGACGTCGTCGAGCAGGCACTCCACGAACGAGGAGATCAGGTCCGATCGGATCCGCAGGTCGAGGAACTGCACCTCGCCGTTCACCGTCACTTCGTCGACCGACCACTCCCCCTTCTCCGGGTCCGTCATCCGGATGTCCACCCAGTCCTCGCCGGCCGCGCCGCTGTCGATGGGGTCTGTAGTCGTCATAACACTACCTCTACGCTCGCCGAGGACTTAATTGCGTAGGGCCGACTGCGAACACGGCGCAGGCCCCGGCCCGGGCCGCCGGTACCAGAACGGTTACCTGTATTCGCTGTGATACGCCGCAGACATGCCGACGATCAGCGCCCGCATCTCGGAGGGCGATCTGGACGAGCTCGAACGGGTGGCGGATCTGCTGGAAGACGACCGCAGCACGACGATCCGGAAGGCCCTGGAGGAGGGCCTGGAGGAGCTGCGGATCCGGGAGGCCGTGGGCCGGTACCAGCAGGGCGACGTCGCCGTCACCGAGGCCGCCCGCGTCGCCGGGCTGTCGGTCGCCGAGTGGCTGGCCGTCGCCCGCGAGCGCAACCTGACGACGCAGCTATCGGCCGCCGACCTCCGGCGCGACGCCGACAACGCACGGGAGCTATGACCCGCGTCTTCGTCGGCGCCACGCCGCTGGTCTCGCTCGGCGCCGTCGGCGAGCTCGACCTCCTGACGGCCTTCGACGGTCGCCCCGTCGTCCCCGACGCCGTCCGCGCCGAGGTGACGACCGAGCCCGCTCGCACCAACCTCGATCGCTTCCTCGCCGACGACGGCGCCGTCACCGGCCCCGTCGACACCGACTGGACCGACGACGCGATGACCGTGCTCGACGCGACCGAGCCCACCAGCGACGTCCGCGTGCTCGAGGGGATTCTGGCCGCCACGGCCGAGACCGTCGCCGCCGACGGGGGCGATGCCGCGGGCGACGCGCCCGCCGTCGGGCTGGTCTCGGACGACCGCCGGCTGCGCACGGTCGCCGAGGGGTTCGGCGCGACCGTCACCGGAACCTTCGGTGTCGTCGTCCGCGCGGCCACCGCCGACAAGTACATCACCCCGACGCAGGCAAAGCGGATCGTCCGCCGGATCGACAGCCACGGGCTGCACCTGACCGGCGAGCTCCGCGAGCAGGCGATCGGCGTGACCGACGGCTGATCGGCGCGGTGAATCGAGAATTTTCCGCGGGCGGCTCTACGGCGACAGGCGTTGCCGGTCTCGCGGGAAGAGGACGGCCTCCCGGATGTTCTCGAGCCCGAGCATCGTCATGATGAGGCGCTCGGCGCCCAGCCCCCAGCCGGCGTGGGGCGGCATGCCGTACTTGAACATCTTGGTGTAGT
>JBDGSW010000040.1:0-5409 GCA_042217345.1 Haloarculaceae archaeon
CGAGCTCGGTCAGCAGCTGGGAGACGACGCGCTCGCCGACGCCCGAGTCGCCCATGTTGCGACCGCGCTCACCGGCGATGGAGTCGATCTCGTCGAAGAACACCACCGTGGGGGCGTTCTCCCGGGCCTTCTGGAAGACGTCGCGCACGCCCTTCTCGGACTCGCCGACGTACTTGTTCAGCAGCTCGGGGCCCTTCACGGAGATGAAGTTCGACTGGGCCTCGTTGGCGACGGCCTTCGCGAGCAGGGTCTTGCCCGTGCCCGGCGGGCCGTACATCAGGACGCCCTTGGCGGACTCCATGTCCATGGCCTCGAAGACCCCGGGGTACTCCAGGGGCCACTGAATGGTCTCGCGGAGGCGCTCTTTGGTGTCCTCGAGGCCGCCGACGGAGTTCCAGTCGACGTCGGGCACCTCGACGAACACCTCCCTGAGCGCGGAGGGCTCGATGCCCTTCAGCGCGTCCTTGAGGTCGTTCTCGGTGACCTGCAGTCGCTCTAAGACCTCGGCGTCGATCTCGTCCGATTCGAGGTCGAGCTCGGGGCGAATGCGCCGGAGCGCGTTCATCGCGGACTCCTTGGCGAGGCTCTCGAGGTCGGCGCCGACGAAGCCGTGGGTGGACTCGGCGTACTGGTCGAGGTCGATGTCGTCGGCCAGGGGCATCCCGCGGGTGTGGACCTGCAGGATCTCCTTGCGGCCTTCCTTGTCGGGGACGCCGATCTCGATCTCGCGGTCGAACCGCCCGCCGCGGCGCAGCGCGGGGTCGATGGCGTCGACGCGGTTGGTCGCGCCGATCACGACCACTTCGCGCCGGGACTCCAGGCCGTCCATCAGGGACAGCAGCTGGGCGACGACGCGGCGCTCGACGTCGCCGGAGGTCTCGCCGCGCTTGGGCGCGATCGAGTCCAGCTCGTCGATGAACACGATCGCGGGGGCGTTCTCTTCTGCCTCCTCGAACACCTCGCGGAGCTGCTCCTCGGACTCCCCGTAGTACTTCGACATGATCTCGGGGCCCGAGATGTCGGTGAAGTACGCGTCGATCTCGTTAGCGACGGCCTTCGCCATCAGCGTCTTGCCCGTGCCCGGCGGGCCGTGCAGGAGCACGCCCTTGGGCGGCTCGATGCCGAGCTGCTGGAACAGCTCGGGGTGGCGCATGGGCAGCTCGATCATCTCGCGGACCTGCTCGAGCTCGCTGTCGAGGCCGCCGATGTCCTCGTAGGTGACGTTCGGGGTCTCGCCGTCGCCCGCGCCCGCGCCCTCGCCGCCGCGGATCTGCTCGGCGGGCTTCTCGCTGACCTCGATGTCAGTCGAGTCGGTCACGACGACCGTTCCCGAGGGATCGGTGCCGGCGATCCGCAGGGGGATCTGCTGGCCGGACATCGACGACAGCGGGCCCAGCCCGAGCGAGAACGGCACGGTCTGGCCCTGCGTGACGGCCTGCCCGGAGAGCTTGTTTCGGATGTGGGGCCCGACGTTGCCGCGCACGCGCAGGTTCTGCGGGAGCGCGACGGTGACGGACTTGGCGGGCTTGACGTCGGCGTCCTCGACGTCGACGGTGTCGTCGATGCCGACGTTTGCCTCCTGGCGGAGCTGGCCGTCGATGCGGACGACCCCGCGGCCCTCGTCCTCGGGGTAGCCGGGCCAGACCCGGGCGACGGCGCGACCGCCGTTCTTCCCGTCGATGACGATGTAGTCGCCGTTCTCCAGGTCCATCTCGTCCATGGCCGCCCGGTCGATGGCCGCGAGTCCGCGGCCGGCGTCCTTCTGTTTCAGCGGCTTGACGGTGAGTTTCATCCCTTCACCTCGACAGTGAGCACGCCGTTTTCCATAAACGCTTGCGCGTCAGTGTCACGCTCCTCGTCGCCGGGGAGCTCGAACTCGTACTGCTCGTCGTCGACCACGACGATCACCGTCCCGTCGACGACGTCGACGGCCGTCTCGTGACCGACGCCCATGTCTGCTGCGAGCACGACCGTCCCGTCGCCGTATTCGTATCTGCTGACGGGACCGACCTGCTCGACGAACTGCTCTCGTCCATTCATGCTAACCATACGTTAGTGCCGAGAGTATTTAAACATGTCGCTGGCTAATCGACGGACGAGAGTGGATTGCCGGTTTATCGGTCGGAAAGCGGTTCACAGCTCGCCGAGGGCTCGCCGGGACGCAGGCGTTTATGACCCTGTCGGGGGAAAAGGCGCCCATGGACGCGTACACCGTGACGCACGACGGTCGAGAGACGGCCTACTGGATCGACGAGGACCGGGTCGAGGACGATCCCGTCGTGCTGTACGTCCACGGCAGCGGCTGTCGCCACGACGTCTGGCGGCTGCAGACCGGCCGGGAGGGCTCGACGGCGGTAACCATGGATCTCAGCGGCCACGGCGACTCGGCGGACGTGGACACCCCGGCGGGCCCGGAGACGATGGACGCCTACGTCGCGGACGTCGAAACCGTCGCGCGCGAGACCGACGCCGACGTGATCGTCGGCCACTCCCTCGGTGGGGCCGTCGTCCAGACGCTGGTACTCGACGGCGAGTACGACCCGAAGGGGGCCGTGTTGGCCGACACGGGGGCGAAACTCGGCGTCGGCGACGACCTTGGCGACCTGCTGGGCGACGACATCGACCTCGTGCTCGACTTCCTGAACAGCGCCGACATCCTGTTCCACGGCGACCACGAGGAGGCCCCAGCCAACCGGGAGATGATGCGCGAAGAAGGTCTCGCGATGCTCCGGCGCGATCTGCTGACCTGCAACGACTTCGACGTCCGAGACCGCCTCGGTGAGATCGACCAGCCGACGCTGTGCATCGTCGGCGATCACGACAACCTGACGCCCGTCTCCTTCACCGAGTACCTCGCGGAACACATCCCGAACGCCACCTATGCGGCGGTTCCGGGGTGTTCACACATGTCGATGCTGCAGAACGCGCCGGCGTTCAACGCCGACCTGGACGAGTTCCTGGCCGGGCTCTGAGCGCGATCAGTACAGTTCGTCGAGGTCACCCTCGTAGTGGCTGTGGTCCTCGGCGGGGAACTCGCCGGACTCGACGGCGTCGAGGTACCCCTCGACGGCGCGCTCCATCTCGCCGCGGACGTCGCCGAACGCCTCGGCGAACGGCGGCGCCCGCTCGGAGAGGCCGACGGCGTCGTTGACGACGAGGACCTGGCCGTCGCAGTCCGGACCGGCGCCGATGCCGATCGTCGGGATGGCCAGTTCGTCGGTGACGGCCGCGGCGAGGTTCGCAGGCACGTGTTCGAGCACGAGCGAGAACGCCCCGGCGTCCTCGTGGCGCTCGGCGAGGCCCATGATCTCGCGAGCGGCCTCGGGCGTCGTCCCCTGCCGGGTGTACCCCCCGAGCTCGTTCACTTTCTGGGGCGTCAGCCCGAGGTGGGCCATCACGGGAATGCCGAGGTCGACCAGGCGTTCGGTCAGGTCGACGGTGTGGGGGCCGCTCTCGATCTTGACCGCGTCGGCGCCTTCCTCCTTCAGCATGCGGCCACAGTGCTCGATGCTCTGAGCCTCGTCGACGCCGATCGAGAGGAAGGGCATGTCCGCGACGACGAGGGCGTCGTCGGCGGCGCGCGCGACGGCGCCGGTGCGGCTGGCCACCTCGTCGACGGTGACCGGCAGCGTCGAGTCGTAGCCCAGGACCGCGTTGCCCATGCTGTCGCCGACGAGGATCACGTCCGTGCCAGCGGCGTCGACGACGCTCGCGGTCGGGGCGTCGTACGCCGTCAGCATGGTGATCGGCTCCGCGCCGGCTTTCTCCCGCAGGTCGGTGACGGTGGGCATACCGGAGACCTGGCGGTGGGGAACCGTAAACGTGTCCGATCCGCCGAGCGATCGCAAGCGCCTTCAGCCGCGACCGCCCACGCTCTGGCGTGCCCACGCGCGTCGACGACGCGAGCGAGCCCGAGCCGGTCGACTCCGAGGGAGTCGACTACGGCTGGGTGATGCAGGTCACCTTCGTCACGACGATCCTGGTCGGGGCGCCCCTCGTCGCCGTGCTCTCGGGTGGCGTCGCGCTCCCGACCTGGGAGGCCCGGGTCAGCTTCGCCGTCCGCGTCGGCGCGGTCGTCTGGTTCTGCACCGCCATCGCGGTCTTCCTCTACGCGCGCCGACAGGCCTAAGCCCGATCGAGCCACTCCTCGACGGACGCGAAGTCGGTGCCCGCCCGTCGGGCTGTCTCGGCGTCGCGCGCGGAGTCGCCGACGAACAGCGTTCGCTCCGGCGTCGCGCCCAGCGCCTCGACCGCGTCGAGCAGCGGCCCGGGATGGGGCTTTTCCTCGTCGTGGCTGTCACGCCCGACGATGGCGTCGACCGCGCCGTCCAGGCCGAACACTTCCAGCGCGATGCGGGCGGCGGCCTCGCAGTTGAGCGAGCAGACAGCGGTGGGCTCGTCGTGAGGCAATCGATCCGCGAGCGTGAGCCGGGTGGCCGTCCGGGCGCCCTCGCGCTCGAACTCGGCGATCTTGCGTTCGACCAGTGGGCGGTAGCCGGTCTCGTCGGCCAGCTCGAGCATGTTCCAGAGGTCCGCGCCGGCGACGTCGACGCCACGTGCGCGCAGGACCGCACCCACGGCCTCGCGGACAGCATCCCAGTCGACGTCGAGCTCGACGAGCGTGCCGTCCAGGTCGTACACGTAGGCGTCGTACTCCGCGCTAGTCACGGCGGGTGATACGGGCGGTCGGTAGAAATCGGCTTCGGTGAGGCGGTCAGGTCGACTCGGACAGCTCGACGTCCAGGCGTTCCTCGAGCTTGGCGATGACGGAGCCGCCGACGCCGCCCTGGGTGGCGCGGCCCTGCTCGACGGCCAGCAGGTCGGCCTCGTCGACGTCGAGCTCGTCGGCGAGCTCCTCGAGCTGGAGGCCGGCGTCTTGGCGCGCGTCGGTGAGCCGCTGGCCGTAGTCGGTCACGAGGTAGGGGAGCTGGTCGTCCTCGTAGTTGGTGCCCTCTTCCTCCCAGTGGGAGGAATCGCCCTTGCGTGCGTCGTCGATGCGGGCGGCGTTCCGGGCGGCGCGGCGCTTGCGGTCCTGTTCGCTGCGGGCGTCGTCGTCGCTGCGATCGGCGTCCTTGCCGCCGGTCTCGTCGTGGCGGGCGCACTCGGCACAGACTTTGAGGGTGGCGCCTGCGACGATCGCGGTCCGGAGGTCCGCGTCCTCGGCACCGCAGAGCTCGCAGTGCCCACCGGCGTTCCCGCCCGCCCCGCCGGTCGAGTATTTGGCCATGTCCCCGGTAATCGCCGCTCGGTATTTGAATGGCCCGTTTCTGACAGCGGGCGCGGGAATCACCGAGGGCAAACGAAAGCCCTTTTATTCGACCACTGAATACCAGCGAAGTGCAGACAAGAGCGGCCGTGCGTGGGTAGCCAAGCCAGGCCAACGGCGCAGCGTTGAGGGCGCTGTCCCGT
>JBDGSW010000141.1:0-3388 GCA_042217345.1 Haloarculaceae archaeon
TCGGCATCCTCGACGCCGGCATGCTCGCGACCGACGCCGACGTGGTGGGGGCGGCCATCGAGGGCACCGCGGCGCCCGGCGCGGTGGCCGGCGACGACGGGAGCGCGCCCAGCGACGTGCTCGTGGCCGCGGCCGACGGCGTGCTGCTCGGGGCCTGTCTGGTGCTGGGCGAGGAGATCGACGCCATCGCCGTCCGGCCGGGCCGGCGCGGTCAGGGGATCGGCACGGCGCTGGTCGAGGCCGCCGCGGACCGGCGCGAGCGGCTGGTCGTCGCCTTCGAGCCCGACGTCCGCGACTTCTGGGCGTCGCTCGACTTCGAGCTCGAACCGGTAGCCGACGGCGAGCGGATCAGGGGCGTTCGACGGACGTAGCGCGGGGCGACCCGCCGCGAGCGGCGCTCAGACCAGCGGCTCGACGAGCTGGCGACCCGCCTCGAGCAGCTCGGCGACGCGGCCCTCGCTGTCAGCCTCGGCGTACACCCGAAGCTTCGGCTCGGTGCCGCTGGGACGGACGAGCAGCCAGCCGCCGTCGGCCAGGAAGATCTTGAAGCCGTCGACGTCGTTGACCCGGTCGACGGCCGTACCGGCGATGCGGTCGGGGAGCGCGCCGTCGAGTTCGTCCACGACGGGCTCCTTGCGGTCGTCGGGGCACGCGACGCTGACGCGGTCCTGGTGGACCTCGCCGTGCTCGGTCTCGATGGCGGCGACGCGGTCGTCGAGGTGACGCTGGGCGCAGGCGGCCGCCGCCAGCAGCGCCAGGAGGACGCCGTCCTTGTTACGGACGTGCCCGCGGACGCCGAAGCCGCCGGACTCCTCGCCGCCCATCAGCGCGTCGTGTTCGGCCATGGCCTGTGCGACCCACTTGAACCCGACCGGGGTCTCGTAGACCAGTTCGTCGTGGGCGTCGGCGACGCGGTCGACGACGCTGCTGGTCGAGACCGTCCGGACGGCGGGGCCGTCGTGGCCCGACAGCAGGAAGTCGTAGACGGCCGCGAAGAAGAGGCTGGGGTCGAGAAAGCCCCGACCGGGCGTGACCACGCCGATGCGGTCGGCGTCGCCGTCGTTGGCGATCCCCAGGTCGGCCTCGCCCTGGCGGACGCGCTCGGTGAGATCGCTGAGGTGGTCGGCGGTGGGCTCGGGCGCCGCACCGCCGAACTCGGGGTCGCGGTCGCAGCGCAGGCGGACCACCTCGGCGCCGGCGGACTCGAGCAGGCGGTCGGTGACGCCCCGGCCGCTGCCGTGCATAGCGTCGTAGGCCACCGTGAGGCCCTCGAGGTCGGCGTCGACGAACGCGCGCGCGTGGTCGAGATACGGCTGGAGGAGATCCGCCTCGTGGACGCTGCCGTGCTCGGCCGCTGGGAGCGGGTCGGGCTCGGCGAGGCGGGCCTCGATGGCGTCGGTGGTCTCGGGGAGGACGGGCGCGCCGTCGGCCGAGAGGAACTTCACGCCGTTGTACTCGGGCGGGTTGTGCGAGGCCGTGATCACGAGTGCGCCGGCGAGGTCGCGCTCGCGGGTGGTCCAGGCGACGACGGGCGTGGGGGCGTCCCGTTCGGGGAGGACGACGTCGAAGCCGTTGGCACAGAGCACGCGACACAGCTCCTCGGCGAACCCGCGGGAGTGTTCGCGGGCGTCGTAGCCGACCGCGACCGGGGCGTCGGCGCCCGACTCCTGGAGGTAGCTGGCGACCGCCTGGCCCACGATGCGGACCCGGCGGTCGGTGAAGGTGTCGAGCGTCGCCCGCCAGCCGTCGGTGCCGAACGAGATCTCGTCCATACGGGCCCGTCCCGCGCGGTCGGCAAAAAGCTCCCGTCGTGACACCCGCCCGGACCGATCAGCCGTCGATCACGCGCTCTTTCGCGGCTCGCGAGAGCTGCTTGATCTCGTACTCGCGGGACATGGCGGCCGAGCGGGTGTCGAAGGATTCGACGTGGACGAGTTCGACGGGCGTGCGCCCGCGCATGTACTTGGCGCCCTCGCCGGCGTCGTGTTCGGCGACGCGGCGCTCGACGTCGGTGGTGTAGCCGGTGTACAGCGTGTCGTCGGCGCAGCGCAGGACGTAGACGAAGTGATCGGCGTCGGCTGGCACTGCCGGGAGCGTCTGGGCCGCAGGAGAGTGAGTCTTTCCGTGCAGCGCCAGGCCGGGGGTCCACAGGTGGTCGGAAGCGGTACGGGTCAGGCCTCGTGGGCGCGCTGGCGGACGACTTCCGCGATGCCCGCGTTGGCCGAACAGTCCGGGCACGCCCGAACAGTGCCCCCGGCGTCGCCGAAGACACGGGCGAACTGCTCGGAGACGTGCGTGCCGCAGTGGTCACAGACGGCCATTCGTTGGCGTCGACAGGGTGGCTGTCGACAGATCCGGGTAGGCGGCGGACGAGTAAAGGCAGTGTACCGAACCAGTCGGGGTCGCGGCCGGTTCACCCGCCGTCGGCTCGCGCGCCGTCGACCGTGCGGGCGATCAGGCCGGCCTGGGCGCCGGCGGTGAACCCGGCGTCGACGTTGACCACCGTGAGTGCCGTACAGGACTGGAGCATGCCCGACAGGGCGGCCTCGCCGTCGCCGCCGTGGCCGTAGCCCGTCGAGACCGGCACGCCGATCACCGGCGTGTCGACCAGGCCGGCCAGCACGGTCGGCAGCGCCCCCTCGCGGCCGGCGGCGACGATAAGCACGTCCATCGCGCGCAGGGCCTCGACCTGGTCGAGCACGCGGGCGATGCTCGCGACGCCGACGTCGTCGACGCGCTCGACGTCGGCGCCCACCTCGCGGGCGATGACCGCGGCCTCGCCGGCCGGGATCGCGTCCGAGGTCCCGGCGGTGACGACGCCGACCGTCGCCGCCAGATCCGGCCGCGTGAAATCGGGGCCGTGGACGACGAGCACGTTCGCCCGGTCGTGGTGGACGATGGTGGCGTCCGGCGCCGCCGCGCCCACGGCGTCGCGGATGGCCTGAGCGTGGGCCTCGTCGAGCCGGGTGGCGATGGCCCGACCGGTCGTCTCGACGGCCGCCGTCGCCAGGTCGGCGACCTCGGCGGGGGTCTTGCCCTCTGCGAGGATCGCCTCGGGGACGCCAGCCCGCGTCTCCCGGGCGGCGTCGAAGCGCCCGGCGTCCACGGTCGCGTAGCCCGCCAGCTCGGCCTCGGCCTCGGCGGGGCTGACCCGTCCGGCCGCGACCGCCTCGAGTAACTCGCGCATGCTCCCCTCTCCGCACTCCACCCTCTCGTACCCATCGGAACGGATCGGCAGCGAGACGCGAACGCAGTGAGCGTCTCGGAAGGAGCGAGCGGGGAGGGACGACCCGCGAGGAGCGAGGACGAGCGAAGCGAGTCCTCGGAACGAGTGAGCGGGGAGGGACGACCCGCGAGGAGCGAGGACGAGCGAAGCGAGTCCTCGGAA
>JBDGSW010000141.1:3488-5382 GCA_042217345.1 Haloarculaceae archaeon
CGAGTGAGCGGTGAGCGCAGCGAACCGCGAGCCCCGAACGCGCGCGCGAGCGCCCCAGCCCCCCGCGAACCCGGTCGAACGGGCCGGAAACGTTCCCGATCGCCCGCTCGTTTAAAAGGCACGGGACGGGTTTATAAATAGGGCCGGCGGAACGCCCGCTCAAACCCCCGTGAATACCGGCGAGAAACCGCACAGACAGGAAAGTATATAAATCCCCCTCTGGAAAGGCCGGGTGTATGGCAGACCTGATCGTCAAAGCCGCCGTGAAGGAAGCGCTCAACGACATGAACGTGGCCTCTGACTTCTACGACGCACTCGACGACGAAGTCGCCGAGCTGCTCGAGGACGCTGCGCGTCGCGCCGAGGAGAACGACCGCAAGACCGTCCAGCCGCGCGACCTGTAAGGGTCCGGGGCTCTCCCCCGTTCTCGTTATTTTTCGTCGGTAGCCCCGACTGGCTCAGTCGAACTGCCGGACCGTCACGCCGTCGGCGTCGCCCACGTGGAGCTCGTCGACCAGGTCGACGAACAGCCCGTGGGCAACCACGCCCGGCATCGCCGCCAGCTCGCCCGCAAGCGCCGCCGGGTCGTCGATCGTCCCGAAGTCACAGTCGAGCACCAGGTTCCCGTTGTCGGTGACGACCGGGCCGTCCTTTCGCTCGGCCCGGCGCAGCGCGGGCTCGCCGCCGCGGGCGCGCACCCGGTTGCCGACGGGCTCCCGGGCGGCGGGCAGCACCTCGACGGGCACGGGGATCGACAGGGCGTCGGCGAGCTTGCCGTCGTCGACGACGATCAGCAGCCGGTCGGCGGCGGCGTCGACGACCTTCTCGCGGGCGTGGGCCGCGCCGCCGCCCTTGATCAGCTGCCCGTCGGCCGCCTGGTCGGCGCCGTCGATCGCCACGTCGGGCGTCGCCTCGTCCAGCGAGGCGAGCGGAATCTCGAGCTCGCGGGCGAGCTCGCGCGACTGGAAGGAGGTGGGAATTCCCCGGACGTCGAGGCCGGCGTCGACGCGCCGCCCCAGTTCGCGGATCGCGTGGGCTGCGGTGCTCCCGGTCCCGAGGCCGACCACGTCGCCGTCGTCGACCGCGGCGGCCGCCGACTCGCCGGCGCGTCGCTTCGCCGCCTCGCTCCCGCCGCGTTTCATGCTCGGGCGAACCCGCCGGACGCCCAAAAACCTTCCTCGCCGCCCCGACGGTTATGCGTCGCCGGCCCCTAACGGCCGGGTACATGACCGAAGCCTGCACCTACTGCGGCCAGGACCTGGCCGACTACGACCCCGTATTCGTCGCCGAGCTCGTCGCCGAGCTCGTCGACGGCGAGCGCCGACAGGTGGGGCAGTTCTGCAACTACGCCTGCCTGACGGCCTACGTCGACTCCGAGGGGCTGGAGACCGGCGCGGCCTGCCGGTTCGACCCCGACGCGGCGCCGGATTTGCTGAATTGAGGCGCTAAGCCCCCTTCCTCAGCGAGCGACCGCAGAGAGCGAGTAGGGAGGGGATACAGCCGCCACCAGAAGCCTGCGGCTTCTGGTTGGCAGCCAGAACGCATTGCGTTCTGGCGACGCCCGCACAAGAGGTAAACACGTTCGACACCCGGCCCACAGGCCAACGCTTCATCGAAGCTGTTATACGTATATCATGCATAGCGTGCATTACGGTGAAACGGAAGACAATCACCATTCGAGAGGACCAAGACGAGTGGATCGAGGACCACCACCTCAACCTCTCGTCGTTCGTCCGCGAGCAACTGGACGAACTTATCGAGGAGCGCGAGTAGCGGCATGTACTACGCCTACAAGTATCGTCTTGAGCCGTCCGACTCCCACCGCGAGGAGTTGGACCGTCACCGAGACATTTGTAGGCAACTGTACAACCACACGCTCTACCGCCTCAACGAG
>JBDGSW010000010.1:0-5347 GCA_042217345.1 Haloarculaceae archaeon
TCCTCGCCGCGGACGTAGAAGTCGACGTAGCCGTCCTTGACGTGGGCGGTGTAGACGGCGGCGAACATGGCGGTGACGTGGAGGGCCGCGAGCGGGAGCGCGGGCTCGCCGGCGAGCAGGGCACCGAACGACGAGGCGGCGAGCGGCGGCAACATGAACACCGGGTGGACCTGCGACCCGAGCGCCCGCAGTGCGGGAGTGACTCCCGCCCCGGACCGGGCGATTGCCATACAGGGAGGTCGTCGCGGACGCGGAAAAAGCATGGCCGGCGCCCGCTGACACGACAGCTCGGCAGTAGACTCGGCCTCAGCGGACGGCCGCTGTCGCCGCGTCCATGACGTCCAGGGCCTCTTTGAGCGTCTCGACGTCGACCGCGTAGGAGATGCGGGCGTACCCCGCTCCGTGTTCGCCGAACGCATCGCCCGGGACGACCACGACCCCGCGATCGATCACCTCGTCGACCCAGCCGTCGGGCACCTTCGGCATGGCGTAGAACGCCCCCTCGGGCGTGGGACACTCCAGGCCGATGTCCGCCAGCCCGTCCAGCAGGACGTCCCGGCGCTGCTCGAAGGCGTCGACCATCTCCGCGACCCGGTCCTGCGGCCCCGAGAGGGCGGCCTCGGCTGCGTACTGGGAGGCGGCGGTCGCGCAGGCCTGGGCGTACTGGTGGACGCGCAGCATGCGCTCGATCCGGCGCTCGCTGCCGACGATCCAGCCGAGCCGCCAGCCCGTCATCGAGTAGGTCTTCGAGCAGGCACTGATCGTCACGACGTTGTCCGTCTCGGCGAAGGCCATCGGCGAGTGGTGCTCGCCCTCGAAGACGATGTGCTCGTACACTTCGTCTGAGACGCAGAGCACGTCGTGCTCGTCGGCGATGCGGGCGAACTCTCGCATGTCTTCCTCCGACTGGACCGCGCCGGTCGGATTGGCGGGGCTGTTGACGACGAACGCCGCCGTGTCGTCGGTGATCGCGTCCTCGACCGTCTCGGGGTCCATCGTGAGGTCCTCGCGCAGGGGGACCGGCTTCGGGTTCCCGCCGGCGAGGTGCGTCAGCGCCTCGTAGGAGACGAAGCCCGGGTCGGGGAAGATCACTTCCTCGCCCGCGTCGACGTGCGCCTCGAGCGCGACGTGCAGCGCCTCGCTGCCGCCGGCGGTCGCGACGACGTGTCCGGGGTCGACGTCGAGACCGTAGTCGCGGTCGTACTTGGCGCTGATCGCCTCGCGCAGCGACAGGGTACCCTTGTTCGAGGTGTAGCCGTCGGCCTCGCCCGCCCGGATGGCGTCGACCGCGGACTCGCGGACGTGTTCGGGGGTCGGGAAGTCGGGCTGGCCCAGCCCGAGGTTGGTGGCGTCCTCGCCCGCGGCATCGAACACCTCGCGGATGCCCGAGATCGACACCTGCTCGACGCGACTGGAGAACTCTGTCATACCGCATACGCGGGCGCGCCAGCCGATAACTGTTGGTGATCCGGCCGGCTACCGCTCGAGCAGCGCCATGATCGCCCCGCCCCCGCCGACGCTCATCCCCACCACGCCGTAGGTGACGTCCTCGCGCTCCATCGCGTACAGGAGCGACGTGGCGAGCATGCCACCGCTGGCGCCGATCGGGTGACCGAACGCGACCGCGCCGCCGTTCGGGTTGAACTGGGCCATCGACAGGTCGAGTGCGTCCCGGACGAGCACGCTCTGGGCGGCGAACGCCTCGTTGACCTCGTAATGGTCGATCTCCTCGGGCCTCAGGTCGTTTCGGTCGAGCAGCGTCCGGAGGGCGTCGACGACCGCCTCGTTGAACTCGGTCGGGTCGCGGTAGGCGACCGCGTAGTCGACCAGTCGCGCCGCGATCGAGAGATCGCGCTCGTGGGCGGCCTCGACGGTCGTGACGAGCACGCAGCCCGCGCCGTCTGCCAGCTTGGAGGCGTTGGCGGCGGTGATCGTCCCGTGCTCGCCGAAGGCTGGCGGGAGCGCTTCGAGCGATTCGAGCGTCGAATCCGGGCGCGGGCCCTCGTCGCGGTCGATGACGCCGTCGGGCGTCTCGACGCCGACGGTCTCCGGATCGAAGGTACCGGCTTCGATGGCGGCGGCGGCCCGGCGGTGGCTCCGGAGGGCGTACTCGTCCTGGGCGCGGCGGTCGATGCCCTCGCGGTCGACCATCGCCTCGGTGAGCTCGCCCATGTGCTGGTCCGCGTTCACGTCCCAGAGGCCGTCGCGGATCATCGAGTCGACGACCGCGCCGTCCCCGTGGCGCCGCCCCTGGCGGAACTCGGGCAACAGGTACGGCGCGTTCGACATCGACTCCATTCCGCCGGCGATCGCGAACTCGGCACGACCGGCCGTGATCCGGTCGGCCGCGAGCGCGATCGCGCGCACGCCGGAGCCGGAGGCCTCGTTGACGGTCGTCGCCGCGGTGTCGTTCGGCAGTTCGGCGTTGACGGTCGCCTGCCGGGCCGGCACCTGTCCCACGCCGGCCTGGATGGCGTTGCCCATCGCGACCCAGTCCACGCGGTCGGGGTCGAGAATGGTCCGATCGAGGAGACCGTCGATGGCGGTCGCGCCGAGGTCGACCGCCGTCTCGTAGGCGAGCGAGCCGAGCAGGGTGCCGTGCGGCGTTCGCGCGCCGTCGATCAGGACGACGTCGGGAGCGTCGGTCACGGCCGCGGGCTACCACGGCGAGGAGAATGAGCGTAGTGCCGGGCTGATTCGCCTTGGCTGCGGGTCAGTTGCGGTCGGCTTCGAGGTCCTCGAGCGCCGCGCGGATCCGTTCCAGCGCCACGTCCGGATTCATGTAGCCCTGATCGTACTCCTCGTAGACGGTCTCGGCGCGCTCGACGAACTCCTCGATCGACTTCGAACTGTCACTCATACCCGCAACTCGACCGGCGACGGGGGAGAAAGTTGCGGAGCGGGGCGGGGCGAGGCGGGGCGGGGCCGTAGGATGGCGGTCCCGTGTAGTACCGGATGCGAGCCGGCGGCTCGCATCCGGCTTTTTTGGTGCAGATTTTTTGGCGGGGGTTGAGCGCTCGCCGCCGGCGAGTGCGAACCCCCCGCGAAAAAAGGTGCTAGTGGAACATCCCGAGCGGCTGGGCCTGGCTGGCGTCCTGGTCGCCCTGGCCGAGGCTCGCGGCGAGTTCCTGTCTGGCGGCGGCGATCTCGTCAGCTTGTTCGGTCAGTACGTCGGTATCGACGTCGATCCCGGCGACGGGTTCGACGGCGTCGACCAGCAGGACGCGGGCGGCTTCGGGGTCGGGAAACTGCCGGTTGGCCTCGACGACGAGGCCCAGCGCGTCGAACTCGCGACGGGCGGCCTCCGAGAGGAGGGCGCCGGTGGGGCCGCTGACGAGGCCGCCGTGGCCGGGGCGGTCGATGCCGTGCTCCTCGAGGACGGGCGCGGCGTCGCCGCAGGCGATCCCGAAGCAGTCTGGGCGGTCGTCGAGCTCGGCGGGGAGGCCGCTCAGGTACAGCGGGAAGGCGTCGCGGGCGCCGAGCCAGTCGGTGAGGGCGGCGGCGAAGCCCCCGGCGTCGTCGGGGGAGACGGGGACGTCAGATTGCAGCGCGAGGAGGTCGCGTGATTCGTCGGCGTAGATGCGGACGGGGGCGAGGACGTCGGGCGAGTCCGCGTGGTAGACGGCGACGTCGGGGAGGCCGTCGGCGACGCAGGAGGCGACGTGTCGCATGTCGAAACTGTCGATCAGGTGGTCGGTGGCGATCTTGCCGACGAGGCCGACGCCGGGCAGTCCCTCGATCAGGACGGGCGCGTCGAGCGACAGATCGGCGACGTGTTGGTGGACCCGAGCCATAGCGGGCCGAGGGCGGCCGGGGGCAAAAACGTGCGGGCCGTATCGAGCGCTGGCGGACCTTTACCAGTCCGGACGTGGACGACGGGCGTATGGCCGACGAGCCCGCCCGCGGGCCGCTGCTGGGGCCCACCGTCCTCGTGATCGCCGGCGTCGTCATCGCGGCGGCGCCGATCTACTTCGCGGACCTGCTCGCCCGGATCGGGTGGCAGTCGCCGGCGGTGGGAATCCTGCTGGGGGCGCTGGTCGCGCTCTGTGGGATCGGCGTGTACCTGCTCCCGACGCTCAGCCGTGAGTTCGGCGTCGTCGCGATGGCGCTGTCGATCGTCTCGCTGTTCGGCGCGCTCGGCGGGATGCTGGTCGGGATGCTGCTTGGAATCGTCGGCGGCGGGCTCTGCGTCGCCTGGAAGCCGACGTCGTGAGCCGGCCGAACCGCCGGCCGAGCCGCTCGTGCGGGAGCGTTTTGGTCGTCGGTCGCGTACCCCGTGCTATGGGTTCGATCACCTTGCTGACGACCTCCGAGTACGAGGCCCAGGCGTTCGACGCGATACTGGTTCGCGAGCCGATGGTGGTCTGCGTCCGCGCCGGCGAGGACCTGCGGCTGGTCCCGCTGGACAAGGTCAACCACATCGAGGGCGACCCCGACATGCTGTTGGGCGAGACGGAGATCCCCGAGTCGTTCCACGGCGGCGCCGACTACGGCTTCGTCGACGTCGAGCAGTTCCCCGAAGTGGCCAACCACCTCGAGGAGCTCACCGGCGAGTCGTACTGACCGGTCGCCGGCGCCGCATCGACGGAGGTTTCCCTTCTCGCCGTCGAACTGACCGCTAATGGAGGTACTGGAGCGCTACGAGTCGCTCGTCGACGACCCCGAGGGCTTCTACGCGGCCTGCGAGCGCCCGCTCCCGTCGGTCGTCCGCGTCAACACGATCAAGGCGACCGTCGAGCGCGCCCGTCGCGGCCTCGAGGCGGCGGACATCGACTACGAGCCGGCCGACTGGCACCCCGGATTGCTCCGGCTGGTCGACGCCCAGCCGGGGGCGAACCGGCCGTACTTCCACGGCTGGCTCCACGGCCAGGAAGAGGTCTCGGCCGTCCCGGCGTGGGTGCTCGACCCCGAGCCCGGCGAGCGCGTCTGGGACGCCTGCGCCGCTCCGGGCAGCAAAACCACCCAGCTCGCCGCGCTGATGGACGACGCCGGCCTGCTGGTCGCGACCGACAACAACCTCGGGCGCATCTCGGCGCTGCGCTCGAACGCCGAGCGCCTGGGCGTGACGAACGTCGCCGTCACCAACGAGGACGCGCGCAACCACTCGCTGAAGCCCTGGGGCGGCGAGCCGTACGACCGCGCGCTGGTGGACGTCCCCTGTTCCTGCGAGGGGACCATCCGGAAGAATCCCGACGCCCTGGACGACTGGTCGCCCGAACACGTCGAGGGGATCGCCGGCGTTCAGAAGGGGATCCTCCGGCGCGCGATCGAGGTCACACGCGAGGGCGGCACGGTCGTCTACTCGACCTGCACGTTCGCGCCCGAGGAGAACGAGGCCGTCCTCGAC
>JBDGSW010000137.1:0-5268 GCA_042217345.1 Haloarculaceae archaeon
CCTCGAGGGCGTCCTCGGCGAGGTCGGCTGGGACGTCGAAATCGACGTATACTGGCATGGATGGATCACCTCCCGCACGTGGGCTCGCGCTCCCCCGCCTGAGAGTCCTATGAGGCTAGGAGCATCATCAACCCCGCGCGGGCTGTATCATTCAATGACCATGCGCCGTTAAAAGGGGTTTCGATGCGGGTTCGGGCGTGTCAGAGCGCCGCACATGGGTTCGCGGCCGTCCCGGTCAGCGCCGGTCGCCGGCCCGCACGCACCCGGTGACCGCCAGGCCCAAGCCCTCGGGCCGGCGAGAGGAAGTATGCTCGGAGACGTCGCCACGTCGCTGCGCACGGAGGCCAGTGCGGCCGACGAGCGCCGCCTGCTCGTGCTCGCCGGCGACGTCGATCGCACCCGCGCGGCCGCGGCCGACGCACTCCTCGCCACTGACGCCCCGGCCGCGGAGACCACCGTCGTCGGCCCGACGCCGATCGGTGACGGCGAACACCTCCCGGTGTCGCGGTCGGCTGATCTCCTCGGCCGAACCCGCACGGCCGTCGTCCTCGATCTCCACGCGGAGTGTCGCCCGAACGCCATCGGCCGCGCCGTCGGCGCCGTCGACGGCGGCGGCCTGCTCGTCCTGTTGACCCCGTCGCTTCCTGACTGGCCCGATCGCCGCGACGCCTTCGACGAGACGCTGGCTGCCCCGCCGGCCGCGGTCGCCGACGTCGCCGGCAACTTCAGACGGCGGCTGGTCGACACTCTCCGCGTTCACCCTGGCATTGCGATCGTCGACGTCGACACCGGGACCGTCGAACGCGACGGGTTGACTCACCCTGCCCCCCGGCTGGGTGTCGAGTCGGCCGTCACCGTTCCGACCGACCGCGCCTTCCCACCGGCCGCCTACGAGGCCTGCCTGACCACCGACCAGGCCGAGGCCGTCGCCGCGCTCGAAGCGCTCCGCCGAGAGGGTTCGGCGGTCGTCGTCGAAGCCGACCGCGGCCGCGGGAAGTCCAGCGCCGCCGGCCTGGCCGCAGGGTCGCTGGCCGCCGCTGGTCGGGACGTCCTAATCACCGCCCCGCAGTACCGCAACGCGGCCGAGGGGTTCGCCCGTGCGCACGATCTCCTGGACGACCTGGGTGCGCTCCGATCGGTGGACGACGAGTCAGCTCCCCGCGATCTCTGCACCGACGACGGCCGCGTCCGCTTTCGCCGCGCCGTCGACGCGACCGACCTCCCGGGCGACCCCGACGTCGTGATCGTCGACGAGGCGGCCGCTCTGCCCGTTCGGGTGCTCGATTCGTTCCTCGACGCCCCGGCGGTCGCGTTCGCCACGACGATCCACGGCTACGAGGGCGCCGGGCGGGGCTTTTCCGTCCGCTTTCGTGACTGCCTCACTGAGTCCGACCGCGACGTTACAGAAGTCACCCTCTCCGAGCCCATCCGCTACGCCCCCGGCGATCCCGTCGAAGTGTGGGCGTTCCGCGCCCTGCTGCTCGACGCCGGTCCCGCGGTCGACCCGCTCGTCGCCGACGCCACTCCCGAGACCGTCGAGTACGCCGCACTGACGGCCGCGGACCTGCTCGCCGACGAGCACCTGCTCCGCGAGACCTTCGGTCTCCTGGTGATCGCCCACTACCGGACCGAGCCCGACGACCTCGCACGGCTGCTCGACGCCCCGAACGTCTCCGTGCGGGCGCTGCTGGCGGACGGTCACGTCGTCTCGGTCGCGCTGCTCGCGCGCGAGGGCGGGCTGTCGGCCGAGACCCGGGCAGACATGTACGACGGCGCGCGCGTCCGCGGAAACATGCTCCCGGACGTCCTCACCACGCAACTGCGCGACGAGGACGCGGCCGTCCCCGCGGGCCAGCGCGTGCTCCGGATCGCCACTCACCACGCCGTCCGCTCGCGAGGACTGGGTTCGCGGCTGCTCGGCGAGATTCGCCGCGAGTTCGCGAGCGAGCTGGACTGGCTCGGCGTCGGCTACGGAGCGACGCCCGAACTGGTGGACTTCTGGGCCGCGAACGGGTACACGCCGGTGCACCTCTCGACGACCCGCAACGACGAGAGCGGCGAGTACTCCGCGCTCATGCTCGATCCCACGAGCGAGGCCGGCCGCGACCTCACAGAACGCCACGGCTCGCAGTTCCTCGATCGGATCGCCGGCGTCCTCACCGACCCGCTGGACGACGCCGACCCCGACGTGGTGCGGGCGGTCCTCGGCGCGGCCGACCGCGCGGTCGAGGCCGACCTCGCCGACTGGGAGTGGCGCCAGGTCGCCGCGGCCGCGTTCGGCCCCGGCATGTTCGACATGGCCCCCGACCCATTCCGCCGACTCGCCGTCGCGTATTTCGCGAGCGAGAGCGATCTCCTCTCGGCGCGCGCCGACCGCCTGCTGGTCCTGAAGGTCCTCCAGGCGCGTTCGTGGGACGAGACCGCCGCCGCGCTCGACTTTCACTCGACGGCCCAGTGCATGCGCGCGCTCGGCGACGCCTTCGAGCCGCTGGTCGACGCGTTCGGGACCGACGCCGCGCTCGCGGAGGCCGATCGCTACCGATGACGCCCCTCCCGCTCGCCGCGTCGATCCTCGGCGTCCCCGTCGTCTGGATCGCGCTGGCCCTCGCACTGCTTGGCGTCGTGGGCAGCGTCGTCCCCCTGCTGCCGGGCGCGCTGCTCTCGCTGTCGGGCGTGTTGCTGTACTGGTGGTCGACCGGGTACGCCGACCCGAGTCTGTTCGTCCTGAGCGCGCTGGTTTTGCTGGCGCTGCTCGTGGTCGCGCTGGACTGGTTCGGCGGCGCCGTCGCGGCGCGGTTCGGCGGCGCGTCGACGGGGACGGCGCTGCTCGCCGGACTCGTCGGGTTCGCCCTCTTCTTCGTCGCCGGCCCCGTGGGGATCTTACTCGGCGTCGGGGGCGTGGTCTTCCTGGCGGAGTACCGCCGGACGGCCGACCCCGAACGCAGCGCCCGGACGGCGGCCGTGACCACGGTCGCCATGCTCGCGACGAACGTCGCCCAGGCGCTGCTGACCGCGCTGCTCTTCGTCGGCCTGGTGCTGGCGGTCGTGTTCTAAGCGCCGAAACGCATGTATCGAGCGCCCGCGAACCGTCGAATATGCCGACGTGCACGGAGGAGGGCTGTGACACAACGGCAGCCGTACGGCTGCACGTCCCCTGGGACGAGAACCGGGTGGTGTGCCTGGCGCACGCACGCGTCTGGTCGCAGAAAGAGGGCGTGGTCGCTGACCCGCTCGATTCGGCCGACGAGGAGCTCCCCTAGAGGTCGATCTCCATCATTACCTCGTCGATGTAGTCGCCGTTGAGCTTGTAGTGGTCCTCGCGGCGGGCGGCCTCCGTCCAGCCGTGTTGCTCGAGGAAGGCGAGCGCGCCGTCGTTTGTCGAGGGCACGCTGTTGTAGATCTTCTCGTAGCCCTGGGCGGCGGCCCACTCCAGCCCGCGCTGCATGAGGTGGCTGCCGATGCCGTGCCCGCGGTACTCCTCGAGGACGCCGACGGTCAGCTCGGCAGTGTGGCGGAGCTTCTCGATCTCGGGGTGGGCGATGTGGACCCAGCCGACGACTTCGCCGCCGACGCAGGCGACGAAGAACATCCGCGATTCGACCTCGTTGTGGCGCAAGAGGACCTCCTCGTGGTCGATCAGGTCCACGACGCTCTCGGCGACGACGTAGGTCCCGTCGGCGATGGCCGACCGCATCGCCCCGACCAGCCCCGCGATGTCCTCCTGGCGGGCCTGCCGGATGGTGTACTCGACCTCGTCTTCCTCGTACTCTTCCTCGGCGGCCTCGTCGTAGGCGATCCGGAGCCGTCCCTCCGGGGTCTGTTCGAGGACGTTGTCGCGCTTGAGGATGGCGACGTGGTGACCGAACTCCCGCTCGTCCATCTTCAGCCCGTCGCGGGCCTCTACCGGCTCGACGGATCCGTGGCGTTCGACGTACTCGTAGACGTCTCGTCGACCGCGGTGCGTGAACTCGAGCTCGTCAGTCATCTCCATGTGGATCAATAGCATTCGACAACACTTAACTGTTCGTGGGGCGACGCGACTCCGGCGCTGCCGCTGGTCGACGCGGGCGGGAAGCAGTCGGGAAGCCGACGGGAAGCGGACGAGAAGAACGGTGCGGGCTCGGTCAGTCGGCCGCGGCGGTGCGGTCGGGGACGCTGGTGAGCATCGCCGCGACGTCCTTGACGTTGTGCGTGTCGATCAGCAGCTCGGCGGCCTCGCGGACGGTGAACGCGGCGTCCAGCTCGACGCCGTAACACCGCCCGTACAGCTCGAGGTAGCCGTTGAGCGCGCGGTGCAGCAGGTCGAACTCGCACTCGGCGAACTCGACGCCCCAGTCGTTGGCGCGGGCGTCGACGTAAATCATCACGGTCGGGCCGAGCCCCTCGCGGAGGTACCGCATGGCGCGGTCCTCGTCGGGAACCGCCGCCAGCGGCGCCGCTTCCTCGAAGGCCGCCCGATCGCCGCGGTAGCGCTCGACCATCGACTCGATGCGGTCGGCGTACGCCGAGGGTTCGGCCGCCATCGGGGAGTCAGCCCTCCTTGTACTCGACGCCCTTCCCGCCGGCGGGGTGGTTCCAGTCGGTGTCGGCGACGATGGCGCAGGTGCCGCACTCGACGCAGGGCTGCGTGTCGAGGCTGACGACGTGTTCCTCGTTGCCGTTGGTCTGGACGTACTCGTCGCGGTAGCAGCCGCCGCCGAAGTCTTTGGCGCTCACCGGACAGGCCGTGACGGCCGCGCCGCTTGCCTCGTAGGAGTTGTCCAGCAGGTGGATGTGCGGGTCGCCGACGTCGTAGGTGAGCTCGCCGATGCGGTCGGCCAGATCCGGCGGCTGGATCGTATTCTCCTCGGTGACGCGCGAGCCCAGCTCCTCGGCGACGATCCGCGGCATCGTCACGTACGGCAGCTGGGTGTCGGGGATCATCGACATGACCAGCTCGGAGTTGAAGCCCCAGTCGATCAGCCCGGCGCTGTCGGCGACCTTCAGCCCGATGCGGCCGACCGCCGAATCGAGCACGCGCTCGGCGGCGTTCGTCACGCCCTCTCCCTCTGCGAACCGCGAGGAGATCTGGTAGGCCGGCGGCCGGAGCTTGTCCATGACGCCCTCGTCGTGGAGCTTCTGCTCGTAGAGTTCGCCGGCCCGACCCACGTCGCCACGCGAGCGCGCCTCGACGACGGCTTCGGCGGCCAGCCCGCCGGCGCTGACGGCGTGGTTCATGCCCTTGATGATCGGCCCCTGGGCCTGCATCTGCCCGGCGGCGTCGCCGAC
>JBDGSW010000005.1:0-5266 GCA_042217345.1 Haloarculaceae archaeon
CGTCGACGCGCCGCTGGACGAACTGGTCGACATGCAGGCCGAGCGCCTGGGCTATTCGAACCGCGACACCGTCCGGGACATCGTCCGCACGGAGGTCGAGAAGTACCGCGAGACCCTGGATCGTGGCGGCCGGCGCGTCCGCCAGCTCGCCGACGAGTACGCCGGCACGGGCGAGCCGATCCCGACGAGCGAGCTGATCGAGCTGTACGATTCACACGGCATCCAGCCGGACATGGTCGAGGAGATCGCCGCCGAGAAGGGCGTCGACGTGGCCGTCCCGGACGACTTCTACTCGCTGGTCGCCGAGCGCCACGGCGGGGGCCAGGCCTTCGAGGACGAGGACGAAGAGCCCTACGCCGACCGCATCGCCGAACTCCCGGACACCGACCGGCTGTACTACGAGGACCAGCAGCGAACCGAGTTCGAGGCGGTCGTGCTGGACGTCTTCGAGCGCGAGGACGGCGAGTTCGACGTCGTGCTCGACCAGACGATGTTCTACCCCGAAGGCGGTGGCCAGCCCGCCGACCACGGGACGCTCTCGACCGACGACGTGACCGCCGAGGTGAGCGACGTCCAGATCGTCGACGGCGTGATCCTCCACCGAACGGACGAGGACCCCGGGAAGGGCGAGTTCGTCCGCGGGCAGGTCGACAGCCAGCGCCGCCGGCGGCTGATGGCCCACCACACCGCGACCCACGTCGTCATCCACAGCGCCCGGCAGGTCCTCGGCGAGCACGTCCGCCAGGCCGGCGCCCAGAAGGGCGTCGACTCCTCGCGCATCGACGTGCGCCACTACGAGCCGATCACGCGCGAGCAGGTCAGGGAGATCGAACGCCTGGCCAACGAGATCGTCCGCGAGAACACGTCGGTCACCCAGGAGTGGCCCGACCGCCACGAGGCCGAGGCCGAGCACGGCTTCGGCCTCTACCAGGGCGGCATCCCCGCCGGCGAGCAGATCCGCCTGATCTACGTCGACGAGGACGTCCAGGCCTGCGGGGGCACCCACGTCGCGCGCACCGGCGACATCGGCGCCATCAAGATCCTGGGCACCGAGCGCATCCAGGACGGCGTCGAGCGCATCACCTTCGCCGCCGGCGACGCCGCCATCGAGGCCACTCAGCGCACCGAGGACGCGCTGTACGAGGCCGCCGACGTCCTCGACGTCAGCCCCCAGGAGGTGCCCGAGACGGCCGAGCGCTTCTTCGAGGAGTGGAAAGACCGGGGCAAGACCATCGAGGACCTCAAGGAGGAACTCGCGGCGGTCCGCGCCGCGGGCGCCACCGAGGGCGAGGAGGTCGACGTCGGCGAGACCACCGCCGTGATCCAGCGGCTGGACGCCGACATGGACGAGCTGCGCGCGACCGCCAACGCCCTCGTCGAGGAGGGCAAGATCGCCGTCATCGGCAGCGGGCGCGACGGCGCGCAGTTCGTCGTCGCCGTGCCCGACGGCGCGGGCGTCGACGCCGGCGACGTCGTGGGCGAACTCGCCGGCCGGGTCGGCGGCGGCGGGGGCGGCCCGCCGGACTTCGCCCAGGGCGGCGGTCCGGACGCCGACGCCCTCGACGACGCGCTGGCGGACGCCCCCGACGTGCTCCGGCAGGTCCGCAACGCCTGAGGCCCCATGTCCACGGCCACCAACGGCGACGTCGAGCTGTTATACGAGACCGCGGGCGAAGGCCCGACCGTCGCGTTCGTCGAGCCCGTGGGCTTCGGCGCCTGGTGCTGGTCGTGGCTGGTCGAGGCACTGGCCGGCCCCGTCGAGACCCTCGTGTGGGACCTCCGGGGCACCGGCCGTTCGTCGGCGCCGCCGGGCCCCTACGACGTCGCGACGCTGGCCGAAGACCTCGGGGCCGTCCTCGCCGACCACGGCGCGCGCTCGGTCCACCTGGTCGGCGCGGGACTGGGCGGGATGGTCGCCATGCAGTACGCGCTCGAGAACGACCGCGCGAAGACGCTCACGCTGCTGGGAACGACCGCCGACGGCGCCCGCGTCACGACGGCGGCGCTGAACAGCATGGCGGCGCCGACCGACGACCTCGCGGCGCTGCGCGACTCGCTGCGCGCCGCCGTCTCGAAGGGCGTCGTCGAGGACCACCCCGAGGTCGTCGACCGCATCGTCGCCTGGCGCCGGACCGACGACGCCGACCTGGCGGCCTGGGACGCCCAGGTGGCGGCGATGACGGGCTTCGACTGCTCCGACCGGCTGTACGAGCTCACGGCGCCCGCGCTGGTCTGTCACGGCGCCGAAGACGGCGTCGTCCCCCTCGCGGCGGGCCGGGAGCTCGCCGACGGCCTGCCCCGGGGGCAGTTCACGGAGATCGACGCCGGCCACCTCGTCGCCGTCGAGGAGCCCGCCGCGGTCGAGGACGCGCTGACGGCCTTCCTCGCGGACGCGGGCGACGTCGAGCTGTGAGGCGCGTGGCGACTGGCGCCGTCGTACCACCGGCAGGCAAATGGCGTCGCGACCGAACGGCCTTTGCCACGCGAGACCTAACCCCCGAGCGATGACGCGGCCACGCATCGCCCTGCTGAACGCGGCCCACGACGGCGCAGACACCCGACGGAACTTCCGTCGCGAACTCGACGCGGACCTGGTCGAGTTCCACTGTCCGTCCCGCGACCTCCCCGCCACCGTCGGGTTCGACGGGTTCGTCGTCACCGGCTCGCGGGCCTCCGTCTACTGGGACGAGCCCTGGATCGACGAGACGACGGCGTGGGTCCGCGAGGCCGTCGACGCCGGCCTGCCCGGCCTGGGCGTCTGCTTCGGCCACCAGTTGCTCGCCGACGCCCTCGGCGGCACCGTCGCGGACATGGGCGAGTACGAGATCGGCTACCGCACCGTCGAGCACGACGGGACGAACCGCCTGCTCGACGGCGTGGCCGAGTCGTTCACGGTCTTCACTACTCACTCCGACCGCGTGGTCGAGGCCCCACCCGACGCGACCGTCTTCGCCGAGAACGACTACGGCATCCACGGCTTCCGGACGGACCGGGTCTTCGCCGTCCAGTTCCACCCCGAGTACGACATGGAGACGGCCGCCGCGGTCACCGAGGGCAAAGACGACCAGCTCTCCGAGGCGCGCATTCAGTCGGTGCTCGACGGCATCACCGCCGAGAACTACGCCGCCGCCTGCGAGGCCAAACAGCTGTTCGACAACTTCACCGCCTTCGTCACCGAGGTCGCGGCCGGCGGTGACGGCCCCGACGGCGCCCGCGTCGGCGCCGACGACTGACGCCCCCGACCGGGATAACAACGTAAAGCCAGTTGGGTAGTGTTTTCACCGATGGATCCCAAGGCGGATGCATGCTCGATTACTTCGACCTCGAGGCGGACCTGACCGAGGAAGAGCGGATGATCCAGGAGTCCGCGCGCGAGTACGTCGACGAGGAAGTGCGCCCGGACATCGGCGAGCACTGGATCGAGGGGACGTTCCCGAAAGACATCATCCCCGAACTCGGCGAGATGGGCTTTTACGCGCCGAATCTAGAGGGCTACGGCTCGCCGAACGTCTCCGAGACCGCCTACGGCCTGCTCATGCAGGAACTCGAGGCGTGTGACTCGGGCCTGCGCTCGATGGCCTCCGTCCAGGGCGCGCTCGTGATGTACCCGATCCACGCCTTCGGCAGCGAGGCGCAGAAAGAACAGTGGCTGCCCAAGCTCGGCAACGGCGAGGCCGTCGGCTGCTTCGGCCTGACCGAGCCCGAGCACGGCTCGAACCCCTCCGCCATGGAGACCCGCGCGGAGAAAGACGCCGACGGCTACGTGCTGAACGGCGCCAAGACCTGGATCACCAACTCGCCGATCGCCGACGTCGCGATCGTCTGGGCCAAGGATCAGTCCACGGACGGGACGCCAGTTCGGGGATTCCTCGTCGAGACCGACCGCGACGGCGTTTCCACGAACAAGATCACCGAGAAGCTCTCGCTGCGCGCCTCGATCACCGGCGAGATCGGTCTCAACGACGTCCGCGTCCCCGAGGAGAACGTCCTGCCGAACGTCTCGGGCATGAAAGGCCCCCTGTCCTGTCTCACCCAGGCCCGCTACGGCATCGCCTGGGGCGCCGTCGGCGCCGCGCGCGACTGCTTCGAGACCGCCCGCCAGTACTCACAGGACCGCGACCAGTTCGGCGGCCCGATCGGGCGCTTCCAGCTCCAGCAGCGCAAACTCGCCGAGATGGCCACCCAGATCACGCTGGCGCAGCTGCTCGTCCACCGCCTGGCCGGCCTCAAGGAGCGCAAAGAGATGCGCCCCCAGCACGTCTCGATGGCCAAACGCAACAACGTCCGGATGGCCCGCGAGCAGTCCCGCGTCGCCCGCGAGATGCTCGGCGGCAACGGCATCTCCGCCGACTACTCGCCGATGCGCCACCTCGCGAACCTCGAGACGGTGTACACCTACGAAGGCACCCACGACATCCACACGCTGATCCTAGGGGAGGATCTGACTGGCTTCGCCGCCTACGAGTGATCTCGTTCACTCGTTCGGAGCGGAGGCAGTCAGCGACTGGCTTCGCCGCCGACGAATAGGCTCGGCGATTCGGTCGGGGTGGAGGCAGTCAGCCCACATTCGTTCATACGTGCGAATTATCGACAGAACCACGGGCGACCGGTAGTCGGGCGGTGACTACTGGAACCGGCCGGTCTCGGCGCCGCACTCGGTGCAGATCGTCAGGATGGCGTCGCGGTCGTCGGTGAGTTCGAGTTTCTGTTCGGTGCGGCCGCCGCAGTCGGCGCACTCGCGAAGCATTTCGGTCTCGCCGGTGTCTTCGGGGGCCCCCATCGCGAGCGCGACGACGCGCTCGTCGCCCTCGTTGGTGCCGAGCTGCCACTCGCCGGGCTCGAAGCGGACGGCCTCGCCCGCCGCGACCGCGACGTCGCCGTCCTCGGTCTCGAAGGTGACCGTCCCCTCGGCGACGTAGAACAGCTCCTCCTGGTCGGCGTGACGGTGGTAGCCGTACCCGAAGCTCTCGCCCGGGGCGAGCTCGTAGTAGTTCAGCGCCATGTCCGTCGCGCCCAGCGCCTTCGCCACCGGCCGCCGGACGTCGGCCGGACCCATGCGATTCTCGACGTCGTCGACGTGCGTTCGCTCCATGCGCGAGCGTTTCTGCGCCCCCGACCAAAAGTCTACTCGCGACGGCGACGGTCACTCGTCCTCGCTCTCGCTCCACGGTCGCTTCGCTCCCGCTCCGCCTCGAGGACTCGTTCTCGTCAGTCACTCGTCCTCGCTCTCGCTCCACGGTCGCTTCGCTCCCGCTCCGCCTCGAGG
>JBDGSW010000083.1:0-5184 GCA_042217345.1 Haloarculaceae archaeon
CAGGAGCGGATCTTGAGTCCGCCGCCGTTTCCAGGCTTGGCTACCCTCGCACGCGCGTGGACCGTGCATCTCACCGTCCGCACTGCCTCCTATAAAGTTACACGGAACGACACGGGCCCGCCGTCACTCGTCGCCGTCGTCGATCGGGGCCACGGCGAGCAGGCCGTGGCGGTGGACGGTCACCCGGTAGCCGGCGTAGGCGAACGACAGCTGGGCGTCGCCCATGTTCCGACTGCGGCGGGGGTCGAGCAGCGCGTCCATCGCCTCGGTGTCGACGGCACTCTCGATCGGGTCGAGGTCGGTCACGGATCCACCCTCCAGCGCGGCGACCGCGGCGACGACCGCCATGCTGGGCGCGTCGAAGTCGGCGTCGAAGTACGCCCGGTACGACCTGGTCTCCGGATCGTACGCGAGTTCGTCGAACGATCGGGCGCCGGTGACGGTGACGGTTTCCCCGGCCGTCGCCGGCGTCCGATCGGACCCGCCCCCGGAGCCGTCAGCGACGGGTGCGTCGTCTCCCGGGCACATTTCGGCTGTCCTACGACGTGGACTGATTTGAAGTTGCCCCTTTCGAGTGAATATCGCCCGCGCGAGGGGCGCCGGGAGGCGGTCGCCGTCGTGGCAGCCGTAAGGTATAATCGTCTGACGGGGCATTTTTGAACGTCGACAGGAACGTGTTCGGCGTGGATTTCAAGTACCGCCCGTCGCTGTCCGCCTCGCGGATCGCCCTCCTGTATCTCCTGCTGGGCGGCGGGTGGATCCTCCTGTCCGATCGCCTGGTGGCCGCGGTCGTGCCGGCCGCCTCCCGGACACTCGTCCAGACGACGAAGGGGTGGCTGTTCGTCGGCGGCTCGGCCGCGGTCATCTACGCGCTGGTCGACCGCCGCGAGCGCGAGCTGGCCCACGCCAACGAACGCCTCGAGCGCGCCGTCGAGCAGGCCTCGGTCCTCCACCGCATCCTGCGGCACAACCTGCGCAACGCCTGCGTCGTGATCCGGGGCAACCTCGACCTCCTGGCTGACCGCCACGGCGAGACCGCCGAGATCGAGGCGATCCGCGGCCAGAGCGAGCGCCTCGTCGAGATGAGCCGCACCTCGAGCGAGCTCCGGGAGTTCGTCGACGCCGAGCCGCCCGCGCCCAGCACGGTCGACGTGGTCGCGCTGTGCGAGGACGCGCTGGCGGCCGTCCGCGAGGAACACCCCGACGCGAGCATCGAGACCGACTTCCCCGAGACGGCCTGGGCACGGACCTACGGCCAGTTCAGCGGGGCCGTGGCCGAGCTCTTGCGCAACGCGATCGAGCACGGCTCCGCGGACGATCCCGGGGCCGTCGGGTCCGCACCGGACAACACCAGTACAGCGCCCGTCTCGGTCCGCGTGAGCGAGGGAGACGACGGTCGGCTGCGGGTCGTCGTCACCGATCGGGGACCGGGCCTGCCCGAGGTCGAGCGCGAGCTACTGGAAGCCGGCGTCGAGCGGCCGATGCGCCACTCCCAGGGGCTCGGGCTGTGGTTCGTCCGGACGGTCGTCGCCGAGTCCGGCGGCGAGATCAGCATCGCCGAGGACGGCTCGGCGGGGACTGTCGTGGCCGTCACGCTCCCCGCCGCCGCGCCGCCCGAGCGGACGGCCGGGTCGTGATCTGCGCCCAAACTGACCAGCGCGAGCGTGGCCAATGGCCTCGGAGCCGGGCGCGGCCGGTCTCGACCCGACGGAGTTACCAGAAGCCGGTTCGTAGGGGGGTCATGGACGAGCACACCAGCGACGCCTCGGTCGCCGGGCCGACGGCGGGCTCGCCGACCGGCTGGCTGCCCGAGCGCGAGCGCTGGGAGCACGACACCCTCAGGCGGGCGACGGTCCACGGCGTCCGGCTGTTCAACGACGGGGCGTACCACGCCGCCCACGATTGCTTCGAGGACGAGTGGTACAACTACGGCCGCGGGACGACCGAGAGCGCGTTCCTCCACGGGATGGTCCAGGTGGCCGCCGGGGCGTACAAGCACGTGGACTTCGACGACGACGACGGGATGCGCTCGCTGTTTCGCACGGCGCTGCAGTACCTCCAGGACGTTCCCAACGACTTCTACGGCGTCGATCTCCTCTCGGTTCGGACGGCCCTGACCAACGACCTGGAGGAGCCCGAGCGGGTCGACGGCTGGCGGATCGTCCTCGACGACGACCGCCCCGCGGCGCGCCCGATCGACCGCGAGTACGCCGACGGGCTGGAGTGACGACGGGTCGACCGGAGCGCTCTCGCCGTTTCGTGAGGCCTAAGACGCGGGCGACGTAGTATCGGACGAATGCGCGTGGAAACGGTCGGCGACGGACCGGCAGAGATCGCCGTGGTCGGCGGAATTCACGGCGACGAACCCTGCGGGATCCACGCCGTCGAGACGTTGCTGGCGGAGCGCCCCGCCCTCGACCGTGCCGTGACCTTCGTCGTCGCCAACGAGGAGGCCGCCGAGCGAGAGGTCCGGTACGTCGACGAAGACCTCAACCGGGCGTTTCCGGGCGACCCCGACGCAGACACGCACGAGGGGCGCCTGGCCGCCCGCCTCGCAGCGGTCGTCTCGGGCTGTCAGATCCTCTCGCTACACTCGACGCAGTCCTACGGGGGGATGTTCGCACTGACGGACTACGTCGACGAGTACGAGCGGGCGATCTGTCCGCACCTCTCGGTCGACGCCGTCGTCGAGACGGCCGCGTTCAGCGAGGGGCGGCTGTTCTCGGCGACCGACGACCTCCTGGAGGTCGAGTGTGGCTTCCAGGGCTCGGAGCGGGCGGCCGACAACGCCCTGCAGGTGACCCGCCAGTTCCTGGCGGCGACGGGCGCGCTGGCCGACGGCCCGACCGTCGAGCAGCCGGCCCTCCCGGTCTATCGGCTCGTAGAGCCCGTTCCCAAGACCGCCGCCGACGCCTACGAGGTGTACGCGACGAACTTCGCGGAGGTGGCGCCGGGCGAGACCTACGCCGCCGCCGGCGAGCGGGAGTTCGTCGCCGAGGAACCGTTCTACCCGGTGTTGATGTCGCCGTACGGCTACGAGGAAGTGTTCGGCTACACCGCCGACCGGGTGGGGACGCTGGAGGCCTGACGCTCACTCGTCGTCGGGCGGCGCGAACCGTACGAGCGTCAGGTCCCGGTCGACCATGCAGTAGTCGTGCGGCGGGTCGCCGACGACCTCCTCGATGCGGTACTCCGCGTCGAAGTCGGCGCCGGCCGGCTCGCAGAAGCCGTGAGACGGACAGCCCGCGTGTGGACACGGGCCCTCCAGGCTCGCTTTGCTGCCCGCGTAGGCGCTGTGGGAGTCGACGTTGGCCAGCACGGACGCCGGCTCGACCTCGACGGCGGTGACGCCGTCGTCGTGGACCTCGCAGTCGAGCGTCGAGGCGTTCTCGCGGACGGACGTCACGCGGTACGTGCGGCCCTCGGTGAGGTTCAGACACTGGTCGCGATACGGACACCCCTCGCAGGCGCTCGCCTCGCCCCGGTAGACGAACTCCGTGTCGGCGTCCGCGAGGCGGGTTCCGACGAGCGTGACCGTCGACATGGCCGCCCGTACTGGCGCCCGGCGGTTAAATCTCTCGGCGCCGCCCGCGCGGGCTTCGACGACGAATCCGATCGGTAACATGATAACCGTGGGGAACGTAGCGTCAGTCGACACATGCGACGGAGGGGGGCGGTCGGCCGGCTCGTAGTCGGGCTGTTGATGCTGACGTGGATGAGCAGCGCCGCCGTCGCGAACGCGAGCGTGAGCACCGACGAGATCAGGGCCGGCGCCTGCGACGTCCAGAAGGCCGACACGCCCCAGAAAAGTTCTACGCGGCGGTCGACGACAACGACACGCTGTCGGCAAATCCCCGGCTGGTCAACACCTCCGACGGCCACTGGTTCGACGTCCGCGACGACGACCTGTTGAAGATCGTCGTCGCGAAAGTCGCCGGCTGCGACGGCACTGGCTGAACGGTGGCCGATAGGTCGACCGTCACCGGCCAGCACGGCTCACGCGCGGCCGGTCAACTCGTCGAGTTTGTCGAGGTATTCGGGGCGCGGAACCTGATACAGGTCGTGATAGTCGACGTCGCCGGCGGCGAAGGACGCGGCGAGGTCGCGCGCGCCCCCGACGGCGGCCGCCCGCGAGTCGAAGACGTCGGTCTCGCGCGCGACCTCGGGCTCCAGCGAGAGGGTGACGTACCAGGGGTCGTCGTCGGCTGGATCGTGGGGTCCCGGGCGGCGGCCGCGCCGGCCCTTCGAGCCGTAGATCGTCGGCAGACACGGCGCCGGAAAGGCCTCTGCGTCGAAGACGTCCGGGCGGTAGGCGAGGACGAACCGCGCGTCCGCCTCGCTCCAGACCGTCCACCCGTCGGGGAGCTCACCGACCGTCATGCGCGAACGTTCCCGCCCAGCGCCATCAGTTGCGCGGTCCGGGGCCAGCCCTCCCGCTGCAGTTTGGCGGCCGCGAGTCGCCGGCGGTTTCGCCGGCCGGCGTCGCGGAAACTGACGGCCGTCGGACGGGTGTCCGACGTAAGCATATAAAGGCCCGCGGGGCGACCGGAGCGGCGATCCGAGCCTTCCGGTTCTCGTAACGGAGTTTCGGCCGTTTCACAGGTGGGAAAGAATGAGCAAAGGTCGCCACTCGGGACAACCCTTATCGTCCCGTAGTTCTCATTAAATAAATAGTATCGGTGGTACGTCCACCCATACGCGACCGCCACCACCGCCCCCACCCGCCGCCGTCACCCCCGATGTTTTATTGCACCCACGGGCCATCGGGTGGTTCGAGTCAGGAGGGTGGTATGGTCAATCATGGCACACATAATCTACACGACCCGTTCCCCCGGGCGCGCCGCGTCGGCCGCACGCACAGAGCGTGCGGGCCGCGTCGGCACGCGGCGGGGGGGTCGCAGGGGCCGACACCATCGAGACTCGCGGGGTCTCGCCCGCGACGGTCGGGTCGGCCGCGCCGGAGCCCGGCGCGGTCGCGCCCGCCTCCACCAACTGTCCGTGATAGCATGACCGGTACACAGGAATCACTCGCAGAACTGAGTCGGGAGTACCAGGATTCGATCCCAGCGGACCTCCGCGAGACGCGGACGTTCGACTGGTATCTCGAACGGATCTACGACGACCCGCGGATCGCTCGCAACGCCCACCAGCGCGTTGCCGACATGTTCGACTACTACGGCACCG
>JBDGSW010000134.1:0-5160 GCA_042217345.1 Haloarculaceae archaeon
GTCGCGGTTCATCTCGTAGAAGGGCTGGTAGGCGTCGACGTGGTTGGCGACCATGGTGTACATGATCGAGTGGGTGCGCCACAGCGTCGCGACGGCGTCGGGGTCGTCGACGTGGTCGGCCAGCGCGCGGCGGGCGTCGGCCACGTCGACGAGCGTGCTGTACGAGTCGAAGGTGACCGTCGAGACCGCGTCGGGATCGAAGGACATAGCGGCGGGACGGGCGCCAGGGGCAAAAGGGCTGTTCCCGGGCGTGCGGCCGCCAGCGGGGCCAGCGGCGGGCAACGGGCCCCGCGAGGCAGGTGGGGCGAGAACAGCAACTTTATCACTCGCAGGGGCCGAAATCACGCCAAGATTACTTTGGAGATGACAGACGAACACCGCCAACCGGAGGTGAACATCGGGCTCGTCGGCCACGTCGACCACGGTAAGACGACGCTGGTCCAGGCGCTCTCGGGGGAGTGGACGGACCAGCACTCCGAGGAGATGAAACGCGGCATCTCGATTCGCCTCGGATACGCCGACGCGACCTTCCGACACTGTCCCGACCTCGACGAACCGCAGCGCTACACCGTCGAGGAGGAGTGTCCCGACGGGTCGGAAAGCGAACCCCTCAGGACGGTCTCGTTCGTCGACGCGCCCGGCCACGAGACGCTGATGGCCACGATGCTGTCGGGCGCGGCGCTGATGGACGGCGCCGTGCTGGTCGTCTCGGCGAGCGAGCCCGTCCCGCAGGCCCAGACAGAGGAGCACCTGATGGCCCTGGACATCATCGGGATCGACAACATCGTGATCGCCCAGAACAAGATCGACCTGGTCGATCGCGAGCAGGCCCGCGAGAACTACGAGCAGATCCAGGAGTTCGTCTCGGGCACCGTCGCCGAGGGCGCGCCGATCGTCCCCGTCAGCGCCCAGCAGGGCGTCAACATGGACATGCTCATCCAGGCCATCGAGGAGGAGATCCCCACGCCCGACCGGGACCCAGACGAGGACGCCCAGATGCTCGTCGCGCGCAGCTTCGACATCAATCGCCCGGGCACGACCTGGGACTCGCTGATGGGCGGCGTGCTGGGCGGCAGCCTCGTCGCCGGCGAGCTGTCGGTCGACGACGACCTCGAGCTGCGGCCCGGCCGCGAGGTCGAGGAGGGCGGCCAGACCGAGTGGCGCCCCGTCGAGACGACCGTCCGGTCGATCCAGGCCGGCGGCGAGAACGTCGAGTCGGCGACGCCCGGCGGCCTGCTGGGCGTCGGCACCGGCCTCGATCCGTCGCTGACGAAGGGCGACGCACTGGCGGGACAGGTGGCCGGCCCGCCGGGGTCGCTGCCGCCGACCCGCGAGCAGTTCGAGATGGACGTCGAGCTGCTCGAGCGCATCGTCGGCGAGAGCGACGAGGTCGAGGAGATCTCGACGGGTGAGCCGCTGATGCTCACGGTCGGGACGGCGACCACCGTGGGTTCGGTGACGAGCGCCCGCGGCGGCGAGTGCGAGGTCGCGCTGAAGCGGCCGGTCTGTACGAAGTCCGGCGCGAAGATCGCGATCAACCGCCGGGTCGGCGCGCGCTGGCGGCTCATCGGCGTCGGCACGCTGCGGGAATGACGGTGCTCATGGACGCGAGCGCGTTGATGCTGCCGGTCGAAGCTGACGTGCGCGTGTTCGACGAGCTCGAACGGCTGCTCGGCGGGGTCGAACTGCTGGTCCCGCGGGCGGTCGTCGACGAACTGGAGCAACTGGCGGACGGCGGCGCGGGACAGGCGGCCACGGCGGCGAGCGTGGGTCGCGACCTGGCCGAGCGCTGTGCCGTCCTCGACCACGAGGAATCGTACGCCGACGACGCGATCGTCGAACTCGCCCGCGGCGGCGAGTGCGAGTACGTCGTCACGAACGACCGGCCCCTCCGGGACCGCCTGCTGGACGCGGGCGTTCCAGTAATTGGTTTAAGGGGCCAGCACAAACTCGCCATCACTCAACCATAACATGTACAAACGGGTCAGACTTCGCGACACGGTCGAGGTACCGCCGGAGTTCCTGGCGGACGTCAATCCGGCCCTCGTCAAGCGCCTGCTCCAGGACAAGCTGGAGGGGCGCATGGACGAGGACGTCGGCAGCGTGGTCTCGGTCATCGAGGTCCACGACATCGGGGAGGGCGCGGTGCTACCGAACAAGCCGGGCGTCTACTACGACGTAGAGTTCGACGCGCTGACGTTCGATCCCCAGATGCAGGAGGTCGTCGACGGCGAGGTCGTCGAGGTGGTCAGCTTCGGTGCCTTCGTGGGTATCGGGCCGGTCGACGGCCTGCTCCACGTCAGCCAGATCTCCGACGAGTACCTCGCGTACGACGAGGAGAACCAGCAGCTCGCCTCCCGTGATTCCAACCGGACGCTCGGGGTCGGCGACGCCGTTCGCGCGCGCATCGTCACCAAGAGCATCGACGAGCGCAACCCGCGGGACTCGAAGATCGGCCTGACGGCCAAACAGGTCGGCCTCGGCAAGCACGGGTGGCTCGACGAGGAGCGCAAGCGGCGCGAAGCCGCCGCGGGTGAGTAGCGATGGCCGACAGACTCGTCTGCCGCGAGTGCCACCGCGTCCAGGACGCCGACAACGAGGAGTCGTGCGTCGCCTGCGGCTCGACGTCGCTGACCGAGGACTGGGCCGGCTACGTCATCATCTCCCACCCCGACGAGAGCGCCATCGCCGAGGAGATGCAAGTGACCGAGCCCGGCAAGTACGCGCTGAAAGTCCGCTGAGGCCGTGACCGACGACGCATCCGATTCCGACGCCGATGCGCCGTCGCCGGACGCGGCCGCCCCCGACGTCGTCCTCGAACTCCAGCGGTCGCTGCGCGGCGAGCTCAAAGAGCCGTTCGGGCCGATCTACACCGACGCCGACGCCCTGCTCGCCGAGGCCGGGGCCCCCCTGATCGCCGTCGGCGACGTCGTGACCTACCACCTGATCAACGCCGGCCGCGTCCCCGAGGTGGCGCTGGTCGACGGGCGCACCAAGCGCTCGGCCGTCGACGACGAGGTCGAGGCGGCGGTCGACGGCGACACCTTCGACCGACAGGTCGCGGTCGCGAACCCGCCGGCGACGCTGTCGGCCCCGCTGCTCGAGGCGCTCGCCGACGCCCTCGAGGCGCCGGGGACGACCGCCATCGTCGTCGAGGGCGAGGAGGACCTGGCGGCGCTGCCGGCGATCGCCGCCGCGCCCGCCGGCGCCGGCGTCGTCTACGGCCAGCCCGACGAGGGGATGGTGCTGGTCACCTGCGACGGCGAGACCGTCACGGCCGTCCGCGACCTGCTCGAGCGCATGGACGGCGACGCCGAGCGACTGTTCTCGCTGCTGTCGGCCGACTGAGTCTCACCGTTCGAACCAGACGACCAGCCGGACGTTCTCGGCGTCGAGGTGCCACCGGGTCTCGAGGTCCTCGAGCCAGGACCACAGCGTCGCCCAGTCGAAGGCGGCCAGTTCGCGCCGTCGTCGCGGTATCGCTCGGAAGGTGCGTCCCTCGTAGGTCACCTCGCGCTCGCTGGCGAGGACGGCCAGCGGTTCCGGCGGCAGCAGCGACCAGGCGTCGACGTCGTCGGCCAGCTTCCGCCCGCGCGCGTCGTACTGCTCGGTGCGGGCGACGGCCAGATCCCAGCCGTGCTGGGAGGACAGCAAGGGGAGTTCGGGTTCGGCGTCCCAGTCGACCGCACGTAGCTCCGCGAGCGTGATCCAGGAAGCGACGTCGCCGGGGTGGTGCTCGTGGTCGAGACGGGCGATCCGACTCGTCGGGTCCGGCAGGCCCCGGTCGGGCGCCACCGGCTCGAAGCGGGCGTGATTCTCGACGCCGAACAGGCTCCCGAAGAACGCCTCGCCGCGACCCAGTAGCTCCCGGAGGTTGACCAGCGCCCGCCAGCCGTCGGCCGCCAGGGGGTCGTCGGCCCACGCCTCGTGGCGGTACTCCGCCCAGCCACGCGTGGTCGCGCCCATACCCCACCGTCGTTCTCAATCGTGATAGCAGTTGTCACCGTCTACGGACGGGCGTCAGACGGGCGCGAGACGCTGCGGGCGGCCCGAGGCCGGTAGCCCCTTCGAAATCCTTTTACTCGCTTCGAGGGGAGGTACTGGCAACGAACCATGGACATCGACGTCATCGCGGAAGAAGAGAACCCGATGTTGCACCGGACGGACGTCCGCTTTCAGGTCGTCCACGACGAGGCCACGCCGTCGCGGCTCTCCGTGCGCGACAGTCTCGCGGCCACGCTGAACAAGGACGCCGAGGAGGTCGTCGTCCACGAGCTGGACACCAAGTACGGGATGCGCAAGACCGTGGGCTACGCGAAGGTCTACGAGAGCCCCGAGGACGCCCAGGACGTCGAGCAGGACTACATGCTCGAGCGAAACAAGATCACGGCCGACGGCGAAGAGGCCGACGAGGAAGCCGAGGAGGCATAGATGCCCCGCCACGAGTTCTACGACGACGACGGCACGACCGACAAGGAACAGTGCCCGCGCTGCGGCGACTCGTTTCTCGCCGACCACGGCGACCGCCTGCACTGCGGCCGGTGCAGCTACACCGAGTGGAAGTAAGGCAGCGCCGCCGGCGTCGTCGCCGTTCGCTACTCCCCGACTAGTAACCCCTATGCCCCCGCGTCTCCACCCGTCGACAACGTGACAGCGAGCGCGCGCGTCCTCGGCATCGAAGGCACCGCCTGGGCGGCCAGCGCGGCCGTCTACGACGCCGCGACCGGCGACGTGTTCATCGAGACCGACGCCTACGAACCGGACAGCGGCGGCATCCACCCGCGCGAGGCCGCCGAGCACATGGGCGAGCACGTCCCGGCCGTCGTCGAGACGGCGCTCGCCCACGCCCGCTCGCTCGCGGCCGACGATCTCGACAGGACCGAGGCCGACCCGCCGGTCGACGCCGTCGCCTTCTCCCGGGGGCCCGGACTCGGGCCGTGTCTACGGATCGTCGGGACGGCCGCCCGCGCGATCGCCCAGCGCCTGGACGTCCCGCTGGTCGGCGTCAACCACATGGTCGCCCACCTGGAGATCGGGCGCCACCAGTCCGGTTTCGAGTCGCCGGTGTGTCTGAACGCCAGCGGCGCGAACGCGCACGTCCTGGGCTACCGCAACGGCCGCTACCGGGTGCTGGGCGAGACGATGGACACCGGCGTCGGC
>JBDGSW010000077.1:0-5140 GCA_042217345.1 Haloarculaceae archaeon
ACTCGGCGCGGAGATCGCCGAGGAGGACATCGACGAGATTCAGGGCGCCATCGACGGCATCCCCGTCCACGAGGTGGACGCGTTCCTCATCGTCGCCGGTCTCGGGGGCGGGACCGGGTCGGGCGGGGCACCGGTGCTCGCGAAGCACCTCCAGCGGATCTACACCGAACCCGTCTACGGGCTCGGCATCCTGCCCGGAACCGACGAGGGGGGTATCTACACGCTGAACGCGGCGCGGTCGTTCCAGACGTTCGTCCGCGAGGTGGACAACCTGCTGGTGTTCGACAACGACGCCTGGCGACAGACCGGCGAGTCCGTCCAGGGCGGCTACCAGGAGATCAACGACGAGATCGTCAAGCGCTTCGGCGTCCTCTTCGGCGCCGGCGAGGTCCAGCAGGGCGACGAGGTGGCCGAGTCCGTGGTCGACTCCAGCGAGATCATCAACACGCTCGCTGGCGGCGGCGTCTCCACCGTCGGCTACGCCTCCGAGGAGGTCGAGACCAGCGGGTCCGGGGGGCTCCTCTCGCGGTTCACCGGCGGCGGCGACGAAGACGACAACCTCGACGCGGCCAACACGACCAACCGCATCACCAGCATGGTGCGCAAGGCGACGCTGGGGCGGCTGACGCTGCCCTGCGAGATCGAGGGTGCAGAACGGGCGCTGCTGGTGCTCTCGGGGCCGCCCGAGCACCTGAACCGCAAGGGCATCGAGCGCGGGCGCAAGTGGCTCGAAGAGCAGACCGGCAGCATGGAGGTCCGCGGTGGGGACTACCCCATCTCGGCGTCGAACCACGTCGCGGCGGCCGTCCTGCTCTCGGGCGTCTCGAACGTCCCCCGCGTCAAGGAACTCCAGCAGGTGGCCACCGAGGCACAGGACAACATCGAGGAGATCCGTGGCCAGTCCGAAGAGAACTTACAGCAGTTGGTCGAAGACGACGAAGATGAACTGGAGCCGTTGTTCTAGGACGCTGGCCGTCGCGCTGCTGGTGCTGACCCTGCTCGCTCCCGTCGCGAGCGCGGTGGCAGTCGGGCCGAGTGGCGTCCCCGGTGAGGCACAGGTGGGGTCGGACGTCTCGGCGACGTTCACGTTCACGGAACTCTACAGCGATTACGAGGAGTGGACGCTCCACGGGGAGACGAACGCGACCAACGTCACGTGGACGGTCACGCAGTACGACCAGGCGGGCAACCAGCTCTCCCAGCAGTCCTACGACGGGCAGTCGTTCGACGAGTCGGTCGCGCTGAGCAGTGACGCCAGCAAGGTCGAAGTCGAGATTGCCGGCACGACGCCCGAGGTGGCCAACTACAGTTACGAGCCACCCCAGACGTTCCGGCTCGCCGAGTTCTCGCAGGTGCGCGAGGGCGGGACGAGCAAGTCACTCGAGCGCTTCGGCGTCCACTACTACACCGAGGAGAGCAAGCCCGCGCGCCAGGCCATCGACGACGCCGCGCCGGCGGTCGAATCGAGCGGGAGCAAGCAGGCCAAGCGGAAACTGGACCAGGCCAAGCAGGCCTACAACCGGGAGAACTTCGAACTCGCCACCGACCTGGCGAGCGACGCGAAGCAGGCCGCACAGAGCTCACAGCAGACGCAGTTGCTCGTCTACGCCGCGGTGGCGCTGGTCGTCGTCGTGCTCGTCGCGGGTGGCATCTACTACTGGTGGTCCAACCGCAGCACGTACGACAAACTCGCCTGAACCGATGCGCGTGGTCGTCCCCTTCGGGGCCCGGAATCCGAAGACGAGGCTCGCGGAATACTTCTCGCCTTCCGAACGGACGGCCCTCGCGCGCGCCATGCTCGACGACGTCCTCGCCGCGCTCGAACGGGCCGGTCACGAGCCACGGGTCCTCTCGACTGCCCCCCTGGACGTTCCACAGCCGGTGACCGTCGACGAGCGCCCGCTCACCGAGGCGGTGAACGCGGCGCTCGACCCGCCGACGGCGGTGGTGATGGCCGACCTCGCGCTGGCGACGCCCGAGGCGCTCGACCGGCTGTTCGCCCCCGACGCCGACGTCGTGCTCGCGCCCGGTCTGGGCGGGGGGACGAACGCGCTCGTGACGCGGACGCCGGCGTTCGAGGTGGACTACCACGGCGCCTCCTACCGCGACCACCGGGAGGCCGCCGAGGCGGCCGGCGCCTCGCTCGTCACCGTCGATTCGTTCCGCCTCGCGACCGACGTCGACGAACCCGCCGACCTCGCGGAGGTGCTGCTCCACGCCGACCCCGACGGCCGGACGCGGACGTGGCTGACCGACGCGGGCGTCGAACTCGCGGTCACGGAGGGGCGCGTCACGGTGACGCGCGCCGACGCGTAGGCGCGGGCGGTGAGCGGTCCGACGATCGTGTTCAGAGACGACCGGCCCCGTCGGTATCGCTGGTGACATCGCTTCGAACGCCCCCGCGGCCCCGTTCAGTCCGCCCGGCGGTGGATGGTCGGCTGGTCGTCGCGTCTCTGCACACCGCCGGTCCGACAGGTCAAAGCCTTTTACTCCTCGACGGTATTCCGGTAGCGTATGATTCCCGGCGCCGAGGAGTACGGAATCGACATCGACATCGACGACGGCGAGGTCGACCGCCTGGTCTCGGTCTCGCCCGCGGACGTCGAGGCGGCGCCGGAACTTTCCTTCGCCCGCAACGTCTTCGTCCCACTCACGACCGCCTGCCGGTACACCTGCACCTACTGCACCTACTACGACCCGCCGGGGCAGGCCGCCCTCATGTCGCCCCGCGAGATACGCGAGACGGTCCGTCGCGGGGCCGACGCAGGCTGTACGGAGGCCCTCTTTACCTTCGGTGACGACCCGGACGACCGCTACACCGAGATTCACGAGCAACTGGCCGAGTGGGGCCACGAGTCGATCCACGCCTACCTCCGGGAGGCCTGCCAGATCGCGCTCGACGAGGGACTGCTCCCGCACGCCAACCCCGGCGACCAGACGTGGGCGCAGATGGCCGCCGTCGCGGACGTGAACGCCTCGATGGGCGTCATGCTGGAGACGACGGCGGACGTGCAGGCCCACGGCGGCCCGCGGGCGAAGAACCCGGGTCAGCGCCTCGCCACGATCCGCACCGCGGGCGAACTCGGCGTCCCGTTCACCACGGGCATCCTCCTCGGCATCGGCGAGGAACCCCGCCACCGGGCCGAGAGTCTGCTGGCGATCCGGGAGTTACACGAGCGCTACGGCCACGTCCAGGAGATCATCGTCCAGCCGGTCGTGGAAAACGAGCGCTGGCAGGGCGGTGAGCCGTCGGTCGAGACGCTGCGACACGCGGTGGCGATGGCCCGCGCGGCCATGCCCGACGAGGTGTCGATCCAGGTGCCGCCGAACCTCGCGCCCGCCCGCGAGGTGATCGACTGCGGCATCGACGACCTCGGCGGCGTCTCGCCGGTCACCGTCGATCACGTCAACCCCGACTACGAGTGGCCCGCCCTGCAGGAACTGCAGGACATCGCCGACCACGCGGGCGTGCCGCTGACCGAGCGCCTGCCCGTCTACGAGCGGTTCGTGAACGAGGAGTGGCTCTCGAAACAGATTCTGTCCGCGCTGCGGGGTCCCGACGCCGCCGGCGAGCGCTACCGGGCGGTGCTGGACGGGAACGTGCCGTAGGCGAGCGCTGTCAGTTCCATCCGTACCAGACTCACTCGCGGCCGAGGAGTTCGGCGAAGACGCGGGCCTCGACCTTGCGGAGGTGTTCGCCGACGGTGGCGGAGGTACAGCCGACGCGCTCTGCGATGTCCTGGTGGGTGGTCTGGCGCGGGTCCTCGTAGTAGCCGGCCTCGAAGGCGACTTCGAGGATTTCGCGCTGGCGAGCGGTCAACTCGCCGAGCAACTGGCCCACGTCGGGGCGGTACGTGCCGGTCCGGAGGACGCGAATATCGACGAACGGCGGCATGGCGTCGAGTTCGGCCTGGAACTGCGTCTCGCGGCCGACGAACGTCACCCGGTACTCGTAGTCGTCGAGGATCTCGACCGGCATCTCGAGGATGACCTCGGACTCGCGCTGCGTGGCGAGAAACGCCCGGAGCGGTTCGTTCGGTTCGAAGTGGACGTAGGAGTACCAGGTGTCGCCCCCCGACACCGTGTAGTCGTGAATCCGGTCGTCGGCGTCGAGAATCTCCCGATACCGTTCCTTGTCCCCGCGAAGTTCGACGAGTACGATCCCGGTTTCGTCTTCGAGCAACTCGACGCGGTGGAACGCGACCCGCGTCAACGAGGGATCGTCGGCCACCGGCTTCTCCGTCGGGTGGATCGGCCCGCCCTTCGCCTGCACCAACACCGTGACGTACCGCATACACACTCTCTGCGTTCGTCCGACTAACCGTTTCGGGCTTTGTTCGCAGGTGAGTTTGACAGGGCAGTGATCGTTCGCTCACCGATAGCGCGCCGCGAGTACGAGCAGGAGGGTCGCCGACGACCACCCCAGCGGCGACCCGAGAACGTGCCGCCCGTCGTCGTTCGTCTCCTCCGCGAGATACCCCGAGGGGACCGTCTCGTCCAGCACCGCATCGAGGAGTTCGTCGGCCGTCTCGCGGTCGCCCGCCCGGTCCAGCGCGGCGACGGTCAGCAGTTCCCCCGGCACCCAGCCGACTCCCTCGGTCTCGTAGCGGGCGCGCAGGTCGGAGACGAGGCGGTCGGTCTCGCCGAAGTCGACCGCCCAGTCCGAGGGCCAGACCGCGCCCGCCGCGTAGTCCTCCAGGTCCTTCGTCGGGCCCCAGAACCCGATTTCGGTCACGTAGTCGTCGGCGTCGAAAAAGCGGTCGTGGAGCGACCGCCCGAGTCGGGTGGCCGTCTCGGCGTACCGGGTTGCGATGTCGTCGTCCCGCGCGGTGTCGTCCGCGACGGTCGCGTCGAGGGAATCGCGACCGGCAGTCACGTCGTACGTGCCGCCGGCGACCCGGTCGGCGAGGGTCGCGCCGGCCCGCAGTCCTTCGTAGGCCATCGCGTTCGTCCACAGCGACTGCCGGGCGGCCGCCGGTCCTTCCTGAATGTCCGGGGTGGCGACGAGCAGGCCGTTGTCCGCCACGGCGTCGACGGTGTACTCGAGCGCGGCCACGACGTGGGACCAGGCCGCCGCGAGGAAGGCGTCGTCGCCCGTCGCGTCGTGGACCGCCCGGACCGCCCACGCGTAGAGCGGTTG
>JBDGSW010000124.1:0-5030 GCA_042217345.1 Haloarculaceae archaeon
AGTGGCACCACATATGGGCGTTCCGACGCCTCTACGAGTACGTCTCCTACAAGGCACCTGAGCGCGGTGTCTCCGTGGAGCAAGTCGAACCGAACCACACGTCCCAACGCTGTTCTCGGACGGACTGTGGGTTCACGCACGAGGACAACCGCCACGGAGAACGCTTCAAGTGCCAGAAGTGCGGCTACGAGGTGAACGCGGACTACAACGGTGCGAAGAACATCGGGCTACGCTACGCTCGAAAGCGAACACATAAACTCCGTTCCTCGCCCAAGTCGGGGAGCGGAGACGCAGAAGTAGACCTGCGTATAAATGGTGGGACGTTGAACGGCGAGAGTCACCGGCCTATTGCCGGGGACTGATTGCCGGGAGTCCACATCAAAGCCACCGAAAGGCGAAGCCTTTCGAGGCCTCGATAGAGCTCTGCTCTATCGGTGGCCCCACCCTCAAGGACCGACGCGCGTATGCGCCGAGGGAGTAGGGTGGGGTAGTTTACTCCCGATAGATCAACAGCGTCGCGAGCTCGCTCTCGACGACGGTGACCTCCTCGCCGGATTCTGCCCTGTGTTCCTCGCGGACGTCGACGGCCTCGCCGGGAACGACGGCGACCTCGCCCCCGAGGTCGACCTCGATCTCGCCGTCGAGCTGCTTCTGCTGTTGGATCTCGGCGGGGTCCATCGACTCCAGCGCGCCGACGACCGCCCCGGCCCGGTCGCGGAACTCGGGGCCGATGACCGAGTGGTCGGGGTCGACGTCGACGGGCACGAGCTCGATCGCGGGCTGGCCCTCGCGGACGTGGACGGGGGCGTTGACGGCCTCGCTGAGGTCGTAGGTGTCGACCGCGCGCTCGGGCATCTCCTCGGGGTAGACCTCGACCTTCCCGAGCTCCTGGTTCAGGGCCATGCCCTCGTCGGACTTCCAGCCGCGGATCGTCGAGGCGACGGTGGCGATCAGCTCGCCCGCGACCTCGGCCTCCTCGTCGACCATGTCGACCGCCGGCCAGTCGGCGGCGTGGACGCTGCCCTCGGTGGTTGGCAGGCCGTGCCAGGCCTCCTCCGTCAGGAAGGGGGCGAACGGCGAGAGCATCCGCAGCGAGGCCGTCAGCGCCGTCGAGAGTGCCTGGCGGGCGGCGTTGCGCTCGCCGGGGCGTCCCTCGTACAGCCGTCCCTTGATGAGCTCGAGGTAGTCGTCGGCCAGGTCGTGCCAGACGAACTCCCGGAGCTCGCGCAGGGCGGCGTCGAAGCGGTAGGCGTCCATGTGTGCGGCGACGTCGTCGGCGACCTGCGACGCCCGCGAGAGGATCCACTTGTCGGCGTCGCGGTAGGCCGGGTCCTCGATGTCGAGGCCGTCCTCGTCGAGGTGCTGGCTGGCGAACTTCGTGATGTTCCAGACCTTGGTGCCGAACCGGGAGGCCGAGGTGACCTCCTTCCACTGGAACTGGATGTCGCTGCCGGGCTGGCCGCCCAGCGCCATCGCCTGCCGGAAGGCGTCCGCGGAGTGCTCCGCGACGGCCTCCTCGGGCTGGACGAAGTTGCCGCGGGACTTGGACATCTTGTTGCCGTCCTCGCCGAAGACCATGCCGTTGATCAGCGCCTCGTCCCACGGGATCTCGTCTTCGAGCGCGGAGACGCGCAGGATGGTGTAGAACGCCCAGGTGCGGATGATGTCGTGGCCCTGCTCGCGCAGGCTGGTCGGCTCGAAGTCGGCCTCGGGCCAGCCGCGGACGAAAAGCGGCGTGATCGAGCTGTCCATCCACGTGTCCATGACGTCGGTCTCGCCGATCCACTGCGTTTCGGCGGCTTCGCCGCCTTCACCTCGCGACTCCGGAGGAGTCGCGCTGCCTCCGCACTCGGGGCACTCCCCAACCGCGGGGTCCTCGTCGGTCGGGTCGACCGGTAGCTCGTCGGGGCCGGCGACGTAGGTGTACTCGCAGCCGTCGCTGGCGCAGAACCAGGCGGGGATCGGCGTCGCGAACACGCGCTGGCGTGAGATGACCCAGTCCCAGTCCATCCCCTCGGTCCAGTCCTCCAGCCGGTCGTACATGTGCGGCGGGATCCACTCGACCTGCTCGGCCTTCTCGAGGATGTCTTCCTTGTCGACCTCGACGAACCACTGCTCCTTCGAGAGGATCTCGATGGGGGTGTCACAGCGCCAGCACTGCCCGACGGCCTGCTCGGTGGGCTCCGAATCGTTCAGGTACCCCTCGGCCTCGAGGTCCCCGGCGATCTCCTCCTTGGCTTCGTCGATGGTCAGGCCCTCGTAGTCGCCGGCTTCCTCGTTGAGGTGGCCGTCCTCGGTGAGTACCATCCGCAGGTCCAGATCGTGTTCGGCCCACCACTCGACGTCCTGTTTGTCCCCGAAGGTACAGATCATGACCGCGCCGGTCCCGAAGTCGGGATCGGCCGCCTCGTCGGCGATGAGCTCGACTTCCTGGCCGAATATCGGCACCTCGAAGGTGGCGCCGATGCGGTCCTCGAAGCGCTCGTCGTCGGGGTGGACGGCCATCGAGACGCAGGCCGGCAGGAGTTCGGGCCGCGTGGTGGCGATCTCGACGTCGTCGTTGCCAATGCCCTCGAAGGTGACGTAGTAGAGCCGCCCCTCGACGCCCTCCTCGGTCTCGACCTCGGCGTCGGCGATGGCGGTCTCACAGCGCGGGCACCAGTTGACGGGGTGCTCGTCGCGGTAGACCAGGTCGTCGTCGGCCATCTCGACGAACGAGCGCTGGGTGGTCCCCCAGTACTCGGGGTCCATCGTCCGGAACTCGTGGCCCCAGTCCTGGGAGAACCCGAGGGTGTGCATCGTCTCCTTCATCGCGTCGATCTGGTCCTCGGTGTGCTCGATGCACATCTGGCGGAACTCGTCGCGGGGGACGTCCGTGCGGTGGATGTCGTTGTTCTCCTCGACTTTGACCTCCGTCGGGAGCCCGTGGCAGTCCCACCCCTGCGGGAAGAGGACGTCGTCGCCCTGCAGTCGGTGGTAGCGGGCGGCGAAGTCCATGTAGCACCACCCCAGGGCGTTGCCGATGTGGAGGTTGCCCGTCGGGTAGGGCGGCGGGGTGTCGATCACGTAGTCGGGACGGTCGTCGTCGTCCCGGTACTGGTAGACGTCGAGTTCCTGCCACTCCTCGCGCCACTTCGGCTCCACCTGGTCTGGGTCGTAGTTGTCCGGTAGCTCGCTCATGATTGAGATCGCGCTGATGGGTCGGCTCGTCGGCTCGAGAACACGTGCGACCGTCGCCTCGCTAGCGTACTACCGACGACATCAGGCCCATATCCGTGGCTATGCCGGGTTGACCGTATAAATTTTCGCTTCCGGCGCCCGCGGTCGCGGGGATCGCAATTCATACCTGTCCCGCCCGACAGCGGCGAGTATGCACTTAGGCGTCATCGGACTCGGGCGGATGGGCCGCATCGTCGTCGACCGCGTGCTCGCGGCGGGCCACGACGTGACGGCCTTCGACGTCGACGAGGCGGCCGTCGCGGACGCCGCCGACGCCGGCGCGACACCGGCAGAGTCCATCGCCGACCTCGCCGAGCGACTGGGCGACGACAAGCGCATCTGGCTGATGGTCCCCGCGGGCGATCCCGTCGACGCCGCCCTCGACAAGCTCGCGCCGCACGTCGACGGCGACGACGTGATCGTCGACGGCGGCAACTCGAACTTCCACGATTCGGTCCGGCGCGCCGAGGCGACCGACGCTGCCTTCCTCGACTGCGGGACCTCCGGCGGCCCCGCCGGCGCCGAACTCGGATTCTCGCTGATGGTCGGCGGCCCGGAGTGGGCTTACGAGGAACTCACCCCGATCTTCGACGCCGTCGCGACCGGCCCCGCGGGCCACGACCGGATGGGGCCGGCCGGCTCGGGCCACTACGTCAAGATGGTTCACAACGGCGTCGAGTACGCGCTCATGCAGACCTACGGCGAGGGCTTCGAACTCCTGGCCAACGGCCGGTACGATCTGGACCTCGAGGCCGTCGCGCGTACGTGGAACAACGGCGCGGTCATCCGCTCGTGGTTGCTGGAACTGTGCGAGGAAGCGTTCGCCGAGGAGGGCTCGGACCTGGGCGACGTCGCCGACCACGTCGCGGGCGGCTCGACCGGCACCTGGACCGTCCAGGAGGCCCTCGAACAGGAGGTCCCCGTCCCGCTCATCTACCAGGCGCTCGCCGAGCGCTTCGACAGCCGCGCCGAGGACGGTCGGTTCGCCCGTCGGCTGGCGAACCGGCTGCGCTATGGCTTCGGCCGGCACGAGGTCGCGCGTCGAGAGGAGTGAGCGTCGTTCGGACCAGGATCCGTGACTGCCCCGGCGTCCGTCAGTTAGTTATACCCCTGTTTCATAACAACACGCATGGTTAGCGCAGTAGGTCTCGTCGGCGGCGTGGTCCTCACGCTGGTGATCGTCGTGTTGCACTACGCGCAGGGCACCGGCTGGGAGCCCAACGACGACATCGCCCAGGAGGTGCTCGAACGCCGAGCGGAGACCGTCGCGGAGACGGACTTCCCGGAACCGATGAGCCGGGCGATCGGTGGCGGCGCGGCGGCGGGCGTCCCCGCCGGCGGTGCCGAGGCCGAACTCGAGGAGAGCGAAGCCGAGGAGGATGCGGGCTTCGATCCCGACGCGATCGCCGACGACGAGGTCGAGTACTACGAGATCGAGTTCGTCAAGGAGGGCGAGACGATCGAGGTCGCCAACAACGAGACGCTGCTGGAGGCCGGCGAGGACGAGGGCTGGGACCTGCCGTACGCCTGCCGCGAGGGCACGTGTCTCTCCTGTGGCGGCCACATCTCGGACGGGCCCGCCGAGGATTTCGTCCGCTTCAGCAACAACGACACGCTGAACGAGGAAGAACTGGAGCAGGGATACTGTCTGACCTGCACCGCCTACCCGACCGCGGACTTTTCCCTGGAGACCGGCGAGCAGCCGTAGCGGGCGGCGGTTCACAATCGTTATACCGGCCCCGACTGTAGACACTGGTGAGGGCGGCTAGTTCAGCGGACAGAACGCCTGGTTCCGGACCAGATGGTCGGGG
>JBDGSW010000114.1:0-5017 GCA_042217345.1 Haloarculaceae archaeon
GACGGGGGTGGACGACCTGATCATCATCGCCGACGAGATCCTCCAGGAGGGGACCGTCGCCACCGGCCGCGTCTTCCAGAACCGCTTCCGCAAGGCGTTCTGGGTGATCGGCGGCGCCGCCGCGACCACGATCGTCGCCATGAGCCCGCTGATGGCGCTGTCGCTCGGTGACCTCACCGGCTTCGCCATCGTCACCATCGTCGGCGTCCTGCTGGGCGTGCTCGTCACCCGCCCGGCCTACGGCGACATCCTGCGCAACCTCATGCTCGACGAGGGCGACAGCTAACCCCCGTAAGCCGCCGTCGGCCGCCGCTGTCGGATCCGTTTTCGCTGCGTTCGCCGTTCCCGTCCCCACGTCTCGTGCACACCGGCAGCCGCGTTCAGAAGTCCTCGAGCGCCGACTGCTCGGCCGCGGCCAGCGCGTCGCGGCTGGTCTGCCAGGACGCCCGCGCACAGTCAGGAAGCGCTCCGTGCTCGCGGACGTACTCCCGCAGGAACTCGCGGGTGGTCGGATCGCTCGGGTAGCCGCTGCCGACGTCGGCGTCGAGGCCGGCGCCCAGCGCCGCGACGTGGGCGTCGCGCTCGACCTTCGCGACGATGCTCGCCGCGGCGACGTGGGCGTAGGAACCGTCGGCGCCGTGTTCGGCCGCCAACTCGAGATCGACCGACAGCCCGTCGGTCACGCGCCGGCCGAAGCGCGCGGCGTCAGTGTCGCCGGCGTCGACGACGCCCGCGTCGCCGTCGCGGGCCACCTGCGCGAGCGCCTCGGCGTGGGCGGCGACGGTGAGCGCGTTCATGTCAGTCTCGGGGTCGTCGATGCGCTCGGTGGTGATCTCGGCGACGCCGACGGCCACGCGGTCGTCCTCGCGCAGGCGCGCGGCCAGTTCCTCTCTGCGCGGGGGCGAGAGCTTCTTGGAGTCGTCGACGCCGTCGGGGATCGCCGCCGGGTCGGCGCGGACGGCGGCGGCGAACATCGAGCCTAGCACCGGTCCCTTGCCGGCCTCGTCGACGCCCAGTTGCATGCGCTGGGCGTCCGCACCGACGGCGAATAAAACGAGCGGTCGAACCGCGGCCGCCCCGCCGCGGCTCGTGGCCCCTCAGTCGTCGAGTTCGGGCTTGCCGATCTCGGGCTGATCGATCTCCGGTTCCCCGATCGCCGGTTCGGCGAGGTCGACCTCGGGCAGTTCCTCGTCGGGTTCTTCGTCGGCCGCCGCTTCGGCGTCCTCGCGCGCCCGCTCCCAGGCCTCGTCGACGTTCGTCCTGAAGTGACACATGGTCTCGGGCCTCACTAGGGACGGTCGCCCCACGTGGGTAACCGTTGTGGCGGCCCGGTTGCGGGATCGCTCGCGGTGCCCCGGACCCACCGCACGCCTCCTGCCGCCCCCGTCACTCGGCCTCGACGCCGCGGCGGAACTCGTCGGTGAGGAACGGTTCGTCCTCGCCGGTGACCTCGAGGACGTCCAGGGCCGTGACCTCGGCGCCGACGCCGAGCAGGCCGGCGAGGCTGGGCTCGGTACGGCCCGCGTCGCCGCTGATGAGTTCCTTGACGTACAGGCCGCCCGCGCCGTGGACCTCGATCTCCGCCTCGCTATCGCCCACCAGCTCGCCGTCGATCTCGTAGACTTCGCGCGTCCGGGTGATGTCCGCGCGGCGGTGGGTGACGCGCTGGGGGGTGTCTTGGTGGATCGTCGCGCCGTCGAGTTCCGCGAGCGCGTCGGCCAGCGCCTCGGCCGTCACGGGCGCGTCGAAGGCGACGTCCATCCGGTAGGTCTTGCTGGCGTCGTGGCGCTTGACGCGCTCGACCGCGTCGTGGGTGACCAGCTCCAGGCCCTCGACCTCGACCTTGCCGTCGGCGAAGTCGTCGATCTCGGTCTCGAGCTCGGCGGGATCGACGTCGCGGATCCGTGGTTCCTTCACCTCGATGACGAACGGGCGCCCCCCGCCGAGCATGAGTGCGTCGACGTCCTCGCGACCGGCGCCGTGGAAGACCGCCTCCTCGCCGTCCATCGCGTCGAGGACGACCGGGGCGGTGAGCTGCTCGACGCTCTCGTCGTAGCGGTAGCCCGAACCGCCGCAGCCGTCGCACTCGGCGCCGCGCGTGAGGCCGGTGCCGCCACAGTCGTTGCAGGGCCACTTCGTCTGGGGGATGTCGCGCTCGAGCTTGCGGTAGCGCCCGTAGACGAACGCGGAGTTGATCTGGACGTCCAGCTCGTCGGTCGCCAGGTCGAGGACGACGAGCACGTCCGGACGCTCGAAGTCGACCTCGGTGTCGGTCTCGCGGCCGATGCGCTTGCCGACCTCGCGGTTGAGCTCGGCCTTGAGCGGCTCGCCGGCCTCGGGGTCGAGGCCGACGTCCTCGCGCAGCAGGTCGTCGTTCTCCTCGAGCAGGGGCGGGACGCTCGTGCCGGTCTGGTAGGTGTCGAACTCGTAGCCGGCGAGCGCGCGGACGGCGCGCTCGGTCCACTCCTCGACGCGGTCGGACTCGCCCTCGCAGACCCAGCAGGGCTCGTCGGCTTCGAGGTCGGCGATCGGGCGGTCGTCTTCGAGGGCGACCGCGACACGCAGCGAGCGCCCGCGCTCGCGATTCGTCAGCCCGAAGCTTCGGTCGGCCACCAGTCGGCCGAGGCAGGCGTCGCAGACGGGACCGGTCGCGATGGCCTCGCGGGCCGTCTCCACCACAGTCATTACCCGGAGTGAGACGGTGCGGCCGTAATTCGCTTGTTATTCGCCGCCGCGGGCGAGTCCCGAAATCCCGCCCGGCGCGGGACGCCCCTACACGCCCGCTCAGTCGTCGCCGAGGGCCGCGTCCCGGCTCGCCCGGATGGTATCGAGGCTGTACGGCGGCTCGTCGGTGAGCGCGGTGTAGATCTCCTCGACAGCGGTCAGGCTGGCGCGGACGCCGTCGTGGTCCGTGTCGAGGACCAGGTTGGTCGCGCCGTCGAGCGCGGGGCTGTCGAGGCTGTTCCAGAACAGCGGGTCCCGGCGCCCGCGGAGAGTGTAGTACTCGACGTCGCCGGGGGTCTCCTCGGCGTTGAGGTCCGCGAGCGGGTGTTCGGTGAGCCGGTCGTAGTCGCTGCGCAGGAACGGGCTCACCTTGTAGGGACCGTGGGTGACGCCGGCCATGGCGGCCAGGGAGTTCAGGACCGTCCCATGGTTGGCCCCGGCCAGGCCGACGAAGGTCTCGACCCAGTCGTAGCGCTCCTCGCGGTGGAGCCAGTAGCGGACGCCGGTCACCCCGAGGCTGTGGGCGACGATCGCCACCTCGTCGACGCCGGCGTGCTCGCGGACGCGGGCGACGAAGTCCTCGAGCTGGTCGGCCATCGCGTCGTGGCCCGGACTGGCCGGACCGAACGTGATCGCCCAGAGGTCGTCGCCGCCGTACGCCCGGTTCCGAAAGAACTCGGCGTGGGCGTCCCAGTCACAGGCGTCGCGCTGGTTCCCGTGGACGAACACGACCGGCGTGCGCGCGCTCCCGGGATCGGTCCCGTGGTAGGCGTGACCGCCCCAGCCGCCGTAGTCGTCGGTCGACCACGGCAGCCGTCGGTCGTCGGTTCGGTCGTGCGCGCAGTCGACCCGACAGCCGTCCTGTCGGCGACAGCGACGCAGTTCCCGGTGATTCGCGGCCAGCCTACGCAAGAATCCGGGCGACGCGCCGGCCCACTGCTCGGCAGCCATACACACCCTTGTGAACTACTACCATAAATAGATGTATTTTACAACACACGCCGAACCGGCCGAAGAAAGTGCGATCGGTAGCACTGATGTCGATGGAGTTACCAGACTGAAGCGATCGCTGGAGTGAGATTAACAGCGGCGTTTGCAACCGGGTGGTACTCAGTCGTCGCCGGGTACTTCCTCGGCGCGACCGTCGGCATCGCCGACCGGTGCGGGCGCCGCCTCGGCCGAGTCACGGAACGACAGTTCGCGCTGGGGGAAGGGGATCTCGACGCCCGCCTCGCGGAAGGCGACGTGAACGCCTTTGACGAGGTGGTGAGTGGCGCGCCCGCGCAGGACGGGGTCGCGGATCCAGCACAGGAGTTCGACCTCGACCGCCGAGTCGCCGAATCCCCGGAACCGCACGCGGGGCTTGGGGTGGTCGATCACCAGGTCCTCGGCGTCGGCGACGCCGAGCAGGACCTCCTCGACGTGTTCGAGGTCGGAATCGTAGGCGACGCCGACGGGCACGCGGATGCGGCGCTCGCGGCGCGGCGTCGACTCGTTGACGAGCCGCGCCGAGCTCAGCACGGAGTTGGGCACCGTCACGAGCACGTCGTCGCGGGTGCGCAGGACGGTCGAGCGGATGGAGATGTCCTGGACGCGTCCACGCTCGCCCGAATCGAGGACGACGTAGTCGCCGACCTTGTACGTGCCGTCGGCGTACAGCGCGATCGAGCCGAAGAAGTTGGCGATGGTGTCCTTCGCGGCGAACCCCAGGACGATGCCGAGGATGCCCGCCGAGGCCAAAAGCGGCGTGACGTCGACGCGCCACACCGACAGGACCGCGAAGGCGCCGACGGCGACGACGACGGCCGTCCAGACGTTCTGGAAGATGGGGACGACCTCGCGGTCGACGGCCTCGCCGTCCGTGACGGCTCGGGAGACCGCCCGCCCGAGCTTCGTCAGCGTCCACGTCCAGACGACCGTCAGCGCCGTCAGCGTCCCCGCCCGGACGAGCCCGTCGAGCTCGCTGGTCAGCCCCAGCGCGTGGACGGCCAGATACGCGCCGCCGGCGACGACCGTCAGGTAGATCGGCGGGTGGACGGTCGTCAGGACCACGTCGTCGACGTCGCCCTCGATCCGGACCGTCAGCCGCCGGATGACGGCGTCGCCGCCGACCCGGACGACCCACGCGACCGCCAGCGATCCCACCAGGACCGCGAGAAACACCTGCCAGGCCGGCCGCCCCGCCACGAAAGCGGCGTAGGCCGACCAGTACTGCGCCGCGACGTTCATTGCACCCTCTAGGAGCCTGTCCGAAAAATATCGCCAGACGACGCGATCGAGAACTAGCTAGATT
>JBDGSW010000069.1:0-4861 GCA_042217345.1 Haloarculaceae archaeon
CCAGCAGGTCGAGAACAACGTCGTTCGCGTCGCCTACCAGGCGCTGGCGGCGGTGCTGGGCGGCACACAGAGCCTGCACACCAACGGCAAGGACGAGGCCGTCGGCCTCCCGACCGAGGAGTCGGTGCGGACGGCGCTGCGGACCCAGCAGATCCTCGCCCACGAGTCGGGCGCGGCCGACACGATCGACCCGCTGGGAGGCAGTTACTACGTCGAGAACCTGACCGACGAACTCGAGGCGGAGGCCTTCGACTTACTGGAGACGATCGACGACCGCGGCGGCGCGCTGGCCGCCATCGAAGACCAGTGGCTCCAGCGCCAGATCCAGGACGTCGCCTTCGAGCGCCAGCGCGAGCAGGAGGCGGGCGAGCGGATCATCGTCGGCGTCAACGAGTACCAGGTCGACGAGGACGACCCCGTCGACATCGAGGAGGTCGACGAGACCCAGGAGCGCCGACAGAGAGAGCACCTGGCGCAACTGCGCGAGGAGCGCGACGACGAGGCGGCCGAGGCGGCGCTCGCAGCCGTTCGCGACGCCGCCAGCGGCGACGAGAACCTGATGCCGTCCCTGATCGACGCGGTGAAGGCCGAGGCGACGACCGGCGAGATCTGCAACGCCTTGCGGGACGTCTTCGGCGAGTACCAGCCCGGGGCCGCGCTGTAGTGGCGGGGCACTGTCGGCTGACGCTGTCGGAGCCGTGTTACTGGTATCGACGACAGCCGTCGCGGAGACGCCGGCTCCGATACCCTGAAGAGTGTCCTGGGGGTCCACACGACTATGCACTTCGACCACGCCGGCATCGCGACGACCGACGCCGCCGCGCTGGCCGACCAGTACGGCGCGCTCCTGGAGGCACCGATCGCCCACGAGGAGCACTTCGACGGCATGCAGGTGGTCTTTCTCGACCTCGGCGACGGCTACTTCGAGTTGCTGGAGCCGCTCGACGACGAGGGCGCCATCGCCTCGTACCTCGAGCGCAAGGGCCCGGGGATCCACCACCTCGCGCTGGCGACCGACGACATCGCCGGCGCGCTCGAGCGCGCACGCGAGCAGGGTGTCGATCTGATCGACGAGGAGCCCCGCGGCGGAGCCTGGGGCCACCGGGTCGCCTTCCTGCACCCGAAGTCGACCGGCGGCGTCCTGCTGGAGTTCGTCGAGCACTGACCGGGCCGGTCAGTCCCCGCCGGCGAGCGTCTCGAAGATCCGCCCCTCGTTGTCCGCGACCGTCGAGAGGTGGCCCAGATCGGGGTAGAAGTGGGCCTCGGCTGTGGGGATCGTCCGCGCGAGGTACGTCCCCATCGCGGGCGGCACGATCGTGTCGGCCTTGCCGTACCAGAGGTAGACCGGCACCGCGATCGCCTCGAGGTCGACGCCCCAGGGGCTGCCGAACAGCGCCGTCTCGCGGACCAACGGGTCCAGCCCGTTGACGCGGCGCGCCTCGAGCATGCTCGCGTGGATCACGCGGCCGGTCTCGTCGGTCCACAGCGCCCGATCCGCGGGGGCGGCGTCCTCGGCGAGGCCCTCCAGGAACGCCTCCCGGTCGAGGCGGGCGCGCCGCAGCGACAGGTACAGCGCGAGCTTGGTGCCCGCGGGGACGAACCGCGCACCGTAGTACCACAGGCGCTCGCGCAGGCCGACGCTGCCCATCGGCGCGAGCCCGGCGACGACGCCCACGCGCTGGACGCGATCCGGGAGCTCCGCAGCGGTCGCGAGCGCGTACGGGCTCCCCGCCGAGACCCCGAGGACGGCGAAGGTGTCGACGCCGAGCGTGTCCGCGAGTGACCCGACGTCACCGGCGAAGTCGGCGAGGTGGCGGTCCGGGTCGGGGTCGGAGACGCCGACGCCCGGCCGCTCGGGGGCGAGCACGCGGACGCCGCGCTCGCGGCCGATCTCGTCGAACAGCGCGGCGAACACCCGGGAGTTCGGGAACCCGTGGTGGAGCACGAGCGGTGCGCCGTCGGGGTCGCCGACGTCGGCGTAGCCCAGGCGGCGCCCGTCGGGCAGTTCGACCGTCTCCGGGTGCTCGGCGATCTCCTCGGCGAGCTCGACCACGGATGTCTCTGCGGCGGGCTCGATCGACAGCGATCCCGCGCGACCCCCCAGTCGCGACGCGATGGCGTCTCGAAGCTTCCCCATGGGCTCGAAACGGACAGGAGGACTGAATAGGTTACCGTCGCTGGCCTACCCGAAGTTCTCGACCTTGGCGGCGTCGGGGCGCCCGCCCGCCTCGTCGATGGCGTCGGTCGCGGCGTCGAGGAAGTCCGCGAAGCCGTAGACGAACACCTGCTCGTCCGCGGCGCCGGTGATGACGTCGCTCGCGGCCACAGTGAGGTCCTCGTCGGTGCCGAGGACGTGGACGGGCACGCCCTGTGACTCCAGGTCCGCGAGCGCTTCGTCGTGGATCGGCTGGTCGTCGCGGTAGACGACGGCGGCCTCGTTGCCGTCGGCGAGCGCGCGACGGGCGATACCGACGGCGGGGCCGACGCCGGGCCCGCCGGCGAGGATCACGACGCGGGGTTCGTCCTCGTAGTAGGCGTTGCCGTACGGCCCAGACAGCGTGAGCGCGTCGCCGGCGTCGTAGTCGGCGAGCGCCGGCCCGAGCGTGCCCTCGGGATCGACGCCGACGGTGACCTCGAAGGTGTCGGCGACGTCCGGCGAGGAGATGGTGTAAAATCGGGTCTCGTGCTCGCCGTCGACGTCGGCCTCGACCTTGACGAACTGGCCGGGGCGGGCGTCGAACCCGGCGGGGGTCTCGAACGCGATCGCGACGGCGTCGGGGCCGACAGATCGGACGGCAGCGACGGTGACCGTGACGTCTTCCATACGGGGAGAAAGCGACCCGTGGCGAAAATGGCTTTCCCCTCGGATCGGGGCCCCAACCATCACGAACGAATGCCGGGAATCGCGGGCCGTGGCGGCGTTGCAGAAGGCTTTTGCTACGGCAGTTGGTAGTCGGTCGTTAGTATGCCCGAGGATCTTAACTGGGCTATCGGCGGTGAAGCTGGCGACGGGATCGACTCTACGGGCAAAATCTTCGCGCAGGCTCTGTCCCGTGCCGGTCGCCACGTCTTCACCTCGAAGGACTTCGCGTCGCGTATCCGCGGCGGATACACGGCGTACAAGGTGCGAACCTCGGTAGATCGGGTGGAGTCGGTCGTCGACCGACTCGACATCCTGATCGCGCTGACCGAGCGGACCATCGACGAGAACACCGACGAACTGCACGAGGGTAGCGTCATCATCTACGACGGTGAGCGCACCACGATGCAGGACGTCGAAATCCCCGAGGGGATGATCGGCCTGGACGTCCCCCTCAAGTCGCTGGCTGAGGACGCCGGCGGGGCGATCATGCGCAACATCGTCGCGCTCGGGGCCGCCTGCGAGGTCACCGACTTCCCCATCGAGAACCTCGACGAGTCGCTGCACAAGCGCTTCGCGGACAAGGGCCAGTCCATCGTCGAGAACAACCAGCAGGCCGCCCGGCTCGGCCAGGAGTACGTCGCCGAGGAGTACGCTGACCTCGAGTTCGACTACCACATGGACACGACCGACGAGGACTACGTCCTCCTCAACGGCAACGAGGCCCTGGGCATGGGTGCGATCGCCGCCGGGTGTCGCTTCTACGCGGGCTACCCGATCACGCCCGCGACCAGCATCATGGAGTACCTCACCGGCCGGCTCGAACACTACGGCGGCAAGGTCGTCCAGGCCGAGGACGAACTCGCCGCGATCAACTTGGCGCTGGGCGCCGCCCGGACGGGCGCCCGGGCGATGACCGGCACCTCCGGCGCCGGGATCGACCTGATGACCGAGACGTTCGGGCTCGTCGCCCAGACCGAGACGCCGCTGGTCATCACCGACGTCCAGCGCTCGGGCCCCTCGACGGGGATGCCTACCAAGCAGGAACAGGGCGACCTCAACATGGCGCTGTACGGCGGCCACGGCGAGGTCCCGCGGTTCGTCCTCGCGCCGACGAGCATCTCTGAGTGCTTCTGGAAGGCCGTCGAGGCGTTCAACATCGCCGAGAAGTACCAGACGCCGGTGTTCCTGGTATCGGACCTCGCGCTGTCCGTGACCGAGCAGACGTTCTCGCCGGACACGTTCGACATGGACGACGTCGAGATCGAGCGCGGGAAGGTCGTCGACGAGGACGAGGTCAGCTCCTGGCAGAACGAGCAGGGGCAGTTCCAGCCGCACTTCCCGACCGCAGACGGCGTCAGCCCGCGGGCGTTCCCCGGCGTCGAGGGCGGCGTGCACATGACGACCGGCCTCGAGCACGACGAACTCGGCCGGCGGACCGAGGACACGGAGGTCCGCGTCGAGCAGGTCGACAAGCGCGAGCGGAAGGTCCAGACCGCCCGCGAGGAGGAAGACTGGGACTACCGGGAGTTCGGCGACACCGACTCGTCGAACCTGGTGATCTCCTGGGGGTCGAACGAGGGCGCGATGCGCGAGGCGCTGACGTTCCTCGAGGACCGCGGGGTCGACGTCCACTTCATCTCGGTACCGTACATCTTCCCCCGGCCCGACCTCTCCGAGGAGATCGCGGCCGCCGACGAGGTGGTCGTCGTCGAGTGCAACGCCACCGGGCAGTTCGCTGACCTGCTCGAACACGACGCGCTGACCCGTCTCAAGCGCGTGAACAAGTACAACGGGGTCCGCTTCAAGGCGGACGAACTCGCCGACGCGATCGAGGAGAAACTCGCCGAGCCCACGGAGGTGCAAGCATGAGTTCCGACGTTCGATTCACCGACTTCAAGACCGACAAGCAACCGACCTGGTGTCCCGGCTGCGGCGACTTCGGGACGATGAACGGCATGATGAAGGCGCTGGCCAACACCGGCAACGACCCCGACAACA
>JBDGSW010000193.1:0-4794 GCA_042217345.1 Haloarculaceae archaeon
TGATGGAGGACTTGACGTACATCCGTGAGCGTCTCGACTACGGGAAGTACATGAATCGTCGGCTTCACTCGTGGGCGTTCGCCCGACTGCAAGGGCGCATCGAGGACAAGGCGACGGAAGCAGGCATCCCGGTCGAGTACGTGAATCCGGCGTACACCTCGCAGACGTGCCACTCGTGCCACCGTATCGGTCGGCGGGACTCGCAAGCCGAGTTCCGGTGTCCGAACGACGACTGCCACGTTTCGACGTTTCAGGCCGACATCAACGCTTCCGCGAATATCGCACGACGGATTGACCCGTGGGGAGAGAGCGTCCCGCTTGACAAGGCGGAACGCGATGACTCGCCTCGGGATGGGAGCGGTTGTGACACCGCCACGACTCACCGTGAGAAGAGCGTACCAGCGCAGATGACGCTCACGGCCTACGAAGAGTCGAAACCCTCTGCCAGCGACGACTGACTGGTATTCCCCATGCGTGGGAAGCCTCGCCGTTTACGGCGAGGAGGATGTCACTGTCCAGTCATACTGGTCAGTATTACTGATCGGTACTACTGACGGGTCGGACTGGGCGGCGTTCAGGCGCCGGGGACGCCGAACGCAGAGAAGCCGGTGACGCCGAGGGTACCCAACAGTGCCAGGACGGCGAGCGCGGCGATCCAGGCGACGAGCGCGATGCCTGCAGCGGTGAGCCATCCGCCGGGATAGCGGCGTTTAATCACCCACAGGTACGCCAGGAGGACGAGGACGGACCCGACCAGGGGGACGCCGCCGAGGAAGAAGCCGACGATCGCCCACACGACCGCCCCGACGAGTGCGGTGCCCACCGCGCGCTCGTAGTTGCTGGTGCCCGTGATGACCAGCGCGCCGACGTGGATCCCGAGCGCGCCGAGCAGGAGGCTGACCGCGAACACGACGAGGCCGTCGAACGGAGCCATGACTGACCTGTCGGGCGAGCGTGGAAAAAGCTGCTGGGGGACGACGCCGACGCTCGGCGACGCACACGGCTCACGTCAGCAGGGCGAGGTCGCGGTTGACCGCGTTGCTGGCGGCGTCCTTGACGCGTTCGGTCACCAGTTCGGGATCGCTCGCGGCTCCGCGGGTCGGGCGGGCTCCCGCCGGGCGCGGTGCCCAGCGCGTACCGATGGGTCTCACGGTCACGTCTCTCGCCGCATTGTCGTTGACTACCCGCGAGATTGCGCTCGTGCGGGCGAATCGTGCGCAGGCCGGCGATCGGTGTGAACGCCGCGCTCAGCCGTTGTCGCCGTGTAACGCCTCGGGGAGGGGCCGGTGGGTCGCGGGGACGCCCGCTGCCAGCGTCTCGGGGGGGACGTCCTCGGTGACGACGGCGCCGGCGGCGACGAACGAGCGCTCGCCGACGGTCACGTCCGGCAGGACGGTCGCGTTCGCCCCAATCGAGACGTCGCGTTCGAGCGTCGGCCCGGCGAGGTCGACGTCGCGGCGCAGCGGGTACGGGTCGTTCGTCAGGACGGCGTGAGGGCCCAGGAAGACCCGGTCGCCGATCGCACTCTCGGGCGGGACGTAGACGCCGGTCTGCATGCTGACGCCCGAACCCACGGTGCAGGTGCCGTCGATGACCGCGTTGGTACCCACGACGACGTGGTCGCCGAGGGTGGTGTGCTCGCGGATGACGGCGTTGTGTCCGGTGGTGAGATCGTCGCCGATGACGACGTCGGGGTAGACGATCGACCCCGAGCGGATCGTCGCGCCGTCGCCGATCCGGGCGGCGTCGGCGTCGCCGTCGGGTGCGACGAACTCCACGGACGGGGCGATGTCGCAGTCGCGGCCAGTGCGTGCCTCTGTCACGGAGATCACCTCGGGCCGGTGGGGCCGGCCCGCGGGGGCGCGGCCGGAGCGGCCTCGGTGACTCGTCTGTGGCCGGACTGACCCATTGTTATTGGACGCCTGCCGGCCGTGGGCGTCCGCGTCGGCAGCCGTCGGGCGGGGGTTCCCGCCAGCGTCGGTCAGGGTGACGGCGGGCCGCTCAGATGCGGTCGTCCAGGGAGACGACGGAGTCGGCGTCGGCGACGATGAACGCCTCCTCGCGGAGGAACTCCTCGTCGTGCGGGAGGATGACGTAGTGGCCGCCGTCGGCCGTCGATTCGGTGATGTCGAGGTCGAGTGGCTCGTACCCCAGGTCGTCGGGGTTGGGGTCGGCCGGCAGCCGGTGCCAGTCGACGGGCTCTGACTCGCTCATCGTTAGCCCTCCTGGCGTGGCTCGCCCCGCCCGCACGGGTTCGGGCGTGCGCCACTGAAGCGACCGCTCGGTGCTGGCCGGTGGGCGATAAGCGATTCTTTCCCGCGGGGATCGTCCTTCTGACGACGTGCCATGTCAGGGTAGGCAAATAGTAACCATATAAATGTTCTTACCAGACGCGTGCCGACAGCCGCACGATGGTTCACACGTACGTCGGGATGGCCGTCCGTTGTCGGCGGCGTCGCTGTCCGTTGCGTCCCGTCACGGCGGGCGTCACAGCGGCGGTCGCGCCGGCCGCCACCCCCGGTAGGGCCGTGAACCGCTAGCCGGATCGCCGGCAGTAAGACGCACTTACCGGCCGTCTCCGCCGGACGGAGCGCTCGCCCGTCTCCCCCGGGCCGCGAGAAGCTCTCGACCGCATGTCACGCATCGCTGCCAGCCCCCGACCGAGCGGCCGGGTACGTCACCGAGCACCGCGCGCGTGCGACCGCTGGGGCAGGCGCGCGCACTCGTCGCCGTCGCTGCCGGCTTGCGCGAACACGCCCACGCAAACGCGGCGCGCTGGCGGTAGCGCCGGTGTCGACGGCGACGTCGTGTGGTGACCGCGCGGGCCGGTCGGCGCGCTATCGTGCCCATAACTATGTGAGATTTCGCCGAATCGTCGCCGATGTCAGTTGGTCGTCCGGATTCGATGCGAACGCTGCTGCTGGGGCTCGACGGGGCCTGTCTGCCGGTACTCGACCGTCTGCGCGACCGCGGGGCCATCCCGACCATCGCAGACCTGTTCTCGGCGGGAGCCGTCGACGGGCTGACCTCACAGATCCCGCCGTGGACGCCCAGCGCCTGGCCGTCGCTGTACACGGGCGTCAATCCCGGCAAGCACGGCGTCTACGGGTTCCTCTCGTTCGACGGCTACGACTGGTCGGTCGTCGACCGCACGGACGTCGATGAGTACGCGATCTGGGAGCTGCTCGACCGCGAGGGCTACGACAGCGTCGTCGTGAACGTGCCGGTGACGCACCCGCCGCGGACGATCGACGGCGCGGTAGTACCGGGCTACGTCGCGCCCGAGGACCCCGAGTGCGTGCCCGACGACGCCCTGGAGATCGCGGGGGTCGCCGACGAGTACCGCGTCTACCCCCCCAAGGAGTCGCGCTCCTCGCGCGAGGCACAGGTCGCGGCCTTCGAGGACCTCGCGGCGTCCCGCGGCCGGGTGTTCACCCGCCTCGCCGCCGAGTACGACCCGGTCTTTGGCTTCCTGCAGTTCCAGACGACCGACACCGTCTTTCACGAGCGCCCCGACGACTGGGACGCGATCGAGCGCGTCTACGCGGCCGTCGACGACGCCGTCGCCGACGTGCTCGAGCGCTGTGACCCGCGGAACGTCATCGTCGTCAGCGACCACGGCATGGGCGAGTACACCGGCGCGGAGTTCCGCGTCAACGAGTTCCTGCGCGACCGGGGCTACGTCGAGACCAAACGCGGCGGCGAGGGGATGCCGTCGTGGGACTCCATCGCGCGCAACCAGCTCCAGGACGGTGCGGACGGCGACGCCCCGAGCCCCGGCCTCGCCGCGCGCGCGGCGGCCGCAGCGGCGCGAGCGGGCCTGACCAGCCAGCGGATCGAGCGCGTGCTCGAGCCGCTCGGGCTGGCCGACGTCGTCGCCGACATCGCGCCGACGGACGCCGTCCGGGCCGGGACCGAGCAGGTCGAATTCGCCGAGTCGACGGCGTACATGCGCTCACGGATCGAACTCGGCGTCCGGATCAACCTCGAGGGCCGCGAGCCCGAGGGGAAGGTACCCCGGGAGCGCTACGACGAGGTCCGCGCCGAGCTGATCGAGCAGCTCACGGCGGTGCGCAAACCCGACGGCGCGCGCGTCTTCGAGTCGGTCCAGCCCCGCGAGGCCGTCTTCGAGGGCCCGCACGTCGAGGCCGCTCCGGACGTCGTCCTGGTGCCCGCCGAGTTCGACGAGTTCCTCTCGGGCTCGCTGCGCGGCGCGCAGTTCGGCCCGCCGTCCGAGCAGTACAACCACAAGCGCGTGGGCGTGTTCGCGGCCACGGGCGCGGACGTCACGCCAGCGGCGATGACCGACGCCGAGCGCCCGCACATCTTCGACGTCGCGCCGACGGTCCTCGCGACGTTCGGCGTCGCCCCGAGCGACCGCATGGACGGGTCGGTCCTGCCGCTGGTCGAGGGGGCGGGGAGCCGGTCGTACCCCGAGTTCGACGCCCGCGACGCCGGGACGACCACCAGCGAGACCGTCGAGGAGCAGCTCGCGAACCTCGGCTACCTAGAGGACGTCTGAGACCAGCGTCGACAGCGTCGCCTCGCCTCCGGCGGCCGCCTTGCCGCGCTGGTAGAGGTGCGCGGCCAGCGTCGCCGCGGTCGAGCCGCGCTCGACGCTGTAGGTCTCGACCAGTTCCGGGTTGAACTTCGCCTTGTAGCCGTTGATCCGCGGCGTGTCCGCGCCGACGAGGTCGTAGGTCGTCAGGTCGCGCTCGACGCCGTCGACCATGACCTGTCAGTCCAGCAGGTCGTTGATCGCCACGTCGACGTCGTCCCGGTCGGGCGTGACCC
>JBDGSW010000174.1:0-4668 GCA_042217345.1 Haloarculaceae archaeon
CACCTTCGACGAGTGCCACCGCGCCAGCGGCGACTACGCCTACAACTACATCGCCGAGCGCTACCACGACGACGCCGAGCACCCGCTCGTGACGGGCATGAGCGCCTCGCCCGGCGGCGACGCCGAGGCCATCCGCGAGGTCTGTGCGAACCTGGGCATCCGCGAGGTCGAGGTGATGACCGAGGACGACGCCGACGTCGCGCAGTTCACCCACGACACCGACGTCGAGTGGCAGCGCGTCCAGCTCCCGGACGAGGTGATCGAGATCCGCGACGCCCTCCAGGCGGTCATCAGCGACCGCCTGGAGAAGCTCAAACAGCTCGGCGTGACGGAAAAGACCAGCCCCGACCTCTCGGAGAAGGAGCTGGTCCGGATCCAGGGCAAGCTGCGCGAGCTGATGGACAACGACCAGTCCGAGGGGTACAAGGGCATGAGCCTGCACGCCGAGATCCGCAAGCTCAACGCGGCCGTCACCTACGTCGAGACCCAGAGCGTCGAGTCGCTGCGGCGGTACTTCGAGCGGCTGCAGTCGGCCGCCCGCTCGTCGGGCGCCTCGAAGGCCGACCAGCGCCTGGTGTCCGATCCGAAGGTCCGCGAGGCGATGCGCCGTGCCGAGGACTACGACGACCTGCACCCGAAGTTCCGCCAGACGCGGATCCTGCTGGCCGAGACGCTGGGGCTCAACGGCGGCGAGCGCGTGATCGTCTTCACCGAGTCCCGCGACACCGCCGAGACGCTGGTCGAGTTCCTGGGCGAGCACTTCACCACCCGGAAGTTCGTCGGCCAGAGCGACACCGAGGGCAGCGAGGGAATGACCCAGACCGAACAAGAGGCGACGCTCGAGCAGTTCCGCGCCGGCGAGTTCGAGGTGCTCGTCTCGACGTCGGTCGCCGAGGAGGGCCTGGACGTCCCCGAGGTCGACCTCGTGCTCTTCTACGAACCCGTGCCGACGGCGATCCGCTCGATCCAGCGCAAGGGCCGGACGGGCCGCCAGACCGAGGGGAAGGTCGTCGTCCTGCTGGCCGAGAACACCCGCGACGAGGCGTACTTCTGGAAGTCGCGCAACAACGAGAAGCGCATGGAGCGCGAGCTGCGCGAGCTGAAGTCCGTCGCCGGCGACATCGAGGCCGAACTCGGCGGCGAGCAGGCGAGCGTCGCCGACTTCGAGGACGAGGCCGGCGACGGCGACGCCGGCTCGGCCCGGGCGGACGAGGGCACCGAGTCAGCGGCTGCAAGCGAAACGGAGGGGCAATCCGCGGCGACCGGCAAGCAACCGGAAAGGAACGGGTCGGCGTCCGCCGGAGCCGGATCGGACGAGCGCGAGTCGAGCGCGAGCGACGGCCAGTCCGGCCTCGAGGCGTTCGCGGACGGTCGGAATGCCGACGAGTCCGCGGGTGGAGACGAAACGCAGGGGTCGGACGAGACGGGGGACTCTGACGGATCCGACGGCGTGGTCGCCGAAGCTGAGCCGCCCGACTCGGGCGTCGAGATCGTCGTCGACCAGCGCGAGCTCGACTCGACGATCGCGCGCGACCTGTCGACGCGCGACGGGATCGAGACGCGCCTGGAGACGCTGGCGGTGGGCGATTACGTCCTCTCGGACCGGGTGGTCGTCGAGCGCAAGACCGTCTCGGACTTCCTCGACACGCTGACCGGCGGTGACCGCTCGATGTTCGAGCAGGTCGGCGACGCCGGCCGCTACTACTCGCGACCGGTGGTGATCGTCGAGGGGACGGACCTCTACGGCGAGCGCAACGTCCACCCCAACGCCATCCGGGGCGCGCTGTCGGCGCTGGCGGTCGACTTCGGCGTGAGCGTCCTGCGCACCGAAAGCGAGGCCGAGACCGCGGACATGCTGGAGGTCGTCGCCACCCGGGAACAGGAGACCGACGACCGCGAGGTGCGAGTGCACGGCGAGAAGTCCTCGAAGACGCTCGCCGAGCAACAGGAGTACGTGGTCGCCTCGATCGCCGAGGTCGGACCCGTCACGGCGCGGACGCTGCTCGAACACTTCGGGAGCGTCGAGGCCGTGATGACGGCGTCCGTCGACGACCTCATGGCCGTCGACGGGGTGGGCGAGGTGACCGCCGAGCGCGTCCGCGACGTCGTCGGCAGCGACTACGCGGGGTAGACCGCGGTCGTGGCGGTGCGGGGGCGGCTCCGCTCGTGGGGGCGCAGATCGCAACCGAGGGATCCCCCCGTCGAGAATGCCCGGTACTGGCGCGTTCGACCGGAAACGGAGGGGGTGACGCGTGCGCGTGCACCCGAAACGAGGGGGTTAGCGATCGGCGGTTTTGACCGCGTCGAGCGCGTCTGCGGCCTCTTCGACGGCCGCGAGGTACGCCCGCGCGCGCTCGAGGTCGTCGCTCGCTTCGGCCCGTCGGGCGAGCGTCGTGACCGTCCGGGTGAGCGACGCACGGGCGGCCGACAGGGTCGCCGTGTCGTTACTTTCGCCCGGACCAGTGGCGGATTGGGCGGTCCGGCCCTCGGCGTCCTGGGGGCCAGTCCCGGGGGCAGCGGGCGCCCCAGCGGTCGTGGAGGCAGTCCCGTTCGGTGCGGAGCCGTCGTCCGCGGCCGCGGAATCGTCTGACGTTTCGGGTCCGCCTGCAGGGGCCGCGTCGGCCGCCGTGCTGGACCCCCCTGCTTCGGGTGCAGTGGCGTCGCCGATCGCCGATTCCGCGCTGGACGCGGTCGTCTCCGCGCCGTTGTCGTCGGCGGTCGCTGGCCCAGGTCGGGCCCCCTGGGCACCTTGGCCGTCGACGGGTGGCTGGTCGGCGTTTGCCCGCTGCTGGTCGCTGTCCGCCTGCGGCTGGGCGGCGTCAGACTGCTGTTTCTCGGCGTCAGCTGTCGATTGGTCGCCGTCGGCGTCGCCGACGCGCTCCTGGCAGGTGGGACAGAACTCCTGGCCCTCGTAGCGGAAGATTGGGTCGCCGCAGGTGCCGCAGTGGGCGTTGGTCATCGTCGCGCCTTTCAACAGGAGGTCGCTCATTCGCTCGGTGGCCTCACGGTCCTGTTTGTCGCGCTCGTACTGCTCGCGCAACCGCTCTCGTTCGGCTTCCCGGTCGAAGTCACTCATGGATACTGAGAGGGACCGGGGCGGAAAATGGTTTGCGGGAGCGCACGACCGGCCCGGAATGACGGAGGGCCGCAAGTATTCGGGGGGCCGGCGAGAGCAACCCGTTGGGAACAGATGGAAGCCTTTAGGTCGTCGCGGGCGGCAATTTCGGACGATATGACGAAAGTTAGCATAGTCGGAGCGGCCGGCACGGTCGGCGCCGCGGCGGGCTACAACATCGCCCTTCGCGACGTCGCCGACGAACTCGTCTACGTGGACATCCCCGAACAGGAGGACACGACCGTCGGGCAGGCGGCGGACACGAACCACGGCGTCGCCTACGATGCGAACACGGCGGTCCGCCAGGGCGGCTACGAGGACACCGCCTGCTCGGACGTCGTCGTCATCACGGCCGGCATCCCCCGCCAGCCCGGCCAGACCCGCATCGACCTCGCGGGCGACAACGCCCCGATCATGGACGACATCATCTCCCAGCTCGAGGACCACTCGGATGAGTTCGTCTCGATCACCACCTCGAACCCGGTGGACCTGCTCAACCGCCACCAGTACGAGGTCGGCGACCGCGATCGCCACAAGGTGATCGGCTTCGGCGGCCGCCTGGACTCGGCGCGGTTCCGCTACGTCCTCTCCCAGCGCTTCGACGAACCGGTCCAGAACGTCGAGGCGACGATCCTCGGCGAGCACGGCGACGCACAGGTCCCCGTGTTCTCGAAGGTGCGCGTCAACGGCCGCGACCCCGAGTTCTCCGACGAGGAGAAAGACGAAATTCTCGAGGACCTCCAGGAGAGCGCCATGAACGTCATCGAGCGCAAGGGCGCCACCGAGTGGGGCCCGGCCACGGGCGTCGCCGACATGGTCGAGGCCGTCATCCGCGACACCGGGAAGGTCCTGCCCGCCTCGCTCAAGCTCGAGGGCGAGTACGGCTACGACGACGTCGGCCTGGGCGTGCCCTGCAAGCTCGGCGCCGACGGCGTCGAGGAGGTCGTCGACTGGGAGCTGACCGAATACGAGCGCAGCGAGCTCGACGAGGCCGCCGAGAAGCTCTCCGACCAGTACCAGAAGATCGAGTGAGCGCCGGCGCGGCGCCCCTTCTCCACGGTTTTCCTCGCCGCGAGCCGCTGCTCTCCGTCGGTGCCCGGGGACAGTCACCGGAGGTACTCGCGGCCGGTGGCGTACTGGCTGCGTGACTGGTGGCGTACTCGCGATGTGACTGGTGGCTGGTGGCTGATGGGGTTCTGGCTGTGTGACTGGTGGCTTACTGGTGGCGCGGCCGGTGAGTCCTCATCGACTGGCGCCACCCTCGCGGGTGCGTGACGACCGTCGGTGCATGTCTTCGAACTCCTCGGGGAGGTCCGCACCGACGAGGGCCGCCCACTCCGAGAGGTGCGAGTGCTCGCGGCGTCCCATGACTCTCACGAGAGGGATGTTCACCATCCTCAATAACGGTTGCGCCGGGTGCGACGGTGCGACCAGTGGAGCAACACGGACGGACGAGTCGGGTGAGGAGTGAACGGGTCGGGTGAGGAGAGGATGGATCGAGGAAGACAGGATGGGTCGAGGAAGACAGGATGGGTCGAGGAAGACAGGATGGG
>JBDGSW010000186.1:0-4514 GCA_042217345.1 Haloarculaceae archaeon
CAACCCCTCCCAGGACGTCCAGCAGGCCATGGAGCAACAGACCTCCGCCGAGCGGCGCCGGCGTGCGATGATCCTCGAAGCCCAGGGTGAACGGCGCTCGGCGGTCGAGACGGCCGAGGGTGACAAGCAGTCCAACATCATCCGCGCCCAGGGGGAAAAGCAGAGTCAGATTCTCGAGGCCCAGGGTGACGCGATCTCGACGGTCCTGCGCGCCAAGTCCGCCAAGTCGATGGGCGAGCGCGCGGTCATCGACAAGGGCATGGAGACCCTCGCCGACATCGGCCAGGGCGAGTCGACGACGTTCGTCCTGCCACAGGAACTGTCCTCGCTCGTGGGCCGCTACGGCAAACACCTTACCGGCAGCGACGTGCAGACCGACGGCGAGTCCCTCCAGAGCCTGGAGTTCGACGAGTCGACCCGCGAGATGCTCGGCCTGGACGACATCGAGGAGATCCTCGGTCAGATCGACGAGGAGGCCGAGGTCGACGTCGAGGCCATGGAGGAGGAGGCCCAGGCGATCAAGGCCGGCAACGACCCCGCCGACATCAGGGATCCCGACGAGGTCATCGAGGAGATGGACGCCGAGATGGACGCACGCGAAGGGGGCGACGACCCCAACGACGGCACTGACGGCGACTCGCCGGCGTGAGCCACCCGCAACCACCACGCTCGGAGATACAGGCGAAGGCGTTTTAGGCTCGGCTTTCCTATCTAATGACATGGCAGACGAGGGGGTGGACGAGTCGAAGCGAGCCACGCTGCGTCGCTTCGCCGCCATCGGCGCGGCCAGCCCGCTCGCGGCGCTCGGTGCCCGCGGTGACAGCACCAGCGACGCGCCCGACGCAATCGCTGGCTACGTCGCGGCCACGCCCGGCGCGCACTTCTCGAAGCTGCGCGACGACCTGCAACTGGGCACCGGCGAGACCCAGCACCACCTCCGCGGGCTCGTCCGCGCCGGCGCCCTCGAGAGCCGGAAGGACGGTGACTACCGCCGGTACTTCCCCGCGGGCCGGTTCTCCGAGTTCGAACAGGTAGCCCTCGGTTACCTGCGCCGGGAGACCCCCCGCGGGATGCTCGTCGCGCTCCTTTCGAACCCCGACGCGTCGGCCAGCGATCTGGCCGATCGGCTGGGCGTCTCGGCCCCCACCATCAGCAAGTACGCCAGCGAACTGGAGAGCGCCGGCCTGCTCTCCCGCGAGGACGGCTACGCCGTCGAGCGCCCGGAGACGGTCCTGTTGCTGCTCGTTCGCTACGCCGACTCCTTCGACGCCCGGACGGCCGACCTCGCCGCCGCGGCCGACGACCTCCTGCGCTACGATCCCTGAGCCGCGGCCGCCGCCGACGCCTGCTCTTTCGAGGCGCCGGCCAGTCCCGCCGTTCGCGAGCGGCGTGGCTCGGGACGAGTGAGGATCGGGACAACGCCTGGGCGGCTCAGGCGGTGACTTTCCAGGTTGTCGAGGAGGAGTAGCCCCACTTCTCGACGTCGACGCCGACGTCCAGGTCCTGGAGGGCGGGCATGTTGGTGCCGACTTCCTTCGCGGACATGTCGAGGGCGTCGCCGATGAGCCGCGATTTGAAGTAGGTCTGTTCGCCGACGTGTTCGCGGAGGTACGAGAGGATTCGCTGCTGTTTCTCCGAGAGGGCGGCTTCTGGGGTCGCGCTCTGTGCCGTCGCGGTCGCGCTCATATTAACCTGTTCGACGAGTCGCCATATATCGGGTTTGGTACGGTCGGTTAATCGGTCGCCGTCTGGTGATTAGCGCCGATTCGGGCCGCGCCCAGGTGGGGGCGCCGACGCTCGCGGCGGACTGTTGGTACGCGCGGGAAACGGCCGGCCGATCAGAGGTCTTCTTCGATGATCTCGCCGACGGCGAAGTTGGACTTGACCTCGGTGATCTCGACTTTGACGCGCTCGCCGATCTCGGCGCCGGGGACGATGATGACGTAACCGCGCTCGACGCGCGCGATGCCGTCGCCCTGCTTGCCGATGTCCTCGATTTCGACGTAGCGGATCTCGCCGGGTTCGACCGGCGGCTGTGGTTCGTCGCTCGGTTCGGTCGACTCGCTCTCGGTCGCCCCCTCGTCCTCGCTCGCGATGAGCGCCACCCGATACGTCTCGCCGGGATCGATCGACCCCGTGTCGATCTCTCGACGGGGCACCTCGATCACGTAGGAGTCCCCGGAGGTCTCCACGTCGGCGCTGAACAGACACAGGAGCTTCTCAGATATCTCCACTTGTAAACCCTCACCGACGACATCGAAGCCCCCCACTAAAGAACTTGCCCGTCTGTTACGTCCCGAGGTAGACGCTACTCCCGCCTGCGGCCGTCCGGTCGCTTCTGGCCCTCCGAATCGTGGACGACCACCTCGCCCGGCCCCGGGTCGGCCGGCTCGTAGCTGTCCCTGACCGCGATCGCCTCCTCGAGTTCCCGGACCGCCCGCTCTTTGAGCGCCGCGGCCAGCTCCTCGGCGTCGGCCCGCGAGATGTCCCGGCCCAGCCCCTCGCACTCGTGGGCCCGGACCAGCCCCGCCTCGTCGACGGCCTCGCCCATCGGCTGGCTGGTCCCGCCCAGCGCCACCGAGAACGGGTAGGTCCGGCAGATGAGCGGCCGGTCCGGGTGGACGGTGCAGGCGCCCCTGCCGTCTCCGTCCTCTCGGTAGAAGGTGCAGTCGCCGCAGCCGTCCGTCTGGAGCGCCCACTCGAAGGTCTCGCCCTCGGGCCCGTCGGGCCCCTCGGACAGGCCGAACGGCATCGGTCGGGCGACGTCCCGGAAGTCGTCGCCCGTCGCCGCCTGCAACTCCCGGATCTCGCCGGGAAAGACGGTCGCCGTGTGGGGTTCGACGTCGCCGTCGCTTCCCTCCCCGCTCGCTGTTGTCGAGGCCTCCCTCCGGTCGGCCTCGCTCCCCTTACAACATGCTCCACACCTCGTACACTCGAAGCCGATTGACTCGACGGCGTCGGCCAGCGCGGCCACGTCGAGGTCCCGCGCTCGGTCGAGCTCGGCTTCCAGGCTCTCCATGCCCGCGATTGCCGGTCACGCGCAAAAAGCGCGCCGCCTCGACGCGGCCGACGCCGCGTCCACACCCGGGTCGTCCGACCACTCCGAGTATCGAGAATTTCAAGTTTTATTACGTGTCAGAGCGGTCATACTCGTATGAGTTCAGAGGATCCGGGCGGCGCCGAACGGAACGACGTGGATTCGAAGCAGGCCCAGCCAGCCCGGCCCGCGGGCGGGTACGGGGACGGCGACGGGGCGCTCGCGATCCTGAGCGAACCCGCCGGACGAGCGGCGATCAAGCGGGTGACCGCCGCCTTCGCCGCGGTCGGCGTCGGCGTCGGCCTGACACTGCTGTTCCTGGGCAGCGTGCTCTCGAACAACGTCTACGGCGGGACCGGGTCGGGCTTTTCGGTCTCGGCCGCGAACCTGATATTCATGGTCGCGCTGTTCGGCGCCGGTCCGGTGCTCGCTGGTGCGGCCGGCCTCAGCGGGGCGTTCGAGGTCTCCCGCGACGCCGCCGACCAGTACGTGCTCGGGTTCGTCAGCGCCGCCGTCGGGACGGTCGTGATGCTGTTCGTCGCGAGCGTCTTCGCCGCGATCGTCATGAACGCCTTCCAGTTCAGCGACGCCCTCGTCGCGACGATCTTCGTTGCCATCGCCACCGGCGTCGTCGCCGCCGGCACGGCCTGGGCGAACAACTGGGCCGCCGCGCCCGCCTGAGCGCGACCGTCGGCCCCCGGTCCCGTCCGCAACCACCGGCCTCCACCGCTGTCACCGCCCGCGAGCGTCGACCTCGGTCGCGGGCGGATGCTCGAGCGATCGGCGGCCGTCCGGAAACCGACGTACTCACGTAGCCGCGGGCGGTACTCGCAGATAATGGTGGTGTCCGCAGCGATCGCCGGCGACGCCGTCGTCCGAGTCAGCGCCCGCACCCCGGAGGTCGACGCCGCGCCATGACGCACCAGCGCGAGCGCATCCGCGAGTACGTCGACGCGCACCCGGGCGAACACTTCAACGGCCTGACACGCGCGCTCGATCTGGCGCCCGGCCAGGTCCAGTACCACCTCCGGACGCTCACCGACGCCGATCAAGTGGTCGCAGAGCCGCTCTACGGCCGGACGCACTACTTCTCGCCCGCGTTCGACCCGTGGGAGCGCCGCGCGATCGCCGTCGCCCGCCGCGAGACGGCCCGCGAGGCCCTCGTGTATCTGCTCGACCACGGCCCAACCGCGCCCGCGACCGTCGCCGACGACCTCGGGATCGCCCGCAGCACCCTCGAGTGGCACCTCGACCACCTCGTCGAGCAGGACCTCGTCGAGAAGCGCCGCGACCAGCGCAACCGCGTGACGCTGGCGGCCACCCGCCCCGAGGAGTCCGTCCGGCTGCTCGCCGAAATCGAGCCGTCGATCGCCGACCGCCTGCTCGATCGGTTCACCCGCCTCGTCGACGGGCTACTCTCGGGGTAAACTACCCCACCCTACTCCCTCGGCGCATACGCGCCTCGGTCCTTGAGGGT
>JBDGSW010000004.1:0-4184 GCA_042217345.1 Haloarculaceae archaeon
TCGACCCCGACCGGGACCCCTACGAGGTGCTGTTCGAGGACTACGAGCCGTACCTGGGCCTGGACACCGCCGAGCGAATCCTCGAGCGCCTCCGGGAGGAACTGGTCCCGCTGATCGACGCGATCGACGACAGCGACGTCGAACTCGCCGATCCCTTCGACGGGACCTACGAGCAGGCCGCCCAGGAGGCGCTCGTCCGGGACGCCCTGGACGAACTCGGCTACGACTGGGAGCGGGGCCGCCTGGACACCGCCGAACACCCCTTCTCGATGGGCAACCAGTTCGACGCCCGCGTCACCACGCGGTTCAAGCCGGACGATCCGCTGGACGCGCTCGGCTCGACGATCCACGAATTCGGCCACGCGACTTACACGCTCGGGCTGCCACAGGACGACTACGGCACGCCGCTGGGCCAGCCACGGGACCTGACAGTCCACGAGTCTCAGTCGCGGCTCTGGGAGAACCACGTCGGCCGCTCGACGGCGTTCTGGGAGTTCTTCGCCGACCGCGTCGACGAGCGCCTGGGCGTCGACGCCGCGTCCCGGACGTTCTACGAGGCGGCCAACCACGTCGACCCCGCCAACCTGATCCGCGTCGAGGCCGACGAGCTGACCTACCACATGCACATCGTCCTGCGCTTCGAGATCGAGCGCGACCTGATCAGCGGCGATCTCGACGTCTCGGAGGTCCCGCAGGTCTGGAACGACAAGATGGAGCAGTACCTGGGCGTCCGGCCCGATACCGACGCCGAGGGCTGCCTGCAGGACATCCACTGGGCCAACGGCAACTTCGGGTACTTCCCGACGTACTCGCTGGGCAGCGTCCTGGCCGCCCAGCTGTTCGCTGCCGCTGAGGACGACATCCCGGACCTCGACGACCGGATCGCGGCGGGCGAGTTCGGCGCCCTCCACGAGTGGCTCACCGAGCACGTCCACCGCTACGGCAAGCGCTACGAGACCGACGACCTGATCGAAGTCGCCACCGGCGAGCCGTTCACGGCCGACCCCTTCCTCGAGTACGCCCGCTCGAAGTTCGGCGACCTCTACGACCTGGACCTGCACTGAGCGACCCGGTCGCTTATTCGCCGTCGCTTCCAACGGGAGGCCATGAGCGACCTCAACCTCGACCCCACGCAGCTCGACCGGTACTCCCGGCACATCATCATGGACGACGTGGGGCCCGAGGGCCAGAAGGCCCTGCTCGACGCCGACGTGGTCGTGGTGGGCGCCGGCGGCCTCGGCGCGCCGGTCATCGAGTACCTCGCTGCCGCCGGCGTCGGCACGATCGGCATCGTCGACGACGACGTCGTCGAGCGCTCGAACCTCCAGCGCCAGGTGATCCACGGCGACGGCGACGTCGGCCGCCCGAAGGTCGACAGCGCCGCCGACTTCGTCGCGGACCTGAACCCCGATGTCACCGTCGAACCCCACGAGCTGCGACTGGACGCCGACAACGTCGAGGCGCTGTTTTCCGACTACGACTTCGTCGTCGACGCCAGCGACAACTTCGAGACCCGCTTTCTGGTCAACGACGCCTGCACGCTCGCGGGCATGCCGTTCTCCCACGGCGCCATCTACCGCTTCGAGGGCCAGGTGACCACGTTCCCGCAGGGCGATGACGCGCCGTGTTACCGCTGTCTGTTCCCCGAGGCCCCGCCCGCGGGCACCGTCCCGGACTGCTCGGAGGCCGGCGTCCTCGGCGTCCTCCCCGGCACCGTCGGCTGCATCCAGGCCACCGAGGCCGTCAAGTGGATCCTCATGGACGCCGATCTCCTCCCCGACGCCGAGTTACTCGACGGCCGCATGCTGTACTACGACGCGGGCGCGATGTCCTTCGAGGAGATCCCGATCAACCGCAACCCCGAGTGCCCCGTCTGCGGCGACGACCCCCAGATCGACTCCGTCGCCGACGTCGAGTACGTCGAGACCTGCGCCATCGGCGCGAACTGACGCGCCGGCCGCACCCGCCGCAAGCCCACCGCCAGACGGCACGTGCCTCCCCGCCGCCGCCATCGCTTTTCACCTTCGATAATTGGGGCCGTAGCTTTATCGTGGAAATTCGACGACGTGTAGCCGTCTCGGTGATTCAGTGTCGATGGCGACCTCACAAACTGAAATCGGACTGGGCCGATTCCCGGTGCGGACGCCGGCGTACGGCGAGCTGGTCGGCGCGCTGGTGTTCGTCTGGGGCTTCGGCGACGCCGCCTCGACGCTGCTGGCGCTTTGGCTGACGGGCGACCTCGGGCTGGAAGGCAACCCGCTGGTCCGCGCGCTGATGGCCCACCACCCGCTGCTCCTACTCGTGCTCAAGGCCGGCGTGGCGCTGGTGGTCGGCGCCGCGCTGCTGTCCTGGCGCGACGTCGTCGAGCGCGTCCCGCTGTGGCGCGCCTGGTTCGTGAGCGTCACCGCCCTCGGCGCGCTGATCGTCGTCACCAACGTCTACGTCGGCGTCGTCGCGCTGTCCTGAGCGAGTCGCAGGACCTCGGGCGCGAAGCGCTCGCCCGTCCAGCGCCAGGCACCGACGAACGGAACGTCGCCGTCGAGGGAAACGAGCAGGTAGGCGTACCCGTCCCAGGTCGCTCGTTCTCTGTCGGTCGCACTCATTCGCGGCGGGCCGGCCGGATGGGAGTGGTAGAACCCCACCACGTCGAGATCGCCGTCCTCGATCGTCTCCAGGACTGTCAGTTGCTCCTCGGGGTCGATGGCGTAGGCGGTTCTCGGTGCCGCGGCCGCGTTGGCCGTCCGGTGGACCGTGGTGGCCCGGTCGGGATCGTCGCCGGCCCCAGCACCGCGCGCGCCGCCGAGGACGCCGCAGATTTCTTCGGGAGCGCCTTCGCGGGCGTGGGCGACGACCGCGTCGTACGCGGCGCGAGTGAGGACGAGCATCTATGCGCGCAGTTCCGCGAGCGGCCGGGCGGCGTCGGCCGGTGGGGCGTCGAACAGGTCGGGGTGGATCGCGGCCGCCAGGTACTCCAGCGTGTCCACGAGCCGCGGTCCGGACCGGTTGACGTAGTGGTGGCCGTCCATCACGGTCACCCGGTCGTTCCGGACGGCCGCGAGGTCGTCCCACCCCGGGCGGCCGGTCAGATCGTCGCGGTTGTCGAGGGTCTGGTCGAGCTCGAACCCGCAGGGGGCGGCGACCAGAACCTCGGGATCGTACTCGCGGAGCTCGGCCCACTCCCGCGGCTCCGAGCGCGCGCCCGGTTCGGTCATGTCGTACCGTCCACCGGCCGTCTCGACCATCGCGGGGATCCAGTGGCCGGCGACCATTACGGGGTCGAGCCAGTCCAGCACGGCGACCCGCGGTCGGTCGGGGTCCGCGTCGGAAATCGTCTCCTCGACGGCCGCGACGCGTTCGCGGAGGTCGGCGACGACTGCTTCGGCGCGATCCGCCCGGCCGGTCGCCTCGCCGATGCGACGGACGTCCTCGAAGACGTCTTCAAGGCTGTGCGGGTCGGTGGTGAGGACCGTCGCGTCGAGGCCCAGGCGCTCGACGGCGTCCTCGACGAGCACGCGGTCGACGGCGCAGACGTCGCAGACGCCCTGCGTGACGATCAGGTCCGGGTCCAGCCGGTCGAGGCGATCGAGGTCGATCTCGTAGGCGCCGTTGGCGCAGCGGTCCGGATCGCCGCCGTCGCGCTCGGCCGCGGCGACCTGCTCGTTGATCTCGGCGCTGCTCGCGTCGGCCTCGATCAGCGATCGGTTGACCGCGGGCTGTGCCGTCGCTGCCGGCGGGTAGTCGCACTCGTGGGAGACGCCGACGGGTTCGATCCCGAGGGCGTAGACAATCTCGGTGGCCGAGGGCAGCAGCGAGACGACGCGCGGCGAATCGTGTTCGGACATTGGAGCCACTTCGGACGTCAGTCGCTTCGGCCCCGCTCTGCATCAATCTGGCGGGGGCGGTCGGTTCACCAGCACTGGTGCGCTCGGCGACGACACTCGCCGCCGCTCGGGCCCGGGAATGGCGATAGTGTTCCAGTACCGTCGTCGCTCATCGACCCCCCGGGGGTTCGGGCACTATCGCAGGTCGACGAAAACGCTAAGTGCAAACCACCCGGATCACGGGCTATATGGCCCATCTCGGCCATGGTTTCAGACGGACCCTTGTGGGGTTGAAGCGATACTGCACGGGTGGGTCAGACTTGGAACGATACGGTTTCAGACGGACCCTTGTGGGGTTGAAGC
>JBDGSW010000086.1:0-4092 GCA_042217345.1 Haloarculaceae archaeon
GCTACCAGGCCCAGGGGACGCTCGGCCGGCGCATCCAGAACGGCTGGGACGAGATTCCCGTCGGCAACGGCAACGGCCGCGCCAACACCATGAAGATGAAGATGGGCGTCGAGACCGTCGACGGCTTCTCCGGCCACGCCGACCGCCAGGGCCTGGAGAACTTCGTGAAGACGATGAACCCCCGCCCCGAGAAGGTGCTGTGCGTCCACGGCGACGAGAAGTCCACGCAGGACCTCTCGTCGGCGCTGTACCACGACTACAACATGCGCACCTTCGCGCCGAAGAACCTCGAGACCTTCCGGTTCCTCTGACCCGGGTCAGAACGGCCGCGGCACGAGCATCGGCACGTCCTGGCGGTACCGCTCGTACCGTTTCCCGTGTGCGGCCACGAGCCCGCGTTCTTCGAGCCTGACGCCGACCAACACGTACCCGGTCGTCAGTACTGCAAGCAGCAGGTGACCGACGGTCATCCGCGGGGTGGCCCAGAACGCCAGCAACAGGCCGGTCATCATCGGGTGGCGGACGTGGGCGTACAGCCCGGGGGTCTCGAAGCCGGGCTCGGCGAGGTCGTCGCCGCCGGCCGCCGCCCGGACCTGCGCGAGGCCGAACAGGCGGGCGTGGTCGATCTCGAACGTCGCGACGAGGGCGACCAGCCACCCGAGGGCAAACAGCCCCCACGCCAGGGCCGCGAGTACCGGCGAGCGGACCGCCCACACGACGCCGTCGATCGGACGCCACCCCCAGTAGACCGCTGCGAGTGCGAGGCTCGCGGCGAGGACGTAGGTGCTGCGCTCGGCAGGCGCGGGGACGACCGCAGTCAGGCGGCGCTTGAACCAGTCGCGCGCCATGAGGCTGTGCTGGACCGCGAAGACGCCGAGCAGGCCGACGTTGAGTGCGACTGCAGTCCAGAGCGGGGCCGCTGGTCCCGCGTCGACGGTCTTGGCGACCCAGGCGTCACCGAGAAAGCCGATGCCGTACGCGATCGCGGCGAGGAAGGTCAGGTACGCCAGCCCCCCGTAGGCGAGCAGGCTCCATCGTCGCAGTCGCATGGACGTGGGCACCGCTCGCACCGGCATGTCAGTTGCGCCGCTGTTCGGCGGTCGTTTATGGGGTCGGACCCGAAGCGCGCCCGGGTCCCGGCCCGGGCGCGCGGACGTGCCCGCTCAGTCCGACGCCTGCTCCAGGACTGCGACCGCCGTCTCCAGCGCAGGCTGCGGTCGGTAGCGGACCGCGCTGGCGTCCAGGTCGTAGTCGATCACGCCGGCGTCGGCGAGCTTGGGCAGGTGATTGTGGTGCAGCGTCACCTCCACCAGGTGACAGTGATTCGCACTCGAGTAGTCGGCACCCGCTGGCCCGCTTCGCTCCGCGGCCGCGACGGCGGTGACGAGTTCGTCGACGCCGACCCGCTCGTCGTCAGTCCGCGCGAGGTAGTCGACGACCCGTCGCCGCCGCGACGAGGCCAGCAGCTCCGCGAGCGCGTCTCCGTCAAGGGCTCCCCTAGTCACGTCGTCTCTGATCCGTGTCATCTTCTGATCCCGGAAAGCAGAAGTGGTTCGTCGTCGGCTCTGGTGTCGCTCACGAGCCCCCACAGCACCGCCCCGGGTATTGCCTCTTTGGGGCGGCTCCCGGAGAACAGTTGGCGTTCGATATAGATGGCATTTATAAGGTGTCGGGAACGCGGCGTCGCCGTCCGGTTCAGGGCCAGCCGCCGGGAAGCTGCGACTGGTTCTCCGCGAGCAGTTCGATCACGGTTGCGACCTCGGAGAAGCGCGGCCCGGGGCCGATCGCGTCGGTCTCGGGGTCCCACGCCAGGTAGCCCAGCGACGCCAGCAGCGGGAGGTGCGTCTCGCGAAGCGACGCGCCTCGCTCTGCCTCGTCGCCGGGGAGGTCGGCGAGCGAGCGGGCGCCCCGCTCGCGCGCCGGGGTCGCGAACAGGCCCGCGAGCAGCCGGCGTCGCAGCGGGTGGGAAAGCGCCAGGAAGGCGTCGTCGAGCGCCGCCGCCGAGCCGGTCGGCGCCGATCGAGCGCCGCCGTCGACGCCGTTGCGCGCGGGCCCGAGGGCGTTGATCTCGACGCTGTAGCCGTGGTCGTTCGTTCGGAACCCCCAGCCGTCCTCGACGTCGACGCCGGCGGCCGCACTCCGCTCGATGAGCGACCGCAGCGCCGCGTGGAACTCGGCCTCGGTCGTCGGCGTCGGCCCCGCGGGCGGGGTCATCGCGATTCACCCCGCCCGATCCTGGGCGCAGTCCCCACCCAGGGGGCTCCGGTCGGCCGCGTCGCTCGCGGTCCCCGCGGGCGAGGGTCGCCGGTCGCAGGTGCACTCGGCTTGCTCACGGGGTCACTGTCGGTCCCGTCGGTGAAAACCACACGGCATCGACTTCGATGCTATTTATAACGGAACCCTGACGGCCGAAGGAATTTATCCACCGCCTCCTCGTAGAGGGCGACAATCAATGAGCGTCATCGCGACCGTGATCGTTCCGGCAGCGGACTTCGCGCTGGGGCGGGCGCTCGTGATCGATCCCGATATCCGGATCCGAATCGAGCGGACGATCCCGGTCGGTGACACCGTCATCCCCTACCTCTGGATCTCGGACCACGACGTGTCGCTGGCCGTTGAGGCCCTCGAGGCGGATCCGCACGTCGAGAGCGCGCGGATCGTCGACCGCGTGGACGGCGAGTCCCTGGTCAAAATCGAGTGGACCGGCGAGATCGACGGCCTGCTGACCGTGCTCGCCGACTCGGATGGCGTCATGTTGCAGGCCGACGGGCAGTCCGACGCCTGGACGTTCCAGCTGCGCTTTCCGACCCACCAGACGCTGGCGACCTTCTTCCGGACCTGTCGCGACCGCGGGATCGGCGTGGACCTCCAGCGCGTACACAACCCGGGCGTCCCCGAGGAGCTGGGCATGCACTTCTCGCTGACGGACACCCAGCGCGAGACGCTGCAGACCGCCCTGGCGACGGGCTACTTCGACGTCCCGCGGGAGACGACGCTCGTCGAGCTCGCCGAGCGCCTCGGCGTCTCGGACTCGGCGGTCTCCCAGCGCCTCCGGCGGGGCATCGCCACGCTCGTCGCGGCGACGCTCGACGAGCGCGACGGCGGCGGGTCCGAGGGCAGCGTCACCGACCTCGACGAGGGGCCCGACCGCGCGGGCGACGGCTGAGCGGGCGCCGGCTCGCGGTCACGCGCGGTCGTCGGGCTCGTCGGTCGCTTCCTGGCCGATCGTCTCGGCGATGATCGTCGCCAGCCCGCGGCGGAGGCGCTCGGAGACGGCCTGTTCGGTGACGCCCAGCTGATCGGCCAGCTCGCCGATCGTCGCCGCCCGCGGCACCTCGAAGTAGCCGGCCTCGATCGCGGCCCCGAGCGTCTCGGCCTGCCGGGACGTCAGCCCGGTGGCCGCCTCCGCCTCGTCGGGGACCGTCTCGTTGAGACGCGTCAGGACGACCTCGCCGCCGTCGCCGTCCAGCGCGTCGAACACCGCCGCGAGCGCCTCGCGATCGGGCAGGCGGACGTCGACCTCCCAGGTACCGTCGACCAGCCGCGCGTCCAGCAGCGTCGCGTTCGCGGCGTCCAGCGCGGGCAGGAACTCTCCGCCGTCCCCGGTCCACTCACAGCGCACGAGCGTCCGGTCCGGGAGCTCGTCGACGGTCTCGAGGGCGGCGACGGCCTCGTCCTCGCCCAGACGTGCGAGGGGCTCCCCCCGGTCGGGCCCGACGAGCCAGAGGAAGTAGGCCGGCCGGCCGACGGGTACCACCCGCTCGATTTCGACGGTGGCGATGTCAGCCGGGCCGAGCGCCCGCGCGAGCGGGATCGCCGACGCCGGCACCGTGAACTCGGCGAAGACGCTCATCGTCGGCCCCGCCCTGCTCGCGTCCCGACGCCGGCCGACCCCGGCGACGGGTGCGTCCAGGCCGACGGGTCGCGGGACGGTCCCGCAGGCCCGCGCTGCCTGCTCCGTTCGATCTGCTCGCGCTCGTGTCCGCTCGTGTCCCTCACTGCGATCACTAGCTGTTTCGATATAGCTGGTCTTTATACATAACTCAGCTTTGCACGTTGAAGTAGGAGCGTGACGTAGGCGGTGGCAAGGAC
>JBDGSW010000099.1:0-3965 GCA_042217345.1 Haloarculaceae archaeon
ATCTAGCTAGTTCTCGATCGCGTCGTCTGGCGATATTTTTCGGACAGGCTCTACACTGGGATAGATATTGCACTTTCAGCGGGAGGGATAACAATTGCGGGGGGCGGAAAATCTACTTGGTCTATGGCTGACCAAGCATACCTGTAGCGTAACATATTAGATGCTTAGGATTCACCCCTTTCCATGAATTACGACAGAGTACATCAAGCGGTCGTAGCCACCGGTATCATTGTCTTACTGGCGTCGGTAGGAATTAGCCTTTTTGTCACCCAAACGCCGCTCGTATGGGTAGCTATTGCACTTCCGATCATCACACTGTATTTGCTTTGGCGGCTTGTCCGGGCAGTCGAGCGGATTGCCACTGCTCTCGAGGAGTAGCGCACCGAACGACGCTTTTTCGGCCAGTTAGGAGAGAGGCCATTTGGATTGCTCTGGCCGTCGGACGCTTCGCCCTCCGTTCGCTCGCCGAGAGACGCTCCCACGGCTCGCCGGTGTATCGCTCACCCCGTTGAGGCGTTCGCTTGGCTGGCGCTCGCACCAGTGTTCCCCGCTGGTCGCGGGTCACTGCGCGCGGTTCGCGGCTTCGCCCCTCACCGTTCACGAACCACCACAAACTCCGCTAAGTCTTCCAGGTACGCCAGCGCCTCCGAGTCGTCGGCGTCGACGGTCGACAGCGCCGCCAGCGCGTCGTCCGACATGTCCCGCGCGCGCTCGTTGGCCTCCTCGGGGGAGAGATCGGTCACCTGGACGAGCGACGGCCGATCCATCTCGGCGTCGTGCCCCGTGGGCTTGCCCAGGTCCTCGGCGTCCGCCGTGGCGTCGAGCACGTCGTCGCGCATCTGGAAGGCGATGCCGACGCGCTCGGCGTAGCGCCCGAACGCCTCGACGGTGTAGCCGTCGGCGTCGGCGGCGATCGCCCCCAGTTCGGCGGCCGCCCGGAACAGCGCGCCGGTCTTCCGGCGGGCCAGTTCCATGTACTCCTCCTCGGTCGCCGGCCGGCTGACCAGCTCCGAGGCCTCCCCCTCGCCGAGCTCGACCATGGCCTCGCTGACGGCCTGCATGGCGCGCTCGTCGGTCGAGAACAGCGCGAACGCCTCGCCGAGCAGGCCGTCGGAGGCGATGATCGCCGGGCCGTAGCCGAAGGCGGCCCACGCGCTGGGCTCGCCCCGGCGGACGTCGGAGTCGTCGATGATGTCGTCGACGACCAGCGAGGCGTTGTGGACGAGCTCGATCCCCACCGCGAACTCCACGGCGGCGTCGGGATCGCCCCCCAGCGTCTCGCAGACGAGGACGGTGACCGTCGGCCGGACGCGCTTGCCCCCCGACAGCGCGACCTGGCGCACCTCCTCGGCCAGCTCCGACGGTTCGACGGCGTCGAGCACCTCCGCCAGCCGCTCCTCGACGCGCGCCCGCCGGCGCTCCAAATACTCCATTACGTCACCGTCAGGAGGCCGGCGGCTTGAGAGTAACGAAGCGACTACCCGACGGACCCGCCTGGCCACTGGTGGCGCTCCCTCGATCGAACCGCGACCGCCGGTCGAACCCGCCTACATCGCGAGTTCGTTCCCGCACGCCGGACAGGAGAGCGTCACGCCCTCGGCGGAGACGTCCACGCGGTGGTACTCGGCCTCGTCGCACTCCCGGCAGGCCATCGGCACCCGCGTCTCGCCGGGGTCTGCCGGCGCGCCCAGCGCCAGCGCGACGACGCGCTCGTCGCCCGCGTTCGTCCCCTCCTGGTACTCCCCGGGCGCGAAGCGGACCGCCTCGCCCGCGCCCACCGTAACCTCGTCGTCCATCGTCTCGAAGGTCGCCGTCCCCTCGATCACGTAGAAGACCTCCTCCTGATTCGTGTGGGTGTGGAGCCCACCGGAGAAGGAGTCGCCCGGCTCGAGTTCGTAGTAGTTCGCGGCCATGTCGGTCAGCCCGAGCGGGTCGCTCAGGTGCTTCTGGACGGCGGCCACGCGCGGTTCGTTCTCCAGGTCGTCGACGACGACGCGTTCCATGACGACCGAGGCCACCGACGCCGACGGGTTAACTGTTCGGCCGTGCGCGGGTCGTGCACGGCCGGTCTGTCGGCGGATCCAGCACTACCGCTCCGGCCGTGACGGGCGAAAGAAGGCGGTGATGCAAACCGAGACAGGGAGGCCCGATCAGCCGTCCGCTGATCAGCCGTCCGCCGATCAGACGTCCGGGACCTCGCCGCCGAACTCCTCGGATCCCACCTTTTTCAGCGTCGGGTGCGCTCCGCGCACCACTCCTCGAAAAAGCTGGGCCAAAAAGCGGGCGCTCGCTCCGCTCGCGTCCGCCGATCAGACGTCCGGGACCTCGCCGCCGAACTCCTCGATGAGTTCGGGGACGACCTCGAAGAGGTCGCCGACGATGCCGTAGTCGGCGATGTCGAAGATCGGCGCGTTGGGGTCGGTGTTGATCGCGACGATCGTGTCCGAGCCCTTCATGCCGGCGACGTGCTGCACAGCACCAGAAATGCCGATGGCGATGTAGACGTCCGGCGTGACGACCTTCCCGCTTTGCCCGACCTGGCGGCTCTTGGGGAGCCAGCCGTTGTCGACGATCGGACGCGAGGAGGACAGCGTCGCGTCGGTGGCCTCGACGAGCGCCTCGATCAGCGGCAGGTTCTCCTCCTCTTCGATCCCGCGACCGATGGAGACGAGGAACTCCGCCTCGCTGATGTCGACGTCGCCGGCGGCGACCTCCTCGTAGCCGGTGACGGTCGTCTTGATCGCGCTCTCGTCGACGTCGGCGTCGAACGACTGGACGTCGGCGCTGCCCGCACCCTCGGCCTGGGGCCACTCGGCGGGACGCACGGTGACGACCGCGTTGTCGGCCTCGAGGTCGAAGGTGGTCTCGACCTTCCCGCCGTACTCCTCGCGGGTGACGGTCAGCTGCCCGTCGAATTCGAGGGCGACGGCGTCGGTGACCAGCGGCAGGGACAGGCCCTCGGCGACCGCGGGGGCGTAGTCCATGCCGTTGACGCTGTTGGGCGCCAGCAGGAACTGCGGCTCGACGTCGGCGTACAGCTGCTCGATGACCTGCGTGTAGACGTCGTGGTTGAACTCCTCGCCGTCGGCGACGGTGTGGATGACGTCCGCGCCCTCGAGGTTGACCTGCTCGGCGAAGGAATCGACGTCGCCGCCGATGACGGCCAGGTGCAGGTCGCCGCCGGTGCCCTCGGCCAGGTCCGCGCCGGCCGAGACCATCTCTTTGCTCACGTCGCGCAGTTCACCCTGGCGGTGCTCGGTGATGGCGAGGACGTCGCTCATGCCTCGACCACCCCCTTGTCACGGAGGAACGCTGCCAGCTTCCCGGCGGTCTCCTCGGCGTCGCCCTCCCAGAGCTCGGCCTCGCCCTCGGACTCGGGCTCGTACATGGAGGTTCGCGAGAGCGGGCTCTCGAGCTCGCTCGCGTCGACGCCCAGGTCGTCGAGCGTCTGGACGTCCAGGGGCTTGCTCTGGGCCTGGCGGATGCCGCGCAGGCTGGCGTAGCGGGGCTCGTTGATCCCCGACTGGATCGTCAGGACGGCGGGCGTCTCGACGTCGGTGATCTCCTCGACGCCGCCCTCCAGTTCGCGGTGGACGTGGGCGACGCCATCGCCGGCGTCCAGGTCGAGCTGGTTGACGACGGCGGCCCACTCGAAGCCGATCTTCTCGGCGAGTGCGACGCCGGTCGCGCCGTTGGCCTCGTCGCCGGACTGGACGCCCGAGAGCACGAGGTCGGGATCTTCTTCCTCGACGACGCCGGCCAGCAGGTCGGCCTTGGCGTCGACGTCGAGGTGCTCGGCGGCCTCGATGTCGTCGTCCCATACGCGGACGGCGCGGTCGGCGCCTTTCGCCAGCGCCATCCGGATGGTCTCTTCGGCGCGCTCCGGGCCGATCGTCGCGGTGACGACTTCGACGTCGTCTTCGGCCTCGCTGATCTGGACGGCCTCCTCGACGGCGTAGTCGTCC
>JBDGSW010000076.1:0-3766 GCA_042217345.1 Haloarculaceae archaeon
CACCGCGCGGTCGTAGTTGTCGAACTTCCACTCGTGGTGGGCCAGGTCCCGGGTGGCGTACAAGCTCGTCCCGTCCGAGCGCAGGAAGACGAGGTTCTTCTCGATGCCCGGCAGGTCCAGCTGCCAGGCCTCGTCCTCGTAGACGGCCGCGTCCAGGTCCTTGAGGCGGGCGACCAGGTCCTCGGTGTCGCCGTTGCGGATGAACCGCGTCTCCTTGACGAACTCGTCGAACTCGGCGGGCAGCCGCGCCAGGCACTCGCGCATGCCCGACAGCACCTGGTCGACGACCTCGCTGACGCGCTCGTAGGTCGCCTCGTCGCCGGCCTCCAGGCCCTGCATGATCGCCTGGATCTCGGCTTCGGCTTCGTCGACGGGCTCGGGGTCGCCGTTCTCGAGGAAGTCGTTGCCCTTGCGGTAGTACCGGACGAGGTCGTACTCGATGCGGTCGCGCTCGGGGTCGCTCTCGAGGTCGGCCTCGTCGAAGGTCTCGTAGGCCCAGGTGAACACCGCCATCTGGCGGCCGGCGTCGTTGACGTAGTAGTGCCGGTCGACGTCGTAGCCGGCGAACTCGATGACGTTGGCCAGCGCGTCGCCGATGATCGGATTCCTGGCGCGGCCGACGTGGACCGGTCCCGTCGGGTTGGCGGAGGTGTGCTCGACCACGACGGAGACGTCCTTCGGATCGAGGTGGCCGTAGTCGTCGGCCTGGGCGGCCTCGAGCGTCCCCTGGAAGTAGGCGTCGCTGGGCAGGAAGTTGACGTACGGGCCCTGAGCTTCGACGGCACCCAGGTACTCGTAGTCGGCGGGGTCGATCTCCGCGGCGACGTCGGCGGCGACCTCGGGCGGGGCGGCGCCGACCTCGCCGGCCAGCCGGAAGGCGACGCTGGAGGCGAGCACGGCGTCGACGCCGTCCGGCGGCTCCTCGATCCCGAGGTCGTCGGTCGGGAGATCGAGGGCGCCCAGCGCCGCCGTGAGGGCCTCCTCGACCTCCGCGCGTGCGGCAAGGAACATACCAGCCAGTCGGCTGTCGCCCGATAAAGGGGTAACGAACTCCCCCGGGCGAAGCGCCGCCCGCGGCCGCCTCCCGATCCCGCCGAAACCCACCGCCGGCGACAGGTTAGCCGAGCCCAGATAACCGTTAACAGTGAACGCGGCGTAGGGCCGGCATGCTCGTCTCAGTCTACGAGTACCGCGAGGACCCGGCGACCGATCCGGTCGAGTCCGACGGCGCCGTCGACCCCGATCGAAACGAGGCGGAGTACTTCGGCGAGGACGACCTCGACCTCGGTGCGGAGTGGGAGCGCTTCGAGCGCGACGGGCGATCGCTGCTGCGCCGGGAGACCACCTACGAGGGCGTGACGGCCGTGGCGGTGCCCGAGGACGACGAGCCGACCGACCCGGACCCCGCCGAGGGCGAGTCGACGCTGCCAGGCACGCCGCTGATGATCCGCGAGGGCGGCGACCAGCACTACCTGGAGCACGCCCGGCTCGTCGAGGCCCAGGACGCCTCGCCGTAGCGGGCAGTCGCGAGCCCACACCCGGACGCTTTTGCCCGCGCACGCGAAACGGACGCCAACATGAGCGACAGCGAGGCCGGCGGGGGCCCAAAGCAGGTCACGGACCCCGACTACCACAACCGCAACCACACGGCCGCCCAGACCTGCGGGTGGACCAAGAACGCGCTGAAAGGCGAGGGGAAGTGTTACAAGAACATCTTCTACGGGATCGAGAGCCACCGCTGCATCCAGATGACGCCGGTGGTCAAGTGCAACGAGCGCTGCGTGTTCTGCTGGCGCGACCACGCCGGCCACGCCTACGAGATGGACGGCGTCGAGTGGGACGACCCCGCGGCCGTCGCCGACGCCTCGATCGAGCTCCAGCGCGAGCTGCTGGCGGGCTTCGGCGGCAACGACCAGGTACCCGACGACGCCTTCGAGCAGGCCATGGAGCCGCGCCACGTCGCGATTTCCCTCGACGGCGAGCCGAGCCTCTACCCCTACCTCCCCGAACTGATCGAGGAGTTCCACGCCCGCGACATCACGACCTTCCTCGTCTCGAACGGCACCCGACCTGAGGTGCTGGCCGAGTGCGACCCCACGCAGCTGTACGTCAGCGTCGACGCCGCCGACCGCAAGACCTTCCAGGAGACGGTGGGCGCCATGGAGGACGACGCCTGGGAGCACCTGATCGAGACGCTGGACGTCCTCGCGGGCAAAGACGAGACCCGCACGGTCCTGCGGACGACCTGCGTCGAGGGCGTCAACATGGCCCACCCCGAGTGGTACGCCGCGATGTACCAGCGCGCCGACCCGGACTTCGTCGAGCTGAAGGCGTACATGCACGTCGGCCACTCCCGCGGCCGGCTCGACCGGTCGGCCATGCCCGAGCACGAGCGCGTCGTCGAGTTCGCCGAGGCGGTCATGGACGAGCTGCCCGACCACGACGTCCTCAAGCAGGTCCCCGCCTCGCGCGTCGCGCTGCTGGCCCGCGAGCGCAACACGCTGGTCCCGAAACTCCAGACGGGGAGCGACTTCTGGGCGGACGACCCCCTCGCCGAGAAGTGACTGCCGGCGGCGCGGCGCCCGCACGCGTTCGAACCAATCCTTTTACGGTTGCCACCGTCAGTTATCGAAGGGAAACCGGGCCTCCGTTCCTTTGCGTTCCAGACCTGGAACGCATTCCACTGTCGTTACGCTTATCCCGGAGAGTCACCAAGCCGATGGTATGGCACAAGCGACGGGGCGGGCGGTCGGCTACGACGAGCTCGCGACGCTGAAGCTGCTGGCCCTGGAGGGCGCGACCGAGGGCCAGCAGAAGGTGTCGTGTTCGGCGCTGGCCGACCGGCTGGACGCCTCGAACCAGACCGCCTCGCGGCGACTGCAGCGCCTCGACGACGCCGGTTACGTCGAGCGCGAGATCGTCAGCGACGGGCAGTGGGTCACGATCACCGACGACGGCGAGAGCGCGCTCCGTCGGGAGTACGCCGACTACCAGCGCATCTTCGAGCGCGACGTCCGCGTGGACCTGCAGGGGTTCGTCACCAGCGGCATGGGCGAGGGCCGCCACTACATCTCGCTGCCGGGCTACATGGAGCAGTTCGTCGAGAAGCTCGGCTACGAGCCGTGCCCGGGCACCCTGAACGTCGACCTCACCGACGAGAGCGTGCGCGACCGCGCGAGCATGGCCGCGCTCGAACCCGTCGTCATCGAGGGCTGGGAGGACGACGAGCGTACCTACGGCCCGGCGTACTGCTACCCCGCGAGCGTCCAGGCCGGCGACTCCGTCTACGAGCCGGCCCACGTGATCGCCCCCGAGCGCACTCACCACGACGAGGACCAACTCGAGATCATCGCCCCGGAGAAGCTCCGGGACGAGCTCGGCCTCGAAGACGACGACGACGTTACCATCCATGTCACGGAGCGATAACATGCAGCGGACCACGAGCGGCATCGACGCGGCGATCGCGGCCGTCCGCGCCGGCGAGCCGGTGTTGATCCACGACGCCGCCGACCGCGAGGGCGAGACCGACCTGGTCTACCCCGCCGGCGCCGTCACGCCCGCGGCCGTCGCGCGCATGCGCAACGACGCCGGCGGCCTCGTCTGCACCGCCCTCTCGCACGCCGTCGCCGAGGCGTTCGACCTCCCGTTCATGCAGGACGTCCTCGACCACCCCGCAACCGCCGACCACGAGCTGGGCTACGACGAGCGGTCGTCGTTCTCGCTGACGGTCAACCACCGCGACACCTTCACCGGGATCACCGACGAG
>JBDGSW010000149.1:0-3736 GCA_042217345.1 Haloarculaceae archaeon
CGAGAGCGAGGACACCGCCGACGGCCGCATCGTCCACCGCCAGTACCACGGCCCGGCCTTCGTCTACCGCATCGAACTCGACACCGGCGACACCGTCCACTGCCTCCACAACCACGTCGAGACCTTCGACCTCGACCAGCCCGTCTCCGTCGATCTCGTCGCCGACCACCCGCTCGCCTGGTACCCCGTGCAGTGATGGCGCGCGCCCGCCGACGCCTCCGGCGGCTCGCCCGTCCCCGCCACGGGATGGTCGTCCCAACGCTCGCCCTCTCGCTTCTCGCCGCCGCCCTCGTCGCCGCGATCGCCTGGACCGTCTTTCCGTACCACTCGCTCAATCACGACGAGGGTGTCTACCTCCAGCAGGCGGCGCTGCTGCTCGACGGCCAGCTCGCTCTGCACCCGCCCGTCTCCCAGGCGTTCCGCCCCTGGTTCTTCGTCGCCGCCGACTGGGGCCTGTACCCCAAGTACGCGCCCGTTCCGGCCGCGATGTTCGCGGCCGGGAAGCTGGCCGGGGCGTCCCGCCTCGCCCTGGCGGCGATCGCGGCCGTCAACGTCGCGCTCGTCGTCGACGTCGTCCGGCAGGTGTTCGACCGCCGGACGGGCCTGCTCGCGGGCGCGATCGTCCTCGCGTCGCCGCTGTTTCTCGTGAACTCGTCGGTGTTTCTCCCCTACGCGCCGACGACGCTGTGGAACCTGCTGTTCGCGACCGCATACGTCCGATCGGTGCGAACGGGCAACCGTCCGTGGGCGCTGCTGGCGGGCCTCGCGATCGGCGTCGCGTTCTTCGCCCGCCCGTACACGGCCGTGCTGTTCGCGGCGCCGTTCGTCGTCCACGCGCTGTGGACGCTCTGCACGCGCACGCGAGAGACGATTCTGACCCGATCGCTGACAGCCGCCGGCGGACTGCTGGGCATCGCGGCGGCGCTCGGGTACAACTGGGCCGTCACCGGCGACCCGTTCGTCTTCCCGTACCTGGCGTTCGCGCCGACTGACGGGCTCGGCTTCGGCCACCACGCGATGCTCGGCTACGAAGTCGACTACACGCCGCTGGTCGCCTTGCGGGCCAACGCGCGGGTGCTCGCCGCGTTCGCGACCCGCTGGATGACCGCGGGCGTCCTCGGGACCGCCGCCGCGCTGGCGGGATTCAGTATAGCGCTCAGCAATGTACGCGACCAGCGGGAGCCGCTGGTGCTGGTCCTCGCCGGCGTCGGCGCGTCCGTGCTGCTGGGCAACGTGTTCTTCTGGGGGAACCTGAACGTCCTCGGCGAGCCGACCGCGCCCGGCGACGGCCTGATCCACTACCTCGGGCCGTACTACCACTTCGACCTGTTGTTGCCCGCCGGCGCGTTCGCCGCGGTGGGCGTCCGCGCCGCGGCCCGCCGGGTCGCCCGCGTTCGAGCGGGGTCTGACTGGGGGCGCCGGAAGCGCACCGCCGTCCGCGTCGCGCTGGCGGCGGTCGTCGTCCTGGCCGGCGTGGCGACCATCGCGGCGGTCGCGCGCCCCGTCGCGACCAACGAGGGGGTGACAACCAGCTATCGTCAGGCCTACGCCCCCTTCGACGGGGGCGCACCGACGGACGCGGTCGTCTTCCTCCCGACGCCGTACGGAGAGTGGCTCAACCACCCTTTCCAGGCGCTGCGAAACGATCCCGGGTTCGACAGCCCGCGCGTGTACGCGCTCCCGGTCCACCAGTTCCGCGTGGCCGACGCGTTCCCCGACCGGACGCTCTACCGCTACACCTACCGGGGGCGGTGGTCGCCGACGACCGGGGAGGCAGTCGAACCGAGCCTCCAGCGGATCGAGGTCGTCAGCGGCCAGCAGGTATCCGCGGACATCGGCGTCGGAACCCCGCGGTCGCCGACGCTCGTCTCGGCGCGCCTCGCCGCCGGCAACGAGTCGAGCTACGGGACCTACCGCGACGTCTCGGATCGCCTCGACGCGACGCTGGTGTTCGCGGACGGCCGCGCGACGCTCCGGCGCGCGAACGGTACCGAAGCGGTTTCGGTCCCCCTCGACGGGCGCGAGCAGGTGGATCTGACGCTGTACGTCGACTACGGCACTGGCACGGGGTTCAGCTACCGCTTCCGGACGCCGGTCGCCCGCGAGGACGGCCGCGTTCGGGCCATGACTCCCAGGGTCGGCGTGTGTCAGTCGCCGCTGCACTGCACCGGCGGGGCACTCACGCGACCGGCGCAGGCCCGTTCCGGGGTCTTCGCCAACGCGAGGCTCTCGTCTGGAGGTGACGACAGTGGGTGAACGCGAGTCCGCGGACGGAGAGGCGAGACTCACTCGTCGGGACGCGCTGGCAGCACTCGCGTCAGCCGGGATCGTTGTCGGCGGGGCGGGCGCACTCACCTGGCGCTCGCTACGCGGGACCGACGAGGCGCCCGCGTTCTCGTCGACCGACCGGCGAACGCTGGAAGCAATCGCGCGCGTGGTGTACCCGAGCGTCGCCGAGAACGTCGGGGAGTTCGTCGAGACGTACGTGGTCGGCCGTATCCAGGACCGACCCGAGTACGCGGCGAGCGTGCGCGACGCCGTCGCGGATCTCGACGAGAGCGCCCGGTACTGGGAAGACGAATCGTTCGCCGACCTCGATCCCGCGACCGGCTCGGGCCTGCTGGAGAGTCTCGGCATTGACCAGGTCGAGGCGGATCCAGACGGCGACGACGCCGAGCGCATCCGCTTCTATCTGGTGAACGAGCTCCTGTTCGCGTTCTACGCCTCGCCGACGGGCGGCGAACTGCTCGGCATCGAGAACCCGCCGGGATATCCGGGCGGCACGAGGAGTTATCAGCGCGGCCCGGACGAACCAGACGGACGGCGCTAGCGCCGACGCTCCTGGAGGCAGACCGACGCGATCGACTTCCCGATGGCCAACCCGCCACGGAGCGGATCGAGCGTCGTCTCGCCGGCGCGCTCGTCGTAGTCGATCGGGACCTCGCAGACGCGGTACTCGCGCATCAGCGGGCGCAGGAGTAACTCGGCCGACAGCCCGGTGTTCTCGGTCCAGTCGATCGCCTCGATGACATCGCGGCGGTAAGCGCGCATCCCGGTGGTGACGTCGCGAACGCGGTCGCCCGCGAGCAGGCTCGCGATTCCCGCGAACACCCGGTTGCCCACGCGGTTCAACGCGGGCATGTGTTCGGCACCGCGGCGCAGCCGGTCGCCGCTGACCACGTCGTATCCGTCGTTGATCAGGTCGAGGAAGTCGGGCAGTCGTTCCATCGGGTAGGTGTCGTCGCAGTCCGTCGTGACGACGACCGGCCGATCGGCCGCCTCCAAGGCTGCCTGGACGGCGACCCCGTATCCCTGCGGCTCCTGTTCGATGACCGTCGCGCCGTGGTCGCGGGCGATCTCCGCCGTCCGATCGCTCGACCCGTCGACGCAGATAGCCGACGCCTCCCCGTCAGTCACGTCAGCGACGTCTGCGAGGACACGGCCGACGGCCGCTGCCTCGTTGTACGTACCCATCACGACCGCAACGTCCTCGAAGGTGAACTCGCTCGAATCCTCGACTGCCAGCCCGACACTCATTGCATCGCCCTGGGAGCCCGCGACTCTTGAGCTTTTAGGTTCGCCAAAACCAGACCCAGGCACGGCGGTTCCAGTCGACGGCCGCCTCGACGTCGATCGCGGGCCCACCTGTAACGAGTCGTTGCACGTGCCCGACCGAACCCCGGACCACGTTTTCGGGATGTAGAGCGTCTACAAACGAATAGCGGTCGAATCAGAC
>JBDGSW010000054.1:0-3673 GCA_042217345.1 Haloarculaceae archaeon
GGCGATGTCGTCGGCGAACTGCGCGATGACGTTGGCGTACTCGCCCTTGTGTTCCTCGGCGCCGCCGTAGCCCTGGTAGACAGAGAAAAACCGCATCCCGGCCATGGCCATGTCGTGGTAGTTCGCGAAGTACTCGCCGTAGCGCTCGCGCGCGAGCTTGGATGCCTCGTAGCCCGTGTTGACGGCTACGGGCATGTCCTCGGGGGAGGGCTCGGTCCGCGAGCCGTAGATCGAGGAGGTCGAGGCGTAGACGACGGTGTCGCAGCCGTCCTCGCGGGCCTGCTCGACCGTGTTGACGAACCCCTCGACGTTGACGCGGGCGCCGCGCTGGGGATCGTCCTCGTGCATGCGCAGCGAGGACAGCGCCGCCAGGTGGAATACGATGTCGACGTCGGTCGGCAGCTCGTCCTCGAGGACGCTCGCGTCGACGAACTCGACGGCGTCGTCGAGGTTCTCGGGGGTGCCGAGGTAGCCGTCGTCGAGCGCGATCACGTCGTTTTCGGCGGCGAGGTGATTCGCCAGGTTCGAGCCGATGAAGCCCGCTCCCCCCGTGACGAGGGCGCGTTGACCGTTCATACGTACGCCAGCAATGGCCCGGGCCAAAGGGGTATCGCTTTGCTCTCTCGACCGCGTCGTCGGGGAGCCAAAGCCCGTCGATGGCAGCGGTGGCCGGCCGCTGGCTGGAACGCCGAACACGTGCGCGTTCGTGCAGGTATTCGTCGGGTTTAAGGAAAACTACCACGAAGGAGGGTTTATGTCATCAATCGAACTCACGCCCAGCCAGAAGAATATCCTCCAGGAGCTGGTAAACCTCTACCGGGAGTCCGAATCCGCCGTCAAGGGCGAAGACATCGCCGCCGAGGTCGACCGCAATCCGGGGACGATCCGCAACCAGATGCAGAGTCTCAAGGCCCTCCAGCTGGTCGAAGGCGTCCCCGGCCCCAAGGGCGGGTACAAACCGACCGCCAACGCCTACGACGCGCTGCAGGTCCAGAACATGGACCAGGCCGCCGACGTCCCCCTCGCGCACAACGGCGCGCCCGTCGAGTCCGCCAACGTCGAGGAGATCGACCTCACCAGCGTCCACCACCCCGAGGAGTGCCGCGCCGAGGTCAAGCTCCAGGGCTCGATCTCGGACTTCCACGAGGGCGACACCGTCACCGTCGGCCCCACCCCGCTCTCGAAGCTGCGCATCATCGGGACCATCGAGGGCAAAGACGACACCAGCAACATCCTCATCCTCACGATCGACGACATGAAAGCCCCCGTGGGCGACGTCGAGAAGTGACGCGATCCGGATAGATCGGCGGCCGGATCGCTCGCGCGAGCCGACGCTCGCCCATCTATTGTCTCCCTCGTATCATATTCTCGGTAACGTTCCACACGCCGGCGTGAGCAGGCGCTTCGGATCCTGAAAATCGACGGACTACGGTGGTGTCCGACGCCGACAAACTGCCGACCCGGTCGGGGCGATTTCAAAGCCTTTGTATCAGGTGGCACCCGAAAAGTTACGCATGTCAGAGAACGTCGTCGTGCTCGGCTCGGGATACGCCGGCGCGGGTGCGATCCAGAGCCTCGAATCGGCGGTCGGTCAGCAGGCTGATATCACGTGGGTCTCGGACGTCGACTACCACCTCGTCCTCCACGAGTCCCACCGTTGCATCCGCGACCCGAGCATCCAGGAGAAGATCACGATCCCGGTCGACGACATCAAATCGCCCAGCACCCGCTTCGTGCAGGGCGAGGTCGTCGACGTCGACACCGACGAGCGCACCATCACGCTCGCCGACGACTCGTCCGTCGAGTACGACTACCTGCTGGTCGCGCTGGGCTCGCGCACCGCCTTCTTCGGCATCGAGGGCCTCGCGGAGTACGCCCACACGCTCAAGAGCCTCGACGATGCCCTCGGCATCCACGAGGCCGTCAAGGAGGCCGCCGAGGCGGCCTCGACCTCCGAGCCCGCCCAGGTCGTCATCGGCGGCGCCGGCCTCTCGGGCATCCAGACCGCCGGCGAGGTCGCCGAGTTCCGCGACCGCAACCGCGCCCCCATCGACATCCACCTCGTCGAGGGCCTGGACAACGTCTTCCCGAACAACGACCCCGAGGTCCAGGGCGCGCTGCGCAAGCGCCTCGAGGAGCGAGACGTCAACATCATGACCGGCGAGTTCATCGGCGAGGTCGACGAGGACACCGTCTACATCGGCGACGACACCGAACTCGACTACGACGTCCTCGTCTGGACCGGCGGCATCACCGGCCGCGACGCCATCGCGGACATGGACGTCGAGCAGGACGACCGCAGCCACCGCATCAACGCCGGCCAGAACTTCCAGACGAACGACGAGCGCGTGTTCGCCATCGGCGACACCGCCCTCGTCGACCAGCCCGGCGATAACCCCGCCCCGCCCACCGCCGAGGCCGCCTGGGAAGCCGCCGACCACGTCGGCAAGAACATCGCCCGCGCCATGCGCGACCAGCCCCTCCAGGACTGGACGTTCAAGAGCAAGGGCACCGCCATCTCCGTCGGCGAGGACGCCGTCGCCCACGACGTCTCCTACATGGGCATCAGCGCCCCCGTCAAGACCTTCGGCGGCCTCCCCGCCAAGACCCTGAAGAAGGCCATCGCCGCCCGCTGGATCAACTCGATCACCGGCCCCGGCCGCGCGGCGAAGGCCTGGCCCGACATGTAGCACCTTTTTTCTCGCCGGGTTTCCTCGCGCCGCCTTCGGCGGCGCTGCGGGAACCCTCCTCCAAAAAATCTGCACCAAAAAAGCGGAACTCGCGCTCCGCGCGAGTTCCGGGAACCGGCGGCCTTCGGCCGCCGGATACTGGCGACGAACATACTTCTGTGGATCTGACTCGGTCGAATTGCAGCATCGTCAGAACGCCTGGCACCAGTTACCGGGAATGTTACTCCGCGGAAAGTGACAATTCACAGCATGCGTATCGTCAATCGGTCACGATAACCGAATATGTCTCTCCTGGACTGGATCTGTGACGCCCCCGCAAGTGCGCTCGTCCTGCTGGCCCTCGCCGTTGCCTTCGTCGTGCTGGCGCTCGCCGACGTCTCACTGGGGGAATTCGACCCGGCGACGCTCTCGATCGTGGCGACCGTCTTCGCGGCCACCGCCGGCGCCCAACACCGGCGGGCGGCCTGTTAACGTCGGGCTCCGTTACCTCCCAATGCGCGCACGCGGACAGCCGCTCACTCGATGCCGAGCCCCGCGTGCCACTCCTGAGCGCCCGATTCGACGACTCGCTCGTCCATCTGGGCGAGCAGGTGGGTCGCCAGCGTGGCCGTCTTCGCCGCCTTGCGCTCGCCTTCGGTCCGGAACTCGCCGGTGACGCGGTTGGCGTAGACGGTACAGACCGCGCCGGCGCGCAGGCCGTAGACGTTCGCCAGCGTCAGGATCGCGCTGGCCTCCATCTCGAAGTTCAGCACGTTCGCGGCGCGCAGTTCCCCGACGGGATCGTCGCTGCCGGCGGCCTCGAAGCCCTCGAACCCGGGGCGACCCTGTCCGGCGTAGAAGGAGTCCGTCGAGCAGGTGAGGCCGACGTGGTAGTCGTAACCCAGGCGCTCGGCGGCGGCGACGAGGGCCGCGACGACGGCGTGGTCGGCGACCGCGGGGTAGTCCTCGCGGACGTACTCGTCGCTGGTGCCCTCCTGGCGGAC
>JBDGSW010000106.1:0-3244 GCA_042217345.1 Haloarculaceae archaeon
CGGCGGCGGTCATCTACGACGCCGTCGAGTACGCCGAGGCCAACGACGTCGACGTCGTGCTGGGCGACACCGCCGGCCGCCTGCACACCAGCGACGACCTGATGGCCCAGCTGGAGAAGATCGACCGCGTCGTCGACCCCGACATGACGATCTTCGTCGACGAGGCGGTCGCCGGCCAGGACGCCGTCCAGCGCGCCAGCGAGTTCGACGACGCCGCGGCCATCGACGGCGCGATCCTCACGAAGGCCGACGCCGACCCGCAGGGCGGCGCGGCCATCTCCATCGCCCACGTGACGGGCAAGCCGATCCTCTTTCTGGGCGTCGGCCAGGGCTACGACGACATCGAGCGCTTCGACCCCGAGGTCATCGTCGACCGCCTGCTCGGCCACGACGAGGCCGAGGCCGCGGCCTGATCGGCCCACCCGTTCGGTGGCCTTCTGTCCCCCTGACCCGTCGATCCAGCGACCGCCAGCGTGCGCGCCGCTCGCCGCCGATACCCGCGTCCGACGGCAGTCCCTGGCTCTCCCACCCGAGAATCCGGATATAGTTGCCGCATCGGCGCCGGTGGGAGGGCGTGGCGCGTGCGCGGCGGTACCGCGGCACCAGCCGACTGGGTGGCTCGCGTTGCTGGCGGGTCGTTCCGGGGTCTCGGGCGGGCGTCGCGGTGTTCACGGTGGCAGCGGCGGGTGGCTGGCGCGCCGGGTGCGGATCGGGGGCGACCGGATCGCGTCACACGTAGCGGCAACACCTGACGGGGCCGGGGTGCCGGGGCAGCCGTCGCCGCTACGGGCAGCCTCTACCCCACGGGGGAGAGAGTAGTGGGTACACGCACGGGAACGTTGCGGAGCGTCACGGGTCGGCGCGACTCGGTTCCGGGTCGCCCCGGCCGCCCCGAGCGGTCCCGACGCGAGGTTCGAGTATGAATACGGTCGAACGTTGGAAACAGGAGAAACACCCGCTCGACGTCGTCGAGGACGTCAAGGCCTACGCCGACGACGAGCTCTCCTTCGACGAGATCGAGGAGCGAGCGGGGGACGGCGAGTGGGAACGACTGAAGTGGGCGGGGCTGTACGCCCACGGCAAACAGCGCGGGTACTTCATGCTGCGCACGAAGGCGCCCGGCGGGTACCTCACCCCCGAACAGGCCGAGGTGATCGGCGAGGTCGCAGACGAGTACGCCACCGCGCCCGACGAATACGGGGGCAGCCAGCAGAACGAACTCTGGGGCGACGCCTACCTCGACCTCACCACGCGCCAGGACGTCCAGATGCACTGGATCGAGATCGAGGACATCCCCGAAATCTGGGAGCGCTACGACGAGGTCGGGCTCACCACGATCCAGGGCTGCGGGGATTCCGCCCGGAACGTCCTGGGTTGCCCCGCGGCCGGCCTGACCGACCACGAGTGCTTCGACGCCCAGCCGGTGGTCGACGCCGTCACCGAGTTCTTCACGGAGAACCGCGAGTACGCCAATCTCCCGCGGAAATTCAAGATGACCATCACGGGCTGCCGCGAGGACTGCGCGCAATCGCAGATCAACGACGTCGGGCTGGTGCCCGCTCGCAAGGACGTCGACGGCGAGGCGCTGTACGGGTTCCACGCCCGCGTCGGCGGCGGCCTCTCGGACGGCCCGCGGATGGCCTCGAACCTGGACGTGTTCGTCCGGCCCGAGGACGCCGTGGAGTTCTGCCGCGCCGTCGCCCAGACGTTCAAGGAACTGGGCGACCGCAACAACCGCGGCGTCTGCCGGATGCGCTACCTCGTCCAGCAGCTCGGCCCGGAGACCTTCGAGCAGGCGGTCCGCGACCGCTGCGAGGTCGACCTGCCGACGGCGGGCACGGACCTGACCGAAGGCTACACCGGCGACCACGTCGGCGTCCACGACCAGAAGCAGGACGGCCTGCAGTACGTCGGGTTCAACGTCGTCGGCGGACGGATCGGCGGCGCGGAGTTCGCCGAGGCCGCCCGCGCGGCCAAGAAGTACGGCACCGAGGACGCCTCCGTCCGGCTGGCGACCGACCAGAACTTCCTGATCACGCACGTTCCCGAGGAGAACGTCGACGACCTGCTGGCCGAGTCGTTCGCCGCCGACTACCAGCCCGACCCCGGGCCGTTCTCGCGCGGCGCGGTCGGCTGCACGGGCAACGAGTTCTGCAATTACGCCATCGTCGAGACGAAAAAGCGGATCAAGCGCTGGGCCCGCGCGCTCGACGACCGGATCGATACGCCCGACGACCTGGACGTCGTCCGCGTGCACCTCTCGGGCTGTTCGGCCTCCTGCGCCCAGCCCCAGATCGCCGACGTCGGCCTGCGCGGCGAGACCGTCAAGCTCGGCGCCGGCGACGGCGAGGACGACGACAGTGCGGGGTCGGAGACCCCGCTTGCAGCCGGCGAAGCCGGCGACATCGTCGAGGGCATGGACTTCGGCCTGGGCGGCAGCCTCGGCCCGGACAACGCCTTCCTCGACTGGGTGGAGACGGCCGTCCCCGCCGACGCGGTGATCCCCACCCTGGAGGAGCTGTTCGACGCCTACGCCGACGAGCGCACCGACGGCGAGCGCTTCTACGAGTGGACCCGCCGCGTCGACAACGACCGCCTCCGGGAGGTCATGCAGCGCGCCGACGCCAACGTCGCGGGCGGCGTCGCCCACGATCCCGACGGGGCCAAGGGGAGGACCGCCGATGACTGAGCGCGACCGACCGCTCCCGGGCGTCCCCGAGACGGACGACGACGGGGCCGACGTGCCGCCCGTGAGCGGCGGCGACAATCGCGCGTCCGGCGACGGTGCGACCGGCGAGCCCCGACCCGACGGCGGCGCCACGCCGTCGAACGTCGACGCCGACGGCCAGCTGCGCGACGTCGAGTTCACCCCGCCCGCGGCGGGCGTCAGCCAGGACGTCGAGTCGGGTCGCCCCGACGAGCGCGTGGGCGTCCCCGAGGGCGCCGACCTGGACACGCCGGGGTACTCGATCCGCGCGGAGATGAACGACATCGAGACGCCCGACGAGAAGACGTGGTTCATGAAACTGGACGAAGCGGTCATTCAGGACGACCGCTGTATCCAGTGTGGCACCTGTGTGGCGGCCTGCCCCTCCGATTCGATCGGCATCGGCGACGACGGGCTGCCCGAACTCGTCAAGATGTGCACCGGCTGCTCGATGTGCTGGGACTTCTGTCCCCGCGGCGGCATGCGCTACGAGCGCCAGTGGAAGATCACCGGCGGCGAGGACAACGTGAAGGGCGC
>JBDGSW010000153.1:0-3061 GCA_042217345.1 Haloarculaceae archaeon
CTTCCCGAGCCAGGAGTACGACCCGAACATCGGGATCTACGGGCTGGACGTCACCGTGAACATGGTGCGTCCGGGCTACCGCGTGGCCAAGCGCGACAAGGCGACGCGGTCGATCCCGTCGAACCACCGGCTCGACCCGCAGGACGCGATCGCGTTCGTCGAGGCGAACTACGACGTGGAGGTCGACCAATGAGCGAGAGCGAAACCGAACAGGCCGACGCCGAGGCCACTGACGAGCAAGAGCGCGACCCGACCGGCGAGCAGACCGCAAAGCGCACCGAGCAGCTGCGCGAGTGCCAGCGCTGCGGGCGCGAGCAGGGTCTGGTCGGCAAGTACGACATCTGGCTGTGTCGGCAGTGCTTCCGCGAGATCGCGCGGGGAATGGGCTTCAAGAAATACTCATGACAGGAACTGATCCGCTCGCCAACGCGCTCTCGGGGCTGAACAACGCCGAGAGCGTCGGGCACTTGGAACAGACGGTATCGCCCGCCTCGAACGAGATCGGCAGCGTACTCGAGGTCTTCTACGACCGCGAGTACATCGACGGCTTCCAGTTCGTCGACGACGGCAAGGCCGGGGAGTTCGAGGTCGAACTGAAGGGTGCGATCAACGAGTGCGGTCCCGTCAAGCCCCGCTACTCGGCGGGCGCCGACGAGTTCGAGAAGTGGGAAAAGCGATTCCTGCCCGCTCGCGACTACGGGACCCTCGTCGTGACCACCAGCCACGGGATCATGAGCCACTACGAGGCCCGCGAGGCGGGCGTCGGTGGCCAGGTGATCGCCTACGTCTACTAACGATGACACGCACAGAACTCACGATTCCGGACGACGTGACCGCCGAGATGGACCACCTCGACCTCACGGTCGAGGGGCCCAACGGCTCGGTCACGCGCCGGCTGTGGTATCCGGACATCGACGTCTCCGTCGCCGACGGGGCCGTCGTGATCGAAAGCGAAAACGAGGACGCCAAGACCAACTCGACGGTCGGCACCTTCGAGAGCCACGTCAGGAACATGTTCCACGGCGTGACCGACGGCTGGGAGTACCAGATGGAGGTCTTTTACTCCCACTTCCCGATGAAGGTGCGCGTCGAGGGCGAAGAGATCGTCATCGAGAACTTCCTGGGCGAGAAGGCGCCCCGGCGGACGACGATCCACGGGGACACCGACGTCCAGGTCGACGGCGAGGAGCTGACGCTGTCGGGCTCGGACATCGAGGCCGTCGGCCAGACCGCCGCCGACATCGAACAGCTCACCCGCGTCAAGGACAAGGACGTCCGCGTCTTCCAGGACGGCGTCTACATCACCGCGAAACCGAACCGAGGTGAGGCCTGATGGCTGACGAGGACCAGCCCCAGGAACTCGAGGACATCAGCGGCGTCGGCGCCTCGAAGGCCGAGTCGCTGCGCGAGGCCGGCTACGACTCCGTCGAGGACGTCGCGGCCGCGAGCCAGGACGACCTGGCCGAGGTCGAGGGCATCGGCAACGCGCTGGCCGCCCGGATCAAAGCCGACGTCGGCGGTCTGGAGGTCCGCGAGGAGACCGAGGCCGAGGTCGAAGAGGAGGCACCCGAAGAGCCCGAGGAGGAGACGGCCGAGGAGGTCGAGACCGAGCTCCAGGCCCGCGGGCTGACCGAGAAGACGCCCGACCTCAGCGACGAGGAAAAGCGGCTGCTCACCCAGCGCGAGCACACGAGCAAGCCGCAGTTCAACCGCCAGGACTACCACAAGAAAAAGCGCACGCCCACGTCGTGGCGCCGCCCGCGCGGCGGGCTCTCCAAGCAGCGCATCGGCATCAAGTGCAAAGGCGACAAAGTCCAGGCCGGCTTCCGCAGTCCCACGGCGGTTCGGGGCAAGCACCCGAGCGGCTTCGAGGAAGTCCGCGTGCACAACGTCGACGACCTCGAGGGCGTCGACGGCGACCGCGAGGCGGTGCGGATCGCCTCGAAGTTCGACCCCGACGAGCAGGGCGAGATCGCCGACGCGATCACCCGCGAGGACGTCCGCGACCTGATCGACCAGGGGGCCATCCGGGCGAAAGACCGCCGCGGTAACTCGCGCGGTCGCGCCCGCGAGCGCGCCGAGAAGCGCGCCTACGGCCACCAGTCCGGCCCGGGGTCCCGCAAGGGCAGGGCCGGCGGTCGCCACGACTCCAAGGAGGACTGGGAGAGCCGGATCCGCGCCCAGCGCAGGCGGCTGCGCGAGCTACGCGATTCGGACGAACTGACCAGCTCACAGTACCGCGAGCTGTACGACCAGGCCAGCGGCGGCGAGTTCGATAGCGTCGCCGACCTGGAGCGGTACGTCGACAACCAGTACGGAGGTGACTGAACATGGCAACAGGACCACGATACAAGGTGCCGATGCGGCGTCGCCGCGAGGCCCGAACGGATTACCATCAGAGGTTGCGCCTGCTGAAATCGGGGAAACCCCGGCTGGTCGCTCGCAAGAGCAACCGGCAGACTACGGCGCAGCTGGTCGTCACTGGGCCCCAGGGCGACGAGACGATCGCGAGCGCTCGTTCGAGCGACCTCGCGGAGTTCGGCTGGGAGGCTCCCACCGGGAACCTGCCGGCCGCGTATCTGACGGGGCTGCTGGCGGGCAAGCGCGCGATCGCCGCCGGGCTCGAGGCGGCCGTCCTCGACATCGGGTTGAACACGGCCACCCCGGGCAGCAAGGTGTTCGCAGTACAGGAAGGTGCAATCGACGCGGGGCTCGAGATCCCCCACAACGACAGCGTGCTCGCCGACTGGGAGCGCACGCGCGGCGAGCACATCGCCGACTACGCCGACCAGCGCGACGATGGGTTGTACAGCGGGGAGTTCGACGCCACGGAGCTACCGGCGCACTTCGACGAAGTGCGCGAGGAACTGATGGAGGCTGATCTATGAGCGGACGGAACGGATGGGAACCGCGCACGCGGCTGGGCCGGAAGGTCGCCGAGGGCGAGATCGACTCGATGGAGGACGCCCTCAACTCCGGCCTGCCGCTGAAGGAACCCGAGATCGTGGACCAGCTGGTCCCCGACCTCGAGGACGAGGTGCTGGACATCAACATGGTCCAG
>JBDGSW010000022.1:0-2899 GCA_042217345.1 Haloarculaceae archaeon
CTCGCGGACATGCGAACGGAGTTCGAGGCCGCCCGCGCGCTGACCTGGCGGGCGGCCGACCAGGTCGCCGACGGCGACGACGCCGGGTTCTGGGCGGCGATGGCGAAGCTGAAGGCCACGGAGACGGCCGACGACTGCGCGCAGAAGTCGATGCAACTGCACGGCGGTCGATCGGTGCTACACGACCGCCGGATCGCCCGCGTCTACCGCGACGTGCGCGTGCCCGTCATCTACGAGGGGGCCAACGACATCCAGCGCAACCTCGTCTACAACCAGGCCCCGAAGTAATCGCACGGGTGCCGGGCCGGGGTTTCTTTCGCTCGTGGGCAGTCGTGAGTCCGCGGCCGCTCGGCGGCCGTGCGAGCGGCGGTCGAAGAACGGATCTGTGGCTGATAGTTTCGACCTACTCAGCCAGGGGGAACGTTGGCCGATGTGTAGAGAACGATGTTAGCCATAACTGGACGATCGATGCCGTGCATGCGGTTGTCACTCGCTCGCGAGTTCCGGCGCGAGAGGGTCCGTACCCATCCTTCACGATTATTCGGCGGTGACAGAGTGAAAACGCTTTAGTCGGGTCCAGTCCTCGTTTCGTTCACGGCACCCGAATCGGGGCCGGCCGATGTATCCATGACAGATCAGGAACTAATATGGCGGATCGCGGGTGGTTCCGGCGACGGTATCGACAGCAACAGTCGATACTTCGCCAAGGCCCTCATGCGCTCGGGTCTCGACGTATTCACGCACCGACACTACCCGTCCCGGATTCGGGGTGGCCACACGTACGTGGAAGTACGGGCCACGCCGGACGGGGCGGCCTCGCGCGGGGACGGGTACAACTTCCTCCTCGCGCTCGGTGACAGCTTCGCGCGGAACCCCCAGGAAGACGCCTACTACGGCAACGAGGAACTGAAACCGCTGACGGAGAACCTGGACGACCTCCGCGAAGGCGGCATCATCGTCTACGACTCGGGGCTCATCGACGAGGAGCAGGTCGCGGAGATCGACCTCGAGGAGCGCGCCGAGGAGAACGACTGGCACGTCTACCCCGTGGACCTGCGCGGCATCGCGAAGGAACACGGCCGCGAGATCATGCGCAACAACGCGGGGATCGGCGTGACCGCGGCGCTGCTCGACATGGACACCGCGGAGTACGAGGGGATCATGGAGGAGCGCTGGGACGACGACATCCTCGAGTCCAACCTCGCGGTCATCCGGGACGGCTACGAGCGGGCCAAGGAGTTCGACCAGACCCACGACCTGCAGATCCCGGACCACGACGCCCCCGAGGAGACCCAGGCGCTGGTCTCGGGCTCGGACGCGATCGCCTACGGTGCGCTGGACGCCGGCTGTCGGTTCATCTCCGGCTACCCCATGACCCCGTGGACCGACGTGTTCACGATCATGTCCCAGAACCTGCCGCAGTTCGGCGGGATCTCCGAACAGGTCGAAGACGAGATCGCCGCCGCGGCGCTGGCGATCGGCGCCAGCCACGCCGGCGTCAAGGCCATGTCCGGCTCGTCGGGCGGCGGGTTCGCGCTCATGAGCGAACCGCTCGGCCTCGCCGAGATGACCGAGACGCCGGTCGTCCTCGTCGAAGCCATGCGCGCGGGCCCCTCGACGGGGATGCCGACCAAGCCCGAGCAGGGCGACCTCGAACACGTCCTCTACACGAGCCAGGGCGACTCCTCGCGGGTCGTGCTCGCACCGGGCAACCAGGAGGAGTGTTACGAGCAGATCCGGACCGCCTTCGAGATCGCCTACGACTACCAGATCCCGACGGTCCTCATCTACGACCAGAAGCTCCAGGGCGAGCTCCGCAACGTCGACGCGGACTTCTTCGACCGCGAGCCCGACGCCGACCCCGGGTCGGTTCTCAGCGAGGAGGAGATCGAGGAGGCCGCCGAGCACCACGCGGGCAAGTTCAAACGCTTCCAGTACGACCCGGAGGGCGAGAAGGAGAACGTCAGTCCGCGGTCGGTGCCCGGCCAGAAGGGCGGGCGCTTCCTCGCCACGGGCAACGAGCACAACGAGGCCGGCCACATCAGCGAGGACCCGACCAACCGCGTCCTCCAGATGGACCGGCGCATCGGCAAGCTCGAGGACATCCGCGAGGAACTGGACGCGAAGGGCAACCAGACCCACCACGGCCCCGAGGACGCCGAGTACGGCATCATGGCCTGGGGCAGCCACCAGGACACGGTCTTCGAGGCCGTCGACCGCCTCAACGACGCCGGCCACTCGGTGAAGGCCCTGGGCGTCAGCGACCTGATGCCCTACCCCGAGGCGGAGGTCTCGGAGTTCCTCGAATCGGTCGAAGAGTGTCTCGTCGTCGAGATGAACGCGACCGGGCAGTTCCGCGGGCTCACCCAGAAGGAACTCGGTCGCTTCGGCCCGAAGCTCTCCAGCCTGCTGAAGTACAACGGCAACCCGTTCGAACCGGCGGAGATCGTCGAGGGCTTCGAGTCCAGCATCGAGGGTACCGATCTGGCGGTGAACAACATGAAGTACGTCCCAGCGGCAGGTGACTAACCAATGAGTGCATTCAGCGCCATCGGCGACGAACGAGAACCGGAGGAAGACGAGTTCACACCCGAGATCGAGCCCCAGCCGACGTGGTGTCCGGGCTGTGGCGACTTCGCGGTGAACAACGCCCTGAAGAAGGCGATGGCCCGCCTCGGGAAGAACCCCGACGAGGTCCTCCTCTGTACGGGGATCGGCTGTTCGGGCAAGCTGAACAGCTATTTCGAGAGCTACGGCTTCCACACGATCCACGGGCGCTCGCTGCCCGTGGCGCGGGCGGCCAAACTCGCCAACCCGGGCGTCGAGGTCGTCGCGGCCGGCGGCGACGGCGACGGCTACGGGATCGGCGGGAACCACTTCATGCACACCGCCCGCGAGA
>JBDGSW010000056.1:0-2036 GCA_042217345.1 Haloarculaceae archaeon
ACCACGCCGACGTCTCCGACCAGATGTACGCCGCCTACGCGGAGGGCGAGGACCTGCGCGACCTGGTGAACATCGTCGGCCGCGAGGCGCTGTCTGAACGGGACAACAAGTACCTCGACTTCGCGGACCGCTTCGAGCAGGAGTTCGTCCAGCAGGGCTTCCGCACGGAGCGCTCGATCGACGAGACGCTGGACCTGGGCTGGCAGCTGCTCTCGATGCTCCCGAAACAGGAGCTCAACCGCGTCGACGAGGACCTCATCGAGGAGTACTACGTCGAGGACGCCGCGGCCGCCGAGACCGAGGCCGAGGAAGTCGAAGCGGAATAGCCGACCCGTCTTTTTACCCCGGGCGTACGCGGCAGGACCTTCATCCCCAGCGGCGCGGATACCCCGCCGAGGGATCAGAGTGCGACGCACTGCCGCAGCCAGCGGGCCGGCCTGCCCGTGTGAGCCGACGAGCCGGGAGGCACCGTGACCGACCGCGAGTTGCTTTCGGGCACCGACAACGCCTGGTACCGGATGGACGACCGCACCAACCGCACGGCGATCACGGCGGTCGTCACCTTCGAGGAGCCCATCGCCTTCGAGACCATCGAGGAGATCTGCCGCGAGCGCGTGCTGCCGTTCGAGCGCTTCCGCCAGCGCGTCGTCGAGCGCCCGCTGTGGCTGCGCCCGCGCTGGGAGGACGACGAGACGTTCGCCCTGGAGAACCACCTCCACCACCTCGCGCTGACCGAGCCCCAGGACGACGAGCGCTTCCAGTCGTTCGTCGGGACGCTGCTGGCCCGCCCGATCGATCTCTCGAAGCCCCCGTGGGAGGTGTTCCTGCTGGAGGGCGCCGGCAACGGCAACGCCCTGGTCGTCCGCGTGCACCACTGCATGGCCGACGGGTTCGCGCTGCTGTTTCTGGTGCTGTGGCTGGCCGACGATCCGGGCTCGATCGAGCTGCCGATCGGCGACCTCCCGGCGCCGCCCGAGCACATCGACGTGGCGTTCGACCGGGAAGCCGAGCGGCGCTCGCCGACGGCCACCGTGATGGGCGCCGGCGGCGGGGACGACGACTCGCGGCTCCCGTCGAGCCTCCGGTCGGCGTGGACCCTCGCGAAGGCGGGCGTCGGCCTCGCGGCGTCGGGGCTGAAGCTGCTGACGATGCGCGACGAGCCGGCGACGCCGCTGGTCGGCGACCTGGGCGTGACCAAGCGGGCGGCCTGGACCGAGCCGATCGACCTCGACCGCGTGAAGGCGATCGGCCGGGCCCACGACGCCACCGTCAACGACGTGCTGCTGGCGGCGACCGCCGGCGCACTGCGGCGCCACCTCCAAGCCCGGTCGGGCGCGGTCGACCCCGACCTGCGGCTGCGGGCGACCGCCCCGGTCAACGTCAAACCGCTCGAGGGCCGCACCGAACAGCTGGGCAACTACTTCGGGCTGGGGTACGTCTCGCTGCCGGTCGGGACCGTCGACGTCGACGAGCGCCTGGCGGCGATCACCGCGAATACGGGATCGCTCCGGCAGGGGACCGAGGGCGTTCTCGTCTACGCGATGCTCCGACTGCTGGGTCGGTTGCCCGCACCGCTGCAGGACCTCGGGCTGGGGATCGTCCGGGACAAATCGACGGCGGTCGTCACGAACGTGCCCGGGCCGACCGAGGCGTTCGACGTCGCGGGCGAGACCGTCGCGGACGTGATGTTCTGGGTGCCCCAGTCCAACGGCATCGGGCTGGGGATCAGCATCTTCAGCTACGACGGGCGGGTCCGGGTCGGCGTCGCCGCGGACGCTCGATTGCTCGACGAGCCCTTCGAGCTGGCCGACGCGTTCGAGGCCGAGATCGACGCGCTGGCGGCGGCGCGCCCCGAGCGCGCTCCGAGCGCGGCCGAACAGTAAAGAGTTAACCGCGTGGGCGGGCAAGGCTCGCCCAATCAATGGCCAAGGACGTCAAACCGACCCGGAAGAACCTCATGGCGATCGAGGACCGGATCGAGCTCTCCGAGCGGGGCCACGACACGCTCGAGAAGAAGCGCGACGGCCTCATCATGG
>JBDGSW010000107.1:0-1827 GCA_042217345.1 Haloarculaceae archaeon
GCCTTCAGCAGGTTGTCGACCTGGTAGACGCCGGCGGCGTTGCTCATCTCGATCTCGATGAGGACGGCGTGGTCCTCGCCGGGCTGGAGCGTCACCTCGTTGATCGCCTGGCTCGAGACCGTGTTGATGCCGCGGCCGCCGTGCTCGTAGGGGATGCGCGAGCGGCCCTTCTCCATGTCGAGCGCGTCGGCGACGCGGACGACCCCGCCCTCGAGGGTCAGCGGCGTCTCCTCGACGTGGTGGACGAGGATCGCGTGCAGCACCTCGCCTTTGACCTTGACGACCTCCGCGACGTCGTAAAAGCCCAGGTCGGGGAGGATGCGATCGAGCAGGTCCGCCGCCAGCGGGATGGAGTAGTACGAGTGCTCCGAGCGGTGGACGACGTGGCCGATGTCGTGAATCTCGGCTGCGAGAGCTACGATGACGGCCTCGTCGGCCTCGTCGAGGCCCTGGTCGCGGGCGCCGTTGAACTCGACGCCCTCGCCTTTCAGGAGGTCGTAGAGGCAGAGCGCGCGGTTGCGGACGATGCCGATGTGTTTCTTCCCGTGGTCGTTGTACCGCTTGCGCGTGACGGGGTTGACGTTCTGGGCCTCGAGGTAGGCCTGCACCTCGGGGTCGCCTTCCAGGTAGGCCAGGACCTCGTTGACCCGCTCGTCGGGGAAGGCGTGCTCGGCGTCGGGGTTGTACACACGCCCGTCGCCGCCGCGGTCTGCCTTGCTCATGAGTACCCAGTCGGTTGCCAGCGAAAAAAAGACTCGGTGTGGCCGAGAAGTTCGGCGGCGTCAGGCGTTCGCGGCGGCGTCCTCGATCTCGTCGTAGTCGGGCTCGACGCCGGGGTCGTCGCTGACCCACGCGTAGGTGATCTCGCCGTCGCCGTTGACGACGAACACCGACCGCTTGGCGACGTTGTTGACGCCCAGTTCCTCGAAGTCCATCGTGATGCCGTAGTCCTCGACGATCTCCTTGTCGTCGTCGCTGACGAACGCGAAGTCGACGTCGAGCTTGTCGCGGAACTCGTTGAGCGCGAACGGCGAGTTCACGCTGACGCCGTAGACCGTGGCGCCGATCTCCTCGAAGTTCTGTATCCGGTCCCCGAACTCGCTCATCTCGTGGGCGCAGACGCTCGTGAACGCCCCAGGGAAGAAGGCGAGAACGAGCGGCGCCTCGTCGAGGCGGTCCGAGAGCGTGAACTCCTCGATGTCCCCGTTGGCCAGCGGTGCAGTGAAATCGGGCGCGGCGTCGCCTTCCGAAACCATAACACACGTCGATTGGGCCACCCGCCCAATTACTGTTGTGACATCGCTCGTCGTTGGTCTCGGCGCGTGCGTCTGAGCAAAAAGCCTATAATTGCCGTCGGGCTACCATGAGGTACACATGACCGGATTCATCCCGTTGTTCCCGGGCATCCCAGGTGGGCCGGAACTGCTCGTGATCCTGCTCATCGCGGTGCTGCTGTTCGGGGCCAACAAGATCCCGGAACTGGCTCGCTCGTCCGGCCAGGCGATCGGCGAGTTCCAGAAGGGCCGCGAGGAAGTCGAGGAAGAGCTCAAACAGATGAAAGACAGTGACATCGAGGCCGAGTCGGACTTCGACGACGACGTCGAGACGGTCGACTCCGAGGCGGTCGACGCCGATGCGGACGCAGAGACCCTCACCGAGTCGGACTCGACCGGTAGCTCGACCAGCAAGGAGTAACCCACGGCTGCACCCGGCCCGTCCCTGGACGGACCCGGGATGATTCTATCTTTTCGGCACCCATCGTCCCGCAGCGGCTGCACTGTCGGTCGACTGATTGCGATACTCGACACGAAAACGGGCGTGACGGGA